>CAZNBS010000036.1:0-26928 GCA_964570955.1 uncultured Burkholderiales bacterium | reverse complement strand
TATCAGCTGCGCGTCTTGCGCGACCCGCAGGCGGCGCCCCGCGGCGAAGTGTTCGAACTCCTGGGTGAAGTTGGCACGGGAAGCGATGCTTCCGAACAGGAACTCACGAGAACTCTGCTCATTCCGAAAGCGAGCCGCGATCTCGCGGCTCGGCTTAAAGCCATCGTTGCGTACGAGCGTGTTTGTGGCGTGCTGGAGGAGGCTTTTGACTGGATTCGATACCTCTCCACCCATTCGCGCGCTCGCCCGATCGGCGCGAGCGCGTTCGCGCAGGATGGTCGCGGTCGCGAGCTTGCGGCGGAGTTGCCTCGGGCGATTGCGGCCGCCGAGCAGGCCCTGGCCGTCGCGCCCTTGAACGTGCAGCAGATGTTCGCGCAACTCGCCAAGGCCTTTGACGGCGTGCGCGACGCGCCGGGCCTCTTCGAGGCGATTCTGGCGCGGCATCAGGAGGTGCAACAGGCAAAGCCGCCGGAGGGAAAGCGCTCCTGGTTCGACCGCGATGCGAGCGGCGCGACCTTTGTGCGGGTGCCCTATCGCCTCACTGAGCGACCTGAGAGCGAGCACGTCTGGAACCGCCCTTACCGGATCTCGGCGGCGCTGTCGTTTCTCGATGACCTGAAAGTCGCTCGCGCATGAGCCGGCGAAAGGCGGCCGAGCAGGCATTTGGCAAGGCGCTCACGTTGTGGGAAGCGCCCGAAGGCGCCGGCGAAGCGCGCGTCTGCATCGCCTCCACGTTCACCTTTGACGCCGCTTTTTTCGAAACCGAATGTCTGGGCCGCTTCCTTGGCATGGACTCGCACCCTTCCGAGTCCGAGGCGGTCTCCTACATGGTCGAGCGCGAAGAGAAGCTTGCTGCCGCCAGCGTCGCCGTGCTCGCGGATCGTCGGCATGCACGCGAGAAGGAAAGCCTGCGCTGGGACGTGCTGGGTGTGCTCGCGGCCCGGGGTGCGAAGCAGCACTCCAAAATCTCTCTTCTCGCTTGGGCGAATCATGTCCGAGTAATCATTGGGTCGGGCAACCTCACCGAACCGGGCTATCGGAAGAACCTCGAAGTCTTTGGCGCGATCGATCTCGATCGCAAGGAGGGCGGAGACCGGGGGCTCCTTGGCGGCGTGCTCGATTTTCTCGATGAGCTGGTGAGTGCGTCGGTCGGAACCGAGGCCGCGGAGAGCCCCAAGCGCAGAGCGCGCGAGGCATTGCGTTTCGTGCGGCGGCAAGTCGAGGGCTGGCCGCAGGCCAAGGCCGCGAACCCGGCGTTGATCCTTGGTGGCCCGGGCCGTGCCGTGCTGCCGCAGCTCGCGGAGGCTTGGCGAAGCGGCTCGCCGCCGCGCGAAGCCTATGTGGTCTCGCCCTTCTTCGACGGCGACGGCAAGGACGCCATGAATGCGCTCTTGCAGGTGCTCGCGAAAAGGCGTCCGCGAGGCATCTGCATCGATGTCCGGGCGGAGACCGGGCCGGACGGCCGCACGCGCGTTTTCGCGCCGCTTCCCATAATGCAGCTCGCTGCGACCCAGGCCGATCTCGCCGTGCGGCGCGTGCTCGCCGACCAGAGGGGCGAGAGGCGCGACCTGCACGCGAAGATGATCTACCTCAGTAACGACGACTGGTGCGCGACGCTCGCAGGCTCGAGCAACTTCACGAGCGCCGGCTTGTGCGCGGGCCGGACGCCGCCGAACTTCGAGGCAAACCTTGCCTGGATTCTGCGCGGCACCGACTCGGATGCGAAAGTGCTGGACGAGGTCTGGCCGGAGACCGGGGACGAGCTCGATATCGAATCGGAGCAGCTCATCTGGGATCCCGTGCCGGACGGCGAGGAGGAGGGCGGACAGGAGCTGCCGCTGCCGGCAGCCTTCGAGGAGGCTGCTTTCGTCCCCGGAAGCCCGGCTTCGCTCGGGATCACTTTGCGCGATCCGATGCCGCAAGCCTGGAGCATCCGCGTGCCTGGCGGACGCGGGATCCTTTCGTCGGCCAGCGCAGGTTCGGGCGAGCACCGCATCGCGTGGGAAAGCACCGAAGTGCCGTTTGTGCTCGGAGTCGACTGGTCGCACGCGGGAGGGATGACGACTGCAAGCTGGCCGGTCAACGTCTCCAACCCGGCAGCCCTGCCGCCACCTGAGGCGCTGCGTTCGCTGACGCTCGAAGAGCTTCTTCAGGTACTCGCTTCCACTCGTCCGATGCCGCAGGCAGTCGCCGAGGTCCTGAAGAAGCGTCAGAACAAGAAGACCGAGGGCGACGCAGAGCTCGATCCTCTGCGGCGCTTCGATTCCCAATCCTTTCTCCTTCGCCGTACGAAGCGCCTCGCCGCGGCACTCGAGCGCTTGCGCGAACGCCTGGAGCGTCCGGCCTCCTCGCGCGAAGCGTTCGAGTGGCGGCTCTTCGGCCCGGTCGGACCGCTCGCGCTCGCCGAAGGCTATGCCCGTGAGGCGACCTTCGCGGGCGAAGCGAAGTTCTGCCTCGCGGAGATCGCGCTGGCGCTGCACCGCGTTCAGCCTGCGAAGGTGGCGGTCGACGGATTGCCTGTCGCGCAGGTCGCCGAATCACTGAAGAAGGCGATCACGCAGCTGCGCGAGAAGGCGGCGCAGTTGGCCCCGGCGCCCGAGCTGGATCGCTATGCTGCGGCCGCCTTCGAGGAGGCCGCGCAATGAGCTTCGCGCCGTTCGCGGAGGGCGCCATTCACCTCAAGAACCCGCGCATCTCCGAGCGCGATGCCGAGCGACAGACCCGCGCGGCGCGCGAGCTGCTTTCGCGCCTTGCGCGCCAGCCCGGCGTCATCCTGGCTGACGAGGTTGGCATGGGTAAGACCTTTGTCGCGCTGGCCGTCGCCGCGTCGATCCTTCTCGATCGCGAAGACGCAGGCCCGGTGGTGGTCATGA
Source organism: uncultured Burkholderiales bacterium (assembly GCA_964570955.1). GTDB lineage: Bacteria > Pseudomonadota > Gammaproteobacteria > Burkholderiales > SHXO01 > SHXO01. The sequence continues at coordinate 24,055 of CAZNBS010000036.1, read as the reverse complement.
CGCCGCCCAGCCTGCGCGACAAATGGCCCAAGGACTGGGGGGTATTCCTCTCCCATTGCATGCCGGCCCATAAGGATCGGCTGCGGGCCAGCACCGCCGATTCCGGCGTTGAGTTCCTGCGGCTATTGGATGACCCGCTCGAGCGGCGGGCGCACGTCATATTCCTTACGCACGGAGCGCTGAATCGCGCCATCGGCGACGGTTTCGCCAAGCTCGCAGTGCTCAAGCGCGCGTTCAAGGGCCGATCCTCGCTCGCCGAGCAGCGGCATCACTTCGGGCGCTTCGCCGGCCGGTTGCTGCGCATGGGCCAGGAGGATCGTTGGGCGCCCGGGCTTCTCGGCGAGCTCCTCGATCGCCCGTACGAGCAGTGGCTGCGAGCGATCCATCGTGCTGACGATCGCTTCAGGCAGACGGTGCGCGACGATCCCGTGCCTGCCTCGCTCGCGCAAGCGCTCGAAGAAATGGACGGCAGCCAGTTCAATAGACTCGTCGACGCCTTGCGCGCCATCCCGCTTCGCGAATCGGCCAACATCGAGGAACGGCTCAAAGAAGCCCGCAAGGCGCTTGGCGGCGAAATGGAGGCGGTCTGGCAGCAGGCGTTGAGGCGCGCCCGATTCCATTCGCCGCTGCTCGTGCTGGATGAGGCGCATCACGTCAAGAATCCCGAAACCAAGCTCGCCTCGCTCTTCGTGCGTGAGGACGCGGAAGAAGAATCGCATCTGCTTTCAAGCGGCGGACCGCTCGCCGACAAGTTCGACCGCATGCTCTTTCTCACTGCGACCCCCTTCCAACTCGGTCATGGCGAGCTGATCCGGGTGCTCGAGCGCTTCGAGGGGATCGACTGGAACGGCGCCCGGCCGCCTTCGATGACGAAGGAAGACTTCAAGGCCGCGATCGCAGCGCTTGCCCAAACGCTCGACGATGCTCAGGGCGCCGCGCTACGTCTCGACCGAGCCTGGGGCCGGCTCACCGCCGAGCACGTCGGAACCGAGTCGCCGTCGGACGAGGACATCGAAAACTGGTGGCAGGAGGCCGCGAACGCCGAAGGCGAGGGCATTCTTGCCCAAGTGGCCCAGCAGGTGCGCTACACCCGAGACGCCATGAAGAAGGCCGAGCAGGCCCTCGGCCCTTGGGTTTTGCGCCATGTTCGGCCGGCTACGCTGATGGAAGGCAGTGAATTGCCTCGGCGCGAAGTCCGTACCGGCGCCTCGATTCTTTCGGACAACGCGGGGACCACCGGCCTGGAGATCACGCCGCAGACCCTGCTCCCCTTCCTTCTCGCCGGTCGGGCGCAGGGCCTGCTCGCCGCATCGAGCAAGGGCCGAGCGCTTTTCGCTGACGGCCTTGCCTCTTCCTTCGAGGCTTATCTCGAAACCCGTTCTGGCCAGTTGGTCGTGGACGAAGATGCCGATACGGCTGAAAACGGACAGATCGCGGAGCTTCAGTGGTATCTGGGACACCTCGATAGGGCGCTTCCCAAAGACAGCCGCGACGCGCGTTCCGCGCACCCCAAGATCCTCGCGACCACCGAGCGCGCCATCAACCTGTGGAAGGCGGGCGAGAAAGTCCTCATCTTCTGCCACTACCGCGCCACCGGCCGCGCCCTTCGCCAGCACATCTCCTCGCGGCTGCAGCAGGAGATCCTCGCGCTCGGCTCCGCCAGGCTTCCCGGGAAGTCGTCGAAAGAGGTCGAGCAAATCCTCGACGAGCTGGGCGAGCAATTCTTCAAGGACGAGACGCTCCGCGCCTCGGTCTCCAGCGCGCTCGAAGCGATCGTCGGCTCGTACGCCTTCTCGAGCGAAGAGCGCGACCAGGTCATCGAGGTTGTGCGTCGCTTTTTGCGGACCCCCTCGTTCCTCGTGCGCTACTTCCCGCTCGAGGGCGCCGACCCCGCCGCCGGCATGGCCCAAGCCCTCCAGGCCCGCCAGGGGGGTGAGTCACTGCGCGAGCGCATCGAAGGCTTCTGTCGATTCCTCGCCGAGCGCTGCACCGGGGCAGAGCGCAAAGAGTTTCTTGAGGCGTTACTGAAAGTCCAGACCGGCACCCATCTAGGGCGCGAAGTCCGCGCCGCCTTCGACCCCGCCGAGGGGAATGCCGCGGACGAAACCGCAGTCCTGCTCCCCAACGTCCGCCTCGCCAACGGCGAAGTGCGCTCCGAGACCCGCCGGACGCTGCTTCTCACCTTCAACACGCCTCTTTTCCCCGAGATCCTTATTGCGAGCAGCGTGCTCGCGGAGGGCGTTGACCTGCATTTGCACTGCCGCTACGTCATCCACCACGACCTCTGCTGGAATCCTTCGACCCTCGAGCAGCGCTCGGGACGTGTCGATCGGATTGGGTGCCTGGCGGAGCGAGTGCAGGAGTCGATTAACCTGTATCTTCCGTACGTCGCCGCGACTCAGGACGAAAAGATGTTCAACGTCGTTCGGGATCGAGAGCGGTGGTTTCAGATCGTCATGGGGGAACGCTACGAGGTGGACGAGGCGGCAACAGATCGCCGTGCAGCCCGAATCCCGTTGCCTGAAGCGCTACGAGGCGACCTTGCGCTGAAGCTACACGCCTGAGTGGAAATGAACGCCGACGAAATTCTGAAGAGCCTAAAACCGTCGAGCAAGCGGCAAGTGATGGATTTGGTGGCGGCCGCGGGGATCGGCGTGAGCAAATGGGCGATCAAGGCTGATGGCACCCCCGTACGGCATCCTCGTGCGAACCCAAACTACTGCTACGAGTGGTCCTTTGGCGGTGGTGGTGAACCCATCTTGGTGTGCGTTTGGCATGAATCGATGCGCGTCGACGGTTCTCAGATCGTCTACGAGGGCAACATCCGCGAGACTGCCCTGCGGCTCGATCGAATCGCAAACGAGGATAGAGATCGGCGCGTGAAGTCGAGGGCGCGGGACCAGGCCCGCAGGGCCAGGGGCGTTGATTCTCTGCTTAAGCAGGCTTTCAGCGCAGGCAAACCTGTTCGGGTTGTGGTCCTAGACGGTCACAAGCGCGATGAATCTGCACTTGGACGAGACGCGTCAAGGGCGACTCTCCGCTCTCTTGATTCCACTTCGTGGTTCGTTCACGCTTACGACAACGAATCGGGCCGCGTACGAATGGTTCGCGGCGCAAGGCCTGTCGAGGCTGGCCCAGCTTTCGTCGATCAGTTTTCCGTTCCGGACCCGGTCGGCAAGCGCCAGATGTCTGGGACGACGTATCCCCGCTCCACGGAAGTTCGGGCGTCCGTGCTTCGCCGTGCCGAAGGTATCTGTGAGCTTTGCGGAACATCCGGCTTTAAGACGGAAAACGGGGCCATTTATCTCGAGACACATCATGTGGTGTCCCTCGCAGATGGCGGCGCCGATCAGCAATGGAACGTTGTGGCGCTATGCGCCAATGATCACCGTCGTGCGCATTTCGGCGAAAGGCGCGACGCTATAAGAGAAGATCTTCTTAAGAAGCTTGTAGCGCTGCACCCAGCGGCAGAAGCAGCCCTTCGTGCGCTCGTTGGTCGGGCAAACGAATCAGCTTCAGGGCATCGGAGGGAGTATGTCTCCCATAACGGTTGATTTGACCGATAGCGAGTTCAACAACCTCGAAGAGAAATGGCCTCGTGGGCCTCACGCATCCATTGGCTCCCGGGCAGTGGAAATCACCTGCATCTATCTGCGGCGACAGCACCCAGATTGCGTTTTCGAGGCGCCCGTCGCTGGTGCCGATCTAAACTATCGACTCGCTCCCAATTCACCGTCGCAGGCCGTCGAGGTCAAGGGCACAGAGTTCGATGGTCTCGCGTGGAGCCAACTCAAGGTATCTAGCACTGACTCGATGAGACTTATTGAAAACGGCGCGCCCGTCTATCGCGTCAGCAATGTATTCGCACGTGCTCCCAAGATCTACGTCTTGCTGCATGGCAAGGACTTCCTGCTGCAACCGGAGCCCCGATGGGCCTTCAAGTCGGTGAGGTCCGCGCCTGTATCAGGTGGTGGCGCTGCCTCCGAGAACTCTCCGAAGACGGCGGGACGGTCGAAATACGACGCGCTTCGCGCTTGGTTGCAGGAGCAACCGGGTGACACCGTCACTCTCAAGTTCGCCGAAGCTGAGGGCGTGCTGGGGTTTCCTTTACCTGCGTCTGCATATGCCTACCAGGCCTTTTGGGCAAATCAACGCGACGTCGCTAACAGGCCCTGGGCCAGGGCTTGGACTACTGCCGGGTTCCGCGTTGATCAGTACAAGCTGTCGCCGGACGGCTGGGTGCGCTTCCGTCGCATCTGAACATGTCGAACGCCTTCTTTGAAAAGCCGATCCTAAACTCGCCGTACGAGTACCCGAATCGCCATTGGGAGCTCGATCAGGACGGTCAGCCGACCCAGAAGATCGTCGATGAGCGGCGGCGTGCCGAGTTCATCACGCCGATTCCCAAGCCGAAGAAGCGCAAAGGCAAAGCTTCCCAGCAGGAGATAGTGTTCGACGAGGGGAAAGGCCTCTCGGATCAAAAACAGCAATACGACGTCACCTCCATCATCAACGAGGTTCGTGCGCACGTAACCCAGTGGCGAAATCTGCCTTCGGGCGCCTCGCAGGTGACGCCGGAGACCGCGCGCTTGCTCGAGTATTGGCGGCACCACAACTTCGGCGACGTGCGGCCTTTCTTCTGCCAAGTGGAGGCCGCCGAAACGCTAATTTGGCTCACTGAAGTCGCGCCGCTCTCGAAAGCCGGCAAGCGCTTCCTCGAACACCTCGATGCAGCCAGCAAGGACGCAAATCCCGAGCTTTCGCGGCTTGCACTCAAGCTCGCAACCGGCGCGGGGAAGACGACGGTGATGGCCATGGTCATCGCCTGGCAGACCATCAATGCGGTGCGGCGGCCAGGCAGCAAGCACTTCACCCGGGGGTTCCTCATTGTGACGCCCGGGCTGACGATCAAGGATCGCCTGCGCGTGCTGCAGCCAAACGACCCGGACAGCTACTACACGAACCGAGAGCTAGTCCCACAGGAGTTTCACGACGACATTAACAGGGCAAAGATCGTCATTACAAACTACCACGCGTTCAAGCTGCGCGAGCGTCTGGAGCTCTCCGCGGGCGGGCGTGCACTACTCCAGGGCCGCACCGGGGAAGAGTTGCAGACCATTGAGACGGAAGGCCAGATGCTCCAGCGGGTCATGCCCGACCTCATGGGCATGAGGAACATCATGGTCTTGAACGACGAGGCACATCACTGCTATCGGGAGAAGCCCCCTGAGCCCGATGACGAGCAGGCGAAGGGCGATGAACGGAAGGAAGTTGAAAAGAACAATGAGGCTGCGCGACTGTGGATCTCCGGCCTCGAAGCGGTGAACCGCAAGCTTGGCCTTGCACGAGTTATCGATCTTTCGGCGACACCCTTCTTCTTGCGTGGTTCCGGCTATGCGGAGGGCACCCTCTTTCCGTGGACCATGAGCGACTTCTCGCTGATGGATGCAATCGAGTGCGGGATCGTCAAGCTGCCTCGCGTGCCGGTCGCCGAGAACATTCCCGGCGATGAGATGCCGATCTACCGCAATCTGTGGGAGAACATCCGCAAAGACATGCCGAAGAAGGGACGCGGTAGCGGCCAGGAGCTGGACCCGCTCAAGCTCCCCACGCGTCTTCAGACCGCGCTTCAGGCACTTTATGGTCACTATGAGAAGACGTTCAATCTCTGGCGGGAAAAGAAGTTGTCTGTTCCGCCGTGCTTCATCATCGTCTGCCAGAACACGGCCATCTCGAAGCTCGTCTACGACTACGTGTCAGGGTTCTACCGCCAGAAAGCCGACGGCACTACTGCGCTCGAGAACGGCAGGCTCGCGCTCTTCCGGAACTTCGACGAGGTCACTGGCAACCCGCTACCGCGTCCCAATACGCTGCTGATCGACTCGGAGCAGCTCGAGGCCGGGGAAGCGCTCGACGATAACTTCCGCGCCATGGCAGCGGACGAAATCGAGCGCTTCCGCCGGGAAAAAATCGAGCGCACGGGCGATGCTCATGCTGCGGACAACCTCGCGGATCAGGAGCTCCTGCGCGAGGCAATGAACACCGTCGGCAAGGCGGGTCAGCTTGGCGCCGGCATCCGCTGCGTCGTTTCTGTCTCGATGCTGACCGAAGGCTGGGACGCCAATAACGTCACCCACATCCTCGGGATTCGCGCATTCGGCACGCAGCTCTTATGCGAGCAGGTGATCGGCCGCGCTCTGCGTCGACAGTCTTATGAGCTGAATGACGAAAGCCGCTTCAATGCCGAGTACGCCGACATCTTCGGCGTACCGTTCGATTTCACCGCGAAGCCCGTGGTGGCGCCGCCACAGCCGCCTCGCGAAACTGTCGCGGTGCGGGCCGTGCGTCCGGAACGCGACCACCTGGAGATTCGCTTTCCTCGTGTCGAAGGCTACCGCGTGGAGCTTCCCGAGGAGCGGCTCACCGCTTCCTTCAACGAAGACTCGGTCCTCGAGCTCACGCCCGACCTTGTCGGTCCGTCGATCACGCGCAACGCCGGCATCATCGGCGAGGGGGTCGACATGAACCTCGAGCACCTCGGCGACGTGCGGCCTTCGACGCTACTCTTCCACCTGACGCAGCGCCTGCTCTATACCAAGTGGCGGGATCCCGGTGAAGAACCAAGGCTGCACCTTTTCGGGCAACTGAAGCGCATCACCAAGCAGTGGCTCGACACCTGCCTGGCGTGCAAGGGCGACACCTACCCGGCGCTACTCATGTACCAGGAGCTAGCGGACATGGCCTGCAACCGCATCACCGCTGGCATCACGCGCGCCCTGGAGGGCAAGCGGCCGATCAAGGCCCTGCTCGACCCCTACAACCCGACCGGTTCGACCGCGTACGTGCGCTTCACCACGTCGCGCGCGGACCGTTGGGACACCAGCGGCCCCCCGCCCAAGAACCACGTCAACTGGGTGGTGCTGGACAGCGACTGGGAAGCCGAGTTCTGCCGCGTCGCCGAGGCCCATGCGAAAGTCATCAGCTTTACCAAGAACCACAGCCTGGGGCTGGAAGTTCCGTACCGCTACGGCTCTGAAGTACGGAAGTACCGGCCGGACTTCATCGTTCTCGTCGATGACGGCAAAGGCGGCGACGATCCCCTGCACCTCGTGGTCGAGATCAAGGGATACCGCAGGGAGGACGCCAAGGAGAAGAAGTCGACGATGGAAACCTACTGGATTCCCGGTGTGAACAACTTGAAGACCTACGGCCGCTGGGCCTTCGCTGAGTTCACCGAGGTCTATCAGATCGAATCGGACTTCAAAGCCAAAGTAGAAGACGCCTTGAACAAGATGATCGAGTCCGCCACCCAGTCTGCCGAGGCAACTGCATAGCCATGGCAAAGAAAAGCCCAACCAGCAAGGCGATCGAAGCCCTTCGCCATACCGAAGACAAGCGCAAGAACATCCCGAGCGCCGAGCACCAGTCCGTCATCAAGAAAGAGCTGGCCGAGCCGGTCCCCGTCCGTTACGAGCGCAACACCGCCGGCCTCGAAGAAGAAAAACAACGCCGCAACCGCGATCTGGACCCGCAGCTCGTGTGGCGCGGCAAAGACGAAAAAGACTGGTCAGACCTCGTGGTCCAAGCCCCGCCGCTTTATATACAGGAGCGCATCCATCCGAAAGTCCTGATCGACGACCTCCTGCGCACGTCTCGCCAGTCCAAGGAGGATGCAGGCACCGCAACGCCCGATCTCTTCGCCGACTTTAACGGTATTCCCGAGGGAGTCGACAAGACCGAGTTCTACCAGCACGAGCAGAACTGGTCGAACCGCATGATTCTCGGGGATTCCTTGCAGGTGATGGCTTCGCTCGCGGAGCGAGAGGGTTTGCGCAGCAGAGTGCAGTGCATCTATATCGACCCGCCATACGGAATCAAGTTCAACAGCAATTTTCAATGGTCCACCACAAGCCGCGAAGTGAAAGACGGTAATGCAGCGCATATCACGCGTGAACCCGAGCAAGTAAGAGCGTTCCGAGATACCTGGCGAGATGACGTGCATTCATACCTTACATATTTACGTGACCGACTTACCGTTGCACGCGACTTATTGCTTCTATCCGGATCGATCTTCGTACAGATTGGTGATGAGAACGTCCACCGTGTCCGGGCTTTAATGGACGAGGTGTTTGGCGAAGACAACTTTGTTTCATTGATTAGCTTCGCTAAGACAACAGGACTAGAGTCGGTCGATCGTGTAGCAAGTGCATTCGACTATTTGCTCTGGTACGCAAAAGACATCGCGAGCATCAAATACCGTCCGTTGATTCAAGAACGTAGCGCAGCCTCCGCCGACCGTTTCCGGTCACTACAGCTCGTTGATGGCTCTGCCGTTGCGGCGTCACCCGAAACCATCGACAAGCTTCGGTCGAAGGGCGAGTGGTTTCGTTTGTTTACAGACGCGGATCTAACGAAGCCGGGACCGGGCGCAAAGTACGAGGTGGTGTTCAAGGGATTGAAGTTCGAATCCGGTGACCGCTGGTGGGGAACACAGAAGGTGAGCTTGGAACGTGTCGCGAAGGCATCGCGGCTAGTCATCACCGGAAAGGGAAAATTGCGCTTCGTGCGCGCTGAGAACGACGCATCTGGCCAAGGGACTACAAACAACTGGTCAGATGTTGGTGGTGCCGTGCAAAGCAGGTCCGACCCCAAGATCTATGTTGTTCAAACTGGCACGGCGGTTGTACAGCGCTGCGTACTTATGACAACGGACCCCGGTGACCTTGTCCTCGATCCAACTTGCGGATCTGGAACTACCGCCTACATCTGCGAGCAATGGGGGCGTAGATGGATCATGATCGATACGTCCCGCGTTGCTCTGACCCTCGCACGAGCCCGAATTATGGGTGCACGCTATGCGTACTATCTGCTGGCCGATTCGCAAGACGGCCAGCGCAAAGAAGCGGAGCTTTCAGGTCGCGCTTATGTGGACAGACAGTGGCATGGAAACATCCGGCACGGCTTTATCTATGAGCGGACTCGGCATATCTCTCTCAAAACCATCGCTAACAACGCCGAAGTCGACGTCATCTGGGAAACATGGCAGCCGAAAATCCGCACTGCCCTTCGGAGTCTAAATGCGGCCCTAAGGGGACACAAAGTCTCTTTTCAAGTCGCGGTTGGGGGCCGCGAGGGGAAAAGGGTCCAGTTCGACGCTCCGGAAACCACCACAGTAACAATGCCCAGCGGTGAGATTGTCAAAGTATCTGAACTTACCGAATGGGAGGTACCACGCGAAGCGCCAGCTGAATGGCCAAAGGCTGCGCGAAAGGCTCTCGCTGACTTTTGGGAAGCTTTCGTAGCTCGCCAGCGAGAAATCGATTCCTCCATCGAAGCGAAAGCTGAATTCGAGTATCTCTACGACAAGCCCTATGAGGACAGGAGGAAGGCGCGAGTGGCCGGGCCATTCACTGTGGAAAGCTTGAGTCCGCACCGTACCCTTGGTGTGGACGAGGATGATGAGCTTATCGATCCCCTGAAGGTGCAGCAGGCCACCGCGGGATACGAGTCGGGAATGACTTTCGAGCGAATGATCCTTGAGAACCTGAAGAACGCCGGAGTCCAGCAGGCGCATAAGGAGGATCGAATTGACTTCTCGTCGCTGGTGCCGTGGCCGGGTGCTCTTGTGTGTGCCGAGGGTCGGTATCTGGAAGGCGACAAGGAGAAAAGGGCTGCGATTTTTATTGGGCCTGAGTTCGGCACGGTGCAGCGGCCGGATCTAGTCGAGGCCGCGCGGGAGGCCGGGGATGCGGGGTTCGACGTGCTGATCGCGTGCGCGTTCAACTATGATGCTCACGCCAGCGAGTTCAGCAAGCTGGGGCGGATTCCGGTGCTGAAGGCCCGGATGAACGCTGATTTGCACATGGCGGGGGAGTTAAAAGCGACCGGCAAGGGGAATCTATTCGTCATTTTTGGAGAGCCAGACGTTGCCATCCATGAGGGAGGCAGCAAAGCCCTGGCAGACGAGATTGCTGCATGCAACGATCGAGCGCCTAAGCTCGAGATGGAAGAGAAAGCATTGAAGGCGAAATCGGAACTAGACGCCAAGCAAAAGGATCGGCTCGAGGATGTGATTCGGCAGCGCAAACGTGACGTCCGGTTCATTCAATGGGCACCGGAAGTCCCCAAAGGAAAGTATGCAGTAGAAGTGCGGGGCGTGGATGTTTTTGACCCCACGACCGGTGAGGTCCGCAGCGATTCGTCGTCTGGCATCGCCAGCTGGTTCATCGATACGGATTACAACGGCGAGAGCTTTTTCGTTCGGCACGCGTACTTCCTCGGCCAGAACGATCCCTATGGAGCGCTGAAGACGACGCTCAAGGCCGAGATCAATCCCGAGGCCTGGGCCACGCTGAACAGCGATACGTCGAGACCCTTTGATAAACCGAAGTCGGGGCGAATCGCGGTGAAGGTCATTAACCACCTAGGGGACGAGGTGATGAAGGTCTTCCGGGTATCATGAGCACGTTTTTTGCGATGGACAGGGGACGTGGCGAGCGCTGATCAGATCAAGGCATTGCTGAAGTCGCACATCGAAGGCGACGAACAGCGCTTTTTCTCCGTGGCGATGCAGGTGGCCGCGCACGAGGCGAAGCTCGGGCATGGGCAGCTCGCGGAGGAGCTGCGCGCACTGGTGGACGAGGCGAAGCGCCGGCAGCACATGGTGCGGCAGGACGGGCCGATACCAATCAGCCGCCCGAAGGGCGACCTCGCGAATCTTCTCGCTGTCTCCTACCCCAAGGCGCGGTTCGCGGACATTGTGTTGGACGACACGCTTTCCAAGCAGCTTCATCGCGTGGTCCGGGAACAGCGGCATGCCTCGCGGATCCTGGAGCATGGGCTCGCGCCGCGTCGGAAGCTCCTGCTCGTCGGCCCGCCGGGAACAGGGAAGACGCTTTCCGCCTCGGTGCTGGCTGGCGAGCTCGGGATTCCATTGTTTCAGGTGCGCCTGGACGGTCTTATCACGAAGTTCATGGGGGAAACCGCGGCGAAGCTACGCCAGATCTTCGACGCCACGGATCACACGCGAGGCGTCTATTTCTTTGACGAGTTCGACGCGATCGGGTCGCAGCGGGGGCTCACGAACGACGTGGGCGAGATACGGCGGGTCCTGAACAGCTTTCTCCAGATGATCGAGCACGACCGCTCGCACAGCCTGATCGTTGCGGCGACGAACCATCCGGAGATCCTGGATCATGCGCTGTTCCGGCGTTTCGACGACGTGCTGCATTACTCCTTGCCGAATGTGGAGCGGATCGCGGCCCTATTGAAGTCACGGCTTGGGGGGCATGCGCCGAAGACAACCTCGTGGCGGCGGCTAGCCGAGTCGGCAAAGGGTCTGAGCTACGCGGAGATCACCCGTGCAGCCGAGGAAGTGCAGAAGGAGGCGCTGATCCATCAACATGAGCGCATCGCGGAAGCGCAAATTCAGCAACAGCTTCGCGAGCGCCAGGAAGTTGCAGGGAGACTGAAGAAGGGTCGTTAACAACAAGCTGTAGTACCGGATGGCGGAGCAGGACAAACCCAAGTACCGGCATTTCATCCTGGACGATGTGGCGCAGACTCAGGCGTATCGTTCTCCGCGCCAGATCATTCCCAGGAAGCCGATCCCTGAGCGCGATCGTCGCCTCCATGGGCACAGGCTGCTCGATCAGGTTCAGACACTCAAGCCGGAAGCCCAGTCTGCCGTAGAGGCGCAGCGCGAGGCCGGACTCGAGGTCGGACACGGCCTGCAGGTCGAGTTCGAGAGCTTTCCCGACATCGAGCTTGCGTTCGAAAGCCTGGCCAGAGAGCGCTCGGGGATCGAGCTGCTCAACGTCCGTCACGAAGGTGATGTCACGCACGCCAATGTATTCGTGCCGGAGGGACGCCTCGCTCATTTCGAACGACTGCTCGAGGCCTATCTGCATCCGAGGTTGGATCGCAGAGGTCGCGCGCGCGACAACAAGGCGTTGATCAACACGATCCGGGCGATCCGGCGTGCCGTACTGCGCGATCTGTGGACGGACGACCCGGCCGTCTTTCCCGCGGACGAGAACGAAGCGTTCTGGTGGGAGGTCTGGCTGCCCGTGCGTGAAGATCGAAATGCGTCCGTCGACGCCTTCACGCGTGTCGCAGAGCTCCAGAACATGCAGCTCTCTTCGGGTCGGCTCGAGTTTCCGGAGCGTACGGTGCTGCTTGCCTACGCATCCGCGGCTCAAATGACGCGCTCGGCGCTCACGCTCAATAGCATCGGAGAGCTGCGGCGCGCGAAAGACACGGCGGAATTCTTCGATGCCATGCCAGTCGACGAGCAGCCGGCGTGGATGGAGAACCTTCTCGGCCGCGCGCAGTTCGCGGGCGCTGGGGACGAGGTCCCGTACGTCTGCGTGCTCGACACAGGCGTGAATCGAGGCCACCCGCTGCTGGGCCCAGCCCTAGACGTGGCGGACGCACATACCGTAGAGCCGGCGTGGGGGACGAACGACGATGACGGCCATGGATCCAACATGGCTGGCCTTGCGTTGATGGGCAACCTGACCGCAGCTCTTGCGGGCCACCAGCCGATCGAGCTTGCCCATCGCTTGGAATCGGTGAAGCTGCTGCCGCACGATGGCTACGCCGGCGGAGACGCTAAACACCATGGCTATCTGACGACCGAGGCGGTGGCGCGACCGGAGGTCACGGCGCCACAGCGGCTCCGAGTGTTCGAGCTGGCAGTCACAGCCCGCGACAACCGCGATCGCGGACGCCCTTCGGCCTGGTCCGCCGCGATCGATCGGCTGGCTGTCGATGCCGAGGGCGGAGGAGCAACGCCCCGCTTGATCGTGGTTTCTGCCGGAAACGTGGACGACCCGAACGCCTGGGGCCAATATCCGAACAGCAACACAGCAGACAGCATCCACGATCCGGCGCAGGCCTGGAACGCGCTCACCATCGGCGCATTCACCGAGCTCGTGAACATTACCGAGCCCGACATGGAGGCATACCAACCCATCGCCGCGGCCGGCGGACTCAGCCCCTTCAGCACGACGTCGACGACCTGGGAGCGCTATTGGCCGCTGAAGCCTGATGTGGTTTTTGAGGGCGGTAACGCGGCGAAGGATGCGATCAGCGCCGTGTGGAGCCCGAGTCTGAGTTTGCTTACCACTCACCACCTGCCGAACGAGCGTCTTTTCACGATCACCAACGCGACGAGCGCCGCGAACGCGCTCGCTGCCCACATGGCAGCGCAACTCATGGCCGAGTACCCGCAGTTGCGCCCGGAAACGATACGAGCGCTGATCGTGCATTCGGCGGCATGGACGGAGGACATGCGTGGCATGTTTCTCCCCTCCGCGATGCCGTCCAAGGGCGACTACGTTAACCTGGTTCGGCACTGCGGGTTCGGCGTGCCGAATCTCGATCGAGCCCTATGGAGCGCGGCCAACTCGCTGACACTGATCGCAGAGGAGAGCCTACATCCGTTCGCTCGCGAAGGCAGCCGAGCTCCGACTTTGCGCGATATGCATCTCTACGAGCTGCCTTGGCCGCTCGCGGAGCTGGAAGCCCTCGGCGAGACCGAGGTGGAGATGCGGGTCACGCTTTCTTACTTCATCGAACCGAACCCGTCGGAACGAGGGCCCCGGTCGCGCTATCGGTACGAGTCGCACGGGCTGCGCTTCGAAGTGAAGCGGGCAACCGAATCGACCGAAGAGTTCCAGGAAAGGATCAACCGCGCAGCGCGGGATGAGGAAGAGGGAACCCGTACCGCCGGCGGCGATGATCCCCAGTGGATAATTGGGAAGAACGGCCGTCATCGCGGATCGATCCATTGCGACATCTGGCGCGGCAAGGCAGCGGATCTAGCGAGCCGTGGCGTTCTGGCGGTTTATCCGGCGCTTGGCTGGTGGAAGACGCGCACGGCGCTCGAGCGCTACAACCAGGCAGCCCAATACACGCTGGTTGTTTCCATCCGCGCGCCAGAAGTCGACGTCGATCTCTACACCCCGATCGCGAACCGGATCGGCGTACCGATCGAGGTTCAAGCGTAAGCGATGCAATTTCTCATCGCCGATTCGTTTAGCGACAGTCTCACCCGTCTCACTGCAGAAGAACAAAAGGCGGCAAAGACCACCGCTTTCGATCTTCAGATGAATCCCGCTAGCCCGGGCTTGCGCTTCCACAAGCTCGGGAAGGGCAAGGACAAGAACTTCTGGTCGGTAAGGGTCAGTGCCGATATCCGCATCATCGTGCACCGAACCGAGGCCAGCCTGCTTCTCTGCTACGTCGATCACCACGACAAGGCATATACCTGGGCGGAGCGGCGCAAGCTCGAAACGCACCCCAGCACGGGAGCGGCACAGTTGGTGGAGGTGCGCGAACGGGTGGAGGAGATTGTCCTACCCGTCTACGTGCAGGCGGAGAAGCCGACGACGCCGAAGCCGCTTCTCTTTGCAAACCGCCCAGACGAGGAATTGTTGGGCTACGGCGTACCGCAGGAATGGCTGAAGGACGTCCGGCTGGCGGACGAAGATTCTCTGTTTACGGTCGCCGAGCATCTGCCTGCCGAGGCGGCCGAGGCGTTGCTGGAGCTCGCCACGGGCGGGCAGCCAAAGCTGCCACAGGTTGCCGAGCCCGTCACGCCCTTCGAGCATCCTGATGCGCAGCGGCGTTTTCGCGTCATGTCGAGCGCCGAGGAGCTGGAGCGCGCGCTCAGCTTTCCGTGGGACAAGTGGACGATTTTTCTCCACCCGCAGCGTGAGCTTGTGGAAGCTGAATATTCGGGTCCGGTGAGGATCTCCGGCTCCGCGGGCACGGGCAAGACGATTGTCGCGCTGCACCGTGCGGCTTACTTAGCTCGAAGCAACCCGGACGCGCGGGTACTGCTTGCGACATTCTCTGAATCGCTTGCGCACGCGCTAGGAATCAAGCTCCGGCGTTTGATCGGGACCGATCCCAGGCTCGGCGAGCGCATCGATGTGGGCGCACTGGATGCGGTCGGAGCTCGTCTCTACAAGGCCCAGTGCGGGCCGCTCAAGCTCGCAGAGCGAGCGCAGGTGCGCGACTTGGTCCAGGCCGCATCGGAAGCCGCAGGCTCGCACAACTTCAGCCTGCGCTTCCTGATGACGGAGTGGGAGCAGATCGTTGACGCGTGGCAACTCGCAAGCTGGCAGGAATACCACGACGTTCCTCGCCTTGGCCGCCAAACGCGCCTGCCGCAAGCGCAGCGGAAAAAGCTCTGGTCGATCTACGAGCGTGTCATCGCGGAGCTTGCTGGCCGCGGCCTGATAACCCAGGCAGGCATGTTCACAAGGCTCGCAACTGCACTATCCGCGACCGCGACACCTCCCTATGATTTCGCGGTTGTGGATGAGGCACAGGATCTGAGCGTCGCACAGATCCGATTTCTGGCGGCGATGGGCCACTCACGCCGCGATGCGTTGTTCCTTACAGGCGACTTGGGGCAGCGCATCTTCCAGGCCCCGTTTTCATGGAAAGCGCTCGGAGTCGACGTCACGGATCGGATTCACGTGCTTCGTGTCAACTACCGCACGTCACACCAGATCCGCTCTCAGGCGGATCGGCTTCTACCTGCCGAGATCAATGACATCGATGGCCACCGCGAGGAACGTGGAGACACTGTGTCTGCCTTCAACGGCCCGCCGCCCGTCTTCCGCGTTTGCAAGACGGAAGCCGATGAAATTGAGGCGGTCGCCGATTGGCTGAAGTCCCTTGCGGCGGGCGGACTTTTGCCCCACGAGTTCGGTCTTTTTGTGCGATCGGACAAGCAGGTGTCGCGCGCCGAGGCGGCGCTCCGGAAGGCGGGAATGCCGTACAAGGTTCTCGACGAGCACGTCGAAACGAGAACTGGTTTTGCTTCCATTTGCACGATGCATCTTGCGAAGGGACTCGAGTTCAAGGCTGTCTCAGCCATGGCCTGCGACGACGAGGTAATCCCTCTGCAGGAGCGCATCGAAACTGTTGGGGACGATGCCGACCTGCAGGAGGTGTACGACACGGAACGGCACCTTTTGTACGTGGCCTGCACACGGGCAAGAGAGCACCTCCTTATTGCTGGCGTAGCGCCAGCCTCGGAATTTCTGGACGATTTGAAGAACTCTTCGTAAGTGGGTGTGGCCCGGGGGCCGGGGGCTGCGCTAAAGTGTCCGGTGTCGGAGGGGATCCACCGTCATTGTGCGAAACGTCTTTCTCATCTATATGCCGCCTCGCAATGTCGAGGCGATGGCGCACTATGAGGACACCATTAAGTGCAGGGTGGCCCTCGAACGCATCTCGAAGTACGTCTCGCATGACCTGCGCAACAAGCTGCAAAGCATATTCGGCGCTCACCCGATTGCGGTTTGGGGGTCGGAGCCGGGGCCGGGCAACCGCGCTAAGTTCGAACGTATGGCGGAGGGTGACGATCTCCTGATCGTCGAGGGTCATTCCATCAAGCTGATCGGAAAGATCGCCGCTAAGACGATCAACGCCGACCTCTCCCGCGAATTGTGGAAGCCCATCGGGCGTGCACAGGAAACGCGCTGGGAGCTCATTTATTTCATCGCCAACCCGAAAGAGCTCGATGTGCCATTCGCGAAGTTTTGCGCGCTCTTCGGCTATGAGCCATTTACCTTACGCGGGCTTACGAACGTCGCCGCGGAAAAGCTCGAAGCGTTCTACGAGCGCTACGACGACCTCTATTCAATTCTCCTGCGCCTGAAGCAGGGCGAGTCCGTATCGCTGAAGACATATCCTCCGCCTTCTGCGCCGCTTGCGCCGCGGGTCGGAGAGCCGCTCGTCGAAGTCCAGCCGGACGACGTGGAGCTGGTTTTGCGCAGCGAGCTCGTATCCGATCACGTAAAGATGCAATGGAAGCTGGCACGGCTCGGCATCAAGGCGGGTGAACGTGTCTGGGTGCCCGTGAGCGACCAGGCCAAACTGACCAGGCTGTATGAGTTCGAGGCCTTTGATGAACAGTTCACAGCCGGAATCGATCTACCGCACTCCTACGTCGAAAACATAGATGTGGTGTGGAAGCAGGAATTTCGCATCGATGCCGCCTACGAAATCGAGAACTCCACCGCGATCTACTCGGGGCTTCTACGTTTCGCCGACTTGATGATCCTTGCGCCGAACACTCTGTATCCAATGTTTGTGGTAGCGCCGAACGATCGTAGGAATCGAGTGCGGGAACAACTTCGGCGGCCGACGTTCAAGCAACTCAAACTCGATCAGAAAGTCCGTTTCCTGCCCTATGAGGCAGTCGATGAGATTGACAAGTTCTTTTCGGGCTCGAATGCAGGGCTGAACGTGGACCTGATCACTGGCAAAGCTGAGATCCTTGCGTAGCCCGATGGTGACGGCGGCTACCGATCGTGGGTGACCTCTAAGTTCTCGCGCCGCTGCATTTCCATCGATCTCGAGGTTGGGACCCGAGACACGCGAATCCATCGCTTCGCCGCGGTGCGCGGGGACGCCGACGAGGCGTTCATCTTCAGGGGCGGGGACTTGGCGGCCGGGCTCGCTCGGGTCGACCGCTTCGCGGAAGGCGCAAGCTTTCTGCTTGGCCACAATCTGGTGGCCTTCGATGTGCCGCATCTGGAGGCCGCCAAGCCGGACTTAGACCTACTGCGGTTGCCGCGCATCGACACGTTGCGCCTTAACCCACTCGCCTTTCCTCGTAACCCGTATCACCACCTCGTTAAGCACTATCAGGACGGCCAGCTCAAGCGCGGGCGGCGGAACGATCCGGAGCTGGATGCGCGGCTGACGCTGGAGGTGTTCGAGGATCAACAGCGGGCGCTTAGAGAGGCGGCGCCGGAGCTCCTTACTGCGTGGCATTGGCTGGTGAGCCGGGACCAAACGGGAGCGGGGGCGGACGCGTTCTTCACCGAGGTCCGCAGCAAGCCGCGTCCTTCGGACGACGAGGCACGCGAGGCGATCGCGCAGCGGCTCCGCGGCGAGGCGTGTGTGACGGAGGGAGTCCGGGCGGTGGAGCAGGCCGCGCAGGCCGGATGGCCGCTTGCCTACGCGCTTGCCTGGCTTTCGGTAGCGGGTGGGAACTCGGTGATGCCGCCATGGGTGCGGCACCAGTTTCCGGAGGCGGGACTGCTGGTCCGGCGACTACGCGACACGCCGTGCGCGGACCCAGCGTGCGCGTGGTGCCGCGAGCGCCATGACGCCAGGCGAGAGCTGAAGCGTTGGTTCGGATTGGATGCCTATCGGCCGGAGCCGGCGGCGCCCGACGGGCGCTCGATGCAGCAGGCGATCGTCGAGGCCGCGATGCGCGGCGAGCCGGCGCTCGGGATCCTGCCGACGGGAACAGGGAAGTCCGTCTGCTACCAGGTTCCGGCGCTTTCGCGCTACGACAAGACCGGGGCGTTGACCGTGGTGATCTCGCCGCTGGTGGCGCTGATGGCGGACCAGGTCGCGGGCCTGCAAGCGCGAGGTATCTCATCCTGCTCCGCGATCAACGGGCTTCTGTCCATGCCGGAGCGGGCCGATGTGCTCGATCGCGTGAGGCTGGGCGAAACGGCGATCCTTCTCATCGCACCCGAGCAGCTACGCAATCGCTCGGTGCGCAAGGTGCTCGAGCAGCGAGAGATCGGCGCCTGGGTGCTGGACGAGGCGCATTGCCTTTCGAAATGGGGCCACGCCTTTCGGCCGGACTACCGCTACGTCGGGCGATTCATCCGCGAAAAGGCAAAGGGCGGGCCGGTGCCGCCGGTTCTCTGCCTTACCGCGACGGCGAAACTGGACGTGGTTCAGGACATCACCGGTTTCTTTCGCAAGGAACTGGGCGTCGAGCTGCGCGTATTCGACGGCGGCTCGAGGCGCGCGAACCTGGAATTCGCGGTCGTGCCGACGTCGCCGGGGGAGAAGTGGCCGCACCTCCATCAACTGTTGGAGGAGTACCTGCCAGACGACATGCCTGGCGGCGCCATCGTCTACTGCGCGACCAGGAAAGGAGCCGAAGACGCGGCTCGCTACCTCAGCGCCAAAGAAGAGCGCGCGAGCTACTTTCACGGGGGCCTTCCGCCCGAGACGAAGAAGAACGTCCAGGAGCGCTTCATCCGCGGTGAGCTGCGCGTGCTTGCGGCGACCAACGCCTTCGGCATGGGCATCGACAAGCCCGATGTGCGGCTCGTCGTTCATGCCGATATGCCCGGATCGCTCGAGAACTACTTGCAGGAGGCGGGCCGCGCGGGACGCGATCGCGAGCCGGCGCGCTGCGTGCTGCTTTACACCCCGGAGGACGTCGAGCGGCAGTTCGGCATGTCGGCGCGCTCGCGGCTCACGCCGACGGAGATCCAGGCGATCCTGCGCGCGCTGCGGCGATTGGACCGTAAGAAGCGCCTGAACGGTGTGGTCGTGGCGACCACCGGTGAAATCCTCGCTGAGGAGGAAGACGGGACGTTCGAGCGCGACACCGCCACAGACGACACGCGCGTGCGCACGGCGGTCGCTTGGCTTGAGGAGGCAACCCTTCTTGCGCGAGAAGAGAACCAGGTGGAAGTGTTTCCCTCTTCTCTGCAGGTCGCCTCGGTCGACGAGGCCAGGCAAAAGCTCGCCAAGCACGTCGGGCTCGAGACTTACCAGAACCAGCTCCTCAAGATCGTCGAGGCGCTGATCGGTGCCGACGCCGATGAAGGAATCACCACGGACGAGCTGATGGGGATCACGGGGCTCACCTCCGAAGGTGTACGGCATGCACTTCAGGACCTCGACCGCTTGGGCATATCCAGGAACGACACTGCGCTGACGGCGTTCGTTCATCAAGGCGTTGAGCGCTCGTCGCAGAAGCGCCTGGATCAGGCGGCGAGGCTTGAAGTCGCGTTGCTCGATGAGCTTCGCCTGGCGGCGCCGGAGTTGGGCAAAGGGGAAGGGTCGCGTTTGTACCTTCGCGCCTTGTCGCAACGCCTTAGGGACGCAGGTCATGGCGAGGCGCTGCCGGAAACGCTCTGGCGCATTCTGCGCGGGCTGGCGGCCGACGGACGAAGCGATGAAGGTGGGCTGGGCAGCCTGCGCTTGCGACGTTTCGATGCCGAAATAGCCGAGGTGACTCTACAGCGGGAATGGCAGGCGATCGCGAAGACCGCCGAACTGCGCCGCGCCACGGCAGGCCGGCTGCTGGAGCACCTCCTCGCGTGTCTTCCGCCTGGTCTGAAGGGCACGGACCTCCTCGCCGAAACAACGCTGGGCAAGCTTCGCGAGTCGATTGAAGGCGACGCCTTCCTCAAGGCGCAGCTCAAGGACCCGGTGAGGGCGCTCGAGCGGGGCCTCCTGTGGCTGCACGAGCAGGAGGTGATCCGCCTGAACAAAGGGTTGGCGGTATTCCGCACGGCGATGACCATCAAGTTGATGCGCGAGAAGCGCGGCTTCGGGCGCACCGAGTTCGAACCGTTGAAGCTGCACTACGAGGAGCAGGTAGTACAGATCCATGTCATGGCCGAATACGTGCAGCGGGCGTTGCAGAGCATCGCCGATGCGGTACGTCTGACCGTCGACTACTTCACTTTGCACCGCGAGGATTTCGTCAAGCGCTGGCTTCCGGGCCGCGAGAAGGAGCTTGAGCGACAGACTACGCCGGCGTCCTGGAGGGCGATCGTGGAGTCGCTCGGCAATCCCGTCCAGCAGCGGATTGTGACGGACAAGGGCGCTGAAAGCGCGCTGGTGCTCGCGGGCCCGGGGTCGGGCAAGACCCGGGTGCTGGTCCATCGGATTGCCTATCTCGTTCGGGTCATGCGCGAGAACCCCCGCGGGATCATTGCGCTCGCATACAACCGGCACGCGGCGGTAGAGATACGTCGACGGCTTGCGGATCTGATCGGCGACGATGCGAAAGGCGTGACGGTGCTTACCTGCCACGCGCTTGCCATGCGCCTCGCGGGATTGAGCTTCGCCGGACGGGCAAGCGAGGTCGACGATACAGTGCTGAAGACCGTGATTCCTCGCGCCGTGGCGCTTCTCAAGGGGGAAGGGCTCCCGGTCGAGGACGCCGACGAGCAACGCGAGCGGTTGCTGGCCGGCTTTCGCTGGATCCTGGTTGACGAGTACCAAGATATTGGCAAGGACCAGTACGAGCTGATCTCCGCCCTCGCCGGACGCACCCAACAAGATCCGGAACGAAGGCTCAGCCTCTTTGCGGTGGGAGACGACGACCAGAACATCTACGCCTTTGCGGGAGCGTCGGTTGAATTCATTCGCCGGTTTGCGGCGGACTATGCGTCCAAGCCGACGTTCCTCACCGAAAACTATCGATCCACGGCGCACATCATTGCGGCGGCAAATCTCGTGATCGAGCCCGCGCGCGAACGCATGAAGGCGGATCATCCTATTTCGGTCAATCGCGCGCGCGCGAAGACGCCGCCTGGGGGCGAGTGGCAGAGCCGTGATCCGGTAGGGCAGGGGCGCGTGCAAGTGCTGCCCGCGGGCACCGACGCGATGACCCAGGCTCTAGCCGTCATGACCGAGCTTCAGCGCCTGTCTCGACTAGACCCGCACTGGAGCTGGGCGCGCGCCGCGGTGGTCGCTCGCGAATGGAAGTATCTCGAACCGGTGCGGGCCTATTGCGAGCTCAATTCCGTCCCGGCGCAAATGGCCGACGAAGAGCTGCCCAACTTCTGGCGATTGCGCGAAACACAGGCTCTCATCGATTGGATACGCGGCCAGGACAAGAAGCTGATGTCAGCGACCGCTGTCGCCGAGTGGCTTGCCGCGCAGCCGCCGAGCCCGTGGATCGGCTTACTGCAGGAAGCGGCGGGCGACTATGGCCTGGAAACGGGTGGCTCGGATATGCCGCACGAGCATTTCTTCGAGTGGCTTGCCGAGTGGGGTCGGGACGTACGGCGCCGTCAAACCGGCCTGCTGCTGCTTACCGCCCATCGGGCGAAGGGCCTGGAGTTCGATCACGTCGCCGTTCTGGACGGCGCCTGGGGGCAAACAAGTCGAGGCGAGGACCGTGATGCCCCTCGGCGGCTCTTCTACGTAGCGATGACGCGGGCGAAGCACACCCTCACGCTGGCGCGCTTTGATCGAGGGCACGGCCTGATCGATGGTCTGCCGGACAGCGCGGCGATTCTGCGGCGCACAGCGACGCAGCTCGCACCACCTACTAAGGAGCTTGCTCGGCAACATGTACGTCTCCGGCTAGCGGACGTAGACCTCGGCTTCGCCGGTCGCAGTGAGGCCCATATGCCGGTGCATCGCGCCATTAGGGCGTTGACGACAGGCTCTGCACTTCGCTTGGAGCTCGAGCGCGAGAAGTGGATTCTTCGAGACGACAAGGGCGATACTGTCGGAAGGCTCGCGGCTTCCTATACCCCGCCAGCGGGAATGGCGTGCATTTCGGCGAAGGTCGCTGCGATCATCGTTTGGAGGCGGGAAGATTCGAACCCCGAGTACCAGGCGCTGCACAAGTGCGACCGCTGGGAGGTCGTAGTACCCGAGCTTGTCTTTGAACCACTGACGCAGAAACATGGCTGACGACCAGGCGCTCAGAATTGCCGCATTCCACGAGATCCGGCGCCTCGCGGACGTGAACGGCGACCTCACCAGCCGCGACCTCCGCACGGGGTTCCGATTCGATGGCCAGCGCATCCCGCTCATTAATCCCCAGCGCGGCATCTTCAGACCGCCTATCAGGACGGGCTCGTACCCGAGGCTGCGGATCAGGTCTTGATCCGCCGAGCCCATCCGCGAAGCGCCGATGGCAGAACCGTTGCGGCGGTCTTGCGATATCCATACATTATATATACGCTGGCCCGATTCAGTTCGAGTACGACCCGGGAAAGGCTGCTGCGAACCTCAAGAAGCACAAGGTCCCGCTCGCCGACGCCGAGGGCGTGCTCTATGACCCCCTGGCGGTCACCGTGGATGATGTCGACTCGGAGGGGCGAGCGCCGCTTCGTGAGCATCGGTCTCGGCAGCGCCGGCGAGCTCCTGGTGGTCGTCTACACGGAACGCGATGGCAGTTATCGCTTGATCTCTGCGCGGCGCCCGACGCGAAAGGAACGGAAGCAATATGAAGGCTGAGTACGACTTTTCCAAAGGCAAACGCGGCGTCGTGATCCCTCAGAAGGGGAAGACGCGCATTTCGATCTACATCGATAACGCGATTCTGGAGGCTTTCCGGGCGCGCGCCGAGAAGGCGGGTACCGGCTATCAGACGATGATGAACGAGGCGCTGCGCCAGTTCCTGGCCGAAAGCGATGCGCCGGTCACGGAGAAGATCCTGCGCCAGGTGCTGCGGGAGGAGATCCCCGAATATGTGCGAGGTCCGACCACGCGCTCGACGCGGCCCGGGCGGAAGCGGACGGTCGGTTGAGGTTCACGCTTCCGCGTGGAGCGGCGTCGCGCACAAGGAGACCGCAGGCGCCGATTGATGCCTGCCGACTCGGGCACCCTGAAGAGCTTCCGGGCGTGGTTCGCGGAGCTCGATGCGCGCGTGTGGGATAGCCAGATGGAAGCGGACTCGACTGCCGGAAAACTGGGCGCCCTGGTCGCCGAGGGGCGGGACGAATTCAAGGCCGGCAAGACACGCAAGCTTTGAAGCACCACGCCTCGTCGCGCTTCCGGGCGCTGTACGGTGCTCTTCCCGAGGATGTCCGCGCCTTGGCGGACAAGAACTTTGTGCTGCTGAAGAGCGATCCGAAGCATCCGTCGCTCCACTTCAAGCGGCTTGGCGAAATGTGGTCCGTCCGGATCGGCGCGCATTACCGAGCCCTCGGTACCGAGGTCGAGGACGGTATCGTGTGGGTCTGGATCGGGACCCACGCCGAGTAGGACAGGATCGTCGGATAGTCTGCCTCGATCGTGCCCTGGATCGGGCTGCGCCTACCTGGCGCTCGCCGGGCAGAGTCACTTAGAAGCTATCTTAAAATCGCGGCCGTGCCTCCTCCTGAACCGAGGTCGTACGAACAAGGGGCAGATTGCCCCTTGTATATCCCTGAACGAACAAGGGGCAGGCCCGTTGTAGATCCCTCCGGCGCCTGCGCATCCGAATTTTGAGATAGGTTTTAGACTGACTGCTATGCCGCAGTGGCAATTCCGCCGGATGCACCCCGGCGAGATGAACATCGACCCGATCGAGAGC
>CAZNBS010000035.1:7259-27123 GCA_964570955.1 uncultured Burkholderiales bacterium | reverse complement strand
ATGGGGTGCAAGTGGTCGGAGGTTCAAATCCTCTCGCCCCGACCAGAATTCCAAGGCCAGCCCAGGAGGCTGGCCTCTTCGTTTTCAGGCCCGCGTGCCGCCATATGCGCATGCCGATGCGCCCCGCATCCCGTTGGCGCTGAAATGGCACCGGCATAGGGCAGGGCGATGGCATCGCCAAGAAGCGGCCGACGATGCCTGCGATCCATACGCACGTCGCGATGTGCTTGTTCTCGAGGCCGTGCGGGCGGTCCGCTCCGAACCAGGCGTTCGTCATGCTGCCCGCGTGCCGTGCACGCCGTTCGGGTGAACCGTTCCGGAGGCGGCGATCTTCTCCAGGCCGAACTCGACATGGCGCTTGATCTGCATCCGTGGGGCTCAACGCCTGCTCGTATATAATTTGCGCGTTTTCCATCGTGAATGAAGGCCGAGCCGCGGGTGCGGCCGCCGCCTCGGCGTCTCATCGGATCGGTCTGCACGTCCAGTCCACCCAGGTGCACTTGTCTTCTAGCGTCGGTAACGAGGGATCCCTCGCATGTCTGCGGTGGTCCGGCCTGCATGGCGTCCTGCGTCTGTGCCGCAACGGGAAGCCGACACCGACCTGCGGTCTTGATCCGTCCAGCCATGCGTATTCTGCTGAGTAACGACGATGGCTATTTCGCGCCCGGCCTCGCAACACTGGCCGAAGCGCTGGGGCAGGTTGCCGAGATCGTGGTGGTCGCCCCCGAGCGGGATCGAAGTGGGGCAAGCAATTCGCTGACGCTCGACCGCCCCCTGATCGTGCGCAAGTCCCACCTCGGCTTCCACTACGTGAACGGTACGCCGACCGACTGCGTGCACCTGGCCGTCACCGGGCTGCTCGGCTACCTGCCGGACATGGTGGTGTCGGGCATCAATCACGGCGCCAATATGGGGGAGGACACGATCTACTCCGGGACAGTCGCCGCCGCCACAGAGGGTTTCCTGCTTGGGATTCCCTCGATCGCCGTGTCGCTCGCCCGGCGCAGTTCGGGCAACTACGGCACGGCCGCGCGCGTGGCGCTCGAACTGGTCGAGCGCTACCGTCGCGATCCGCTGCCGGGTCCGGTGCTGCTCAACGTGAATGTGCCCGATGTCGTGCATGGCGAGCTCCGGGGAACTCATGTCACGCGGCTCGGGCGTCGCCACAAGGCCGAAGGCGTGGTCAAGACCACCAATCCGCGCGGCGAAACGGTCTACTGGATCGGCGCTGCCGGCGACGCCCAGGATGCCGGGGAGGGGACTGATTTCCATGCGGTGGCCAGCGACTGCGTGTCGGTGACGCCTCTGCAGATCGATCTGACCCAGTATGCACGGCTCGACGACGTATGGAACTGGTTGGGGGCGGCCGGACATCCGGGTCTCGCACCGCTGCGTGCAATCGCGGCCACACCGACCTGATGCCGGAATTTCGCGCATGAGCGGGCGGCACACGGGGATCGGCATGACGTCCCAGCGCACGCGTCTGCGGATGGTAGAGCGGCTCCGCGAAGAGGGGATACAGGACGAGCAGGTCCTTGCCGCGATGGCGGAGATCCCGCGTCACATCTTCGTCGACGAGGCCCTGGCGCACCGTGCCTACGAGGACATCGCCCTGCCGATCGGATTCGGGCAGACGATTTCGACTCCCTGGGTCGTCGCACGCATGCTCGAACTGGTCCGCGGGGGGCGGGCGCTCGGACGAGTGCTGGAGATCGGAACGGGGTGCGGTTATCAGGCTGCGGTGCTGTCCCGCCTCGCGCGCGAGGTCTGCTCCGTGGAGAGGATTGCCCCGCTGTTGATGAAGGCACGCGTGCGGCTGCGCGAACTCCGCATCGCGAACGTGCGTCTCAAGCATGCGGACGGCCATTTCGGCTTGAAGGAGTTCGCGCCGTTCGATGCAATCGTCATGGCTGCCGCTGCTTCGCACGTTCCGGACGCGTTGCTCGAGCAGTTGGCCGAGGGAGGCAAGCTGATCATGCCGGTGGGCACCAAGGACCAGCGTCTGACTCTGGTGGAGCGCAGCGAGCAGGGGTTCGCCCACACCACCCTCGAGGAGGTGCGCTTCGTGCCGCTGCTGCCGGGCGCGCAGCGGTGAACGTTTCCGTCCGGCATCTGTTCGTGGCCGGCGCCGCCTGCATGCTGGCCGCCTGTGCGCCCAATCGAGCCCCGGTGGTCGAGCGGCCGGTGCAGGACGCCCGACCGGACCCCGTGCGGGCGCGAAAGGCACCCGCGCCGAGCGTTGCCAGCGGCCCAAAGCCGACGAAACCCGTGTCGGCGCCGCCGCCGCCCCCCGCGGCGAAGCCGGTCGAGCAGGACGACTGGCGCCCCGATCACTACACGGTTCGCCAGGGCGATACGCTCTACGCGATTGCGCTCGATCACGGCGAAGACTATCGGGATCTGGCGGCGTGGAATGACCTGCAGGACCCGAACGTGATCCGCATCGGGCAGCTGCTGCGTGTCAAGGCACCGGCGGGCTGGACCGAGCGCGACGAGGTGGACGTCCGGCCGATGCAGACCACCACGCCCATCCAGGCCGCACCACTGGAACCGGTCGCTCCCCCGCCACTGCTGAACGCGCCGAAGGCCGTCAAGGTGCCGTATTCCGATCGCGCGCTGGCGGAACTGAGGGGCGTGCCCTACATCCCTCCTGCGACGGCGCGCACCTCGCCTCCGGCCACGACGCCCGCGCCTCCCCCTCCCCCCAAGCCGGCGTCTTCACCGGCGGCGACGAGCACGTCGGCGAGGACGCCAAGCGCTCCGGTGTCGACCCCTACGAAACCTGCCGCGACCACACGGGTGGTCCTGCCCGCGGCAGCACCCGCGCCCGGCACCTGGGCCTGGCCGGTGCGCGGAAAACTGCTGCAGCAGTTCAATACCGGCGCCAATCCCAAGGGCATCGCGATCGCAGCGCAGGCTGGCGCGCCCGTCCGTGCGAGCGCACCCGGCAAAGTGGTGTACAGCGGTAGCGGGCTGCGTGGCTACGGCAAGCTGGTCATCGTCAAGCACGATCGGAACTACCTGAGCGTGTACGCGCACAATCGCGAGCTGCTGGTCAGGGAGGGCGAGCGCGTGGACAAAGGGCAGCAGATTGCCGAGGTCGGCAACAGCGGGTCAGATCGCGTCGCACTGCACTTCGAGATCCGCAAGCTGGGCCGGCCTGTCGACCCGCTTCAGTATCTGGCGCCGCTCTGACGTAGGATGCGCTCCGGTGCGAACCGGCGCACGAGGGTTTCCAGTTCCGCGGGGGCAATGGCGGTTCCGGCTCCGGCGTAGCGCAGGCCGACGTACGCCTCGGTGATGCGGGTCACTGCATCGCGCAGCACGGGAAACTGCTCCGACACGCGACAGGCGAAGTCGTACGGCCCTTCGTGGGGGTGCCGTGTGCAGCCCATCGGCTCCAGTTTCCGGCAGAAGCGGATGTATGCAGACTGCACCCGATCGGACGGTCGCTCCTGCACGCCTCGCTGCCCGAGCGTGGCGAGTACGCCGAGCACCACGGCGAGTGCCACGGCGAGCAGTCCGCCCAGTCGCGGCCACTGCACGTCCTCGAACCCCATGTCGCGCAACAGGTCGCGCTGCCGCGTGGGAGAATAGTCGAGCACCCAGTCGTTCCAGGTGCGCGTCAGATGGTCCACGAGTTCCGCCGCAGGCAGCCATCCGCCCCACCGGTCGGGCGCCCACGCTGCCGACCACTCCTCGCCGCGCCAGGGAGCAGTCGAACCCGTTTCGACCCGGGAGGGCGCGACTGCCGTCGTCGGATCCACGCGCACCCAGCCCTGTCCATGCAGCCAGATCTCCGTCCACGCATGGGCGTGCGACTGGCGCACGACGAGGTAGCTGCCGACCCGGTTGAGCTCGCCGCCCTGATAGCCGGTGACGATGCGTGCCGGAATGCCCGCCGCGCGCATCAGCACCGCGAAGGCGGAGGCGTAGTGTTCGCAGAAACCTCGGCGGGTACCGAACAGGAACTCGTCCACACTGTGCGGACCCAGCGGCGGCGGCGTGAGCGTGTAGTGAAACGGGTCGTCCCGAAACATCGCCAGCACTGCCGTGATGACATCGCGATCGGCACTGAACCGCGCGCGCAGATCGTTGCCCAGGCGGACGGTGCGGGGATTGGCATGTCGCGGCAGGCGCAGGGCCCGCTGCAGGACCGGCCCGGTCGCGTCGAGTCCCGAGCGGTAGTCGAGCGCGGAGCGCGCTTCGTACCGCATGCGGTTGCGGATCGGGGTCGTAGTGCGCAGCATCATGTCGTCCCCCAGCACAGTGGAGGGCGGGACGTCCACCGGCGCATCCAGGGCAAACAGCCAGCGCCGCTTGTGCGGCTCCAGGGTGACGCGGTACCGGATCTCGCGCGAGCCGGTCGCAGGCGCGCCGGCCGCTGCGCGGGCACGCGCCCCAACGCGCCAGGTGCGACCGTCGAAGTCCGTCATGACCGGCCCTCGCCAGTACAGATCGCGCGCATCGATGGCGTCGCCTTCGAAATCGACCCTGAAGGCCACCTCGTCGGACAATCCAAGATCGACGATGTCGCCCGGGCTCATCGCATCGTCCAAACCGGTGGTCGCTTTGCCTCCCGCAATCGCATGGCCGAACAACGGCCCCTCCACGCGCGGGAACAGAACGAACAGCACCAGCGCGATCGGGAGCGCACCGAGGGTGAGCATGCCGGCGAGGCGCAGCGATTGCCCGGGCCGCAGGGCGCGGTTGCGATCCTGGAAGGCAACGTTGGTGGCGAGCAGCCAGAGCAGCACTGCGAACAGAAACAATCCGAGCGCCGCGGTCTGGGCGTAGAGGAAGTGCGTGACGATCAGGAAATAGCCGAGCAGGGTCGTCACCTGGGCATCGCGTACGCTGCGCAACTCCAGGCACTTCAGCGCGGCCATCAGCACCAGCAACGCGACCGAACCTTCGCGGCCGGGGAGCGGTCCGTATGAGACGACGACGGCAAACGTCGCCCCGACCGACATCCCTGCCAGCAACCAACGAGAGAGCGGCCGCCAGCTGCGTGCCGTCCCCACGGCCTGCCACAGCAGACAGGCGGCGACGGTCAGTGCGAGCCACCATGGCAGGCGCAGAAGGTGTGGTGCAATCACCGCAGCCGTTGCCCCGAGCAGCGAATGGACGGCGCCGAGGCGAAGCGGAGCCGCCGCGCTCACCGTCGCTCACCGAAGCGGGCGAGCGCACGCAGACACGCGTGCATGTGGGACGATCCGCGATCGGGCGGAAAGCGACGGCCAGGGAGTTCCAAGCCGAACCGACAATCCTCGCGGGCCAGATCGAGGATCCACCGCGTCATGCGCGACAGGGCCTGCTCGGTCGGCAGAGGCGGTGAAACGGTGTCCCAGCGTACCCACGTTTCCCCGACGCGATCGGCCTGAAACTGTTTGGTCGCCAGTCCGGCACCGCGCGCGAGCGCACTCCAGGCGATATGCGCAGGCGCATCCCCGGCGCGGTAGCTGCGCAAACCGACGAAGTCGTCCCCGGCTGGCTGCAACACGCCACCGGTCGCGTTGCCGGCCCGTTGCGCCGGCACCGACCGCGGTTCGGGACGAGGATAGACCGTACAGCGGGCGGTGAACTCCACTTGGGACCACGCGCGAAACAGACCGAGGGGAAACGTGGAGGAGATCCGCAGTGGTGGAAGCCAGAGGGTTCCGCGCGTCGCGGCCTCCACCGGTATCGGGCAGGTATGCGCAGAGCCACCCGGCACGTCGCAGCACGCCTGCGTTGGCGCGGCCGCGTTGCGGGGGCGTGCACCGATCTCCAAAGCGATGCGCGGGGTCCGGGACGGGTTGCGCAGTTCGAGCGGGAACACGGCTCGGTCGCCGGCGAAGACCGCCGGTGCGTCGTGGGCGCGGAGTTCGAGTTCCGCCACATTGCGGTAAGTGAGCAGCATGGCAACCACCCCCACGCCGGCCAGCAGGAACGTCAGTGCGAAGCCCAGGCCCAGGCTGTAGTTGATGCTGCCCAGGAGCATCAGAAACACGGTCGCCGCGAACAGCAGTCCCGCGGGTGTGGGAAGGATGTAGACGCGGTCGCGCGCCAGCCGGATCCGCGCGGAGGGTCCCGCCCGGGTGGGAGTGCGCCGACCCGGTACGTCGGACCGATGGTAAGGCCGATTCATCTGCGCGGCGTGGCGACGTGCATCGCTCGGCGCCGATCCGAATCAGGGAAGCGGGACGTCCGCGATCAGCGCCGCGATCGCGTCCTCATTTGCGCGATCTTCCAGGGCATCGACCGGCTGCAGCCGGTGCACGGCCACTGCGGGCAGCACGTTCTGTACGTCCTCGGGAACCAGAAACCCCCGGCCTTCCAGGTGCGCCCAGGCGCGGGCGGCATGCAGCAGGCTGATTGCGGAGCGTGGGCTGAGTCCGGTGACAAACTGCCCGGGGCGCCGGGTGGCGGCGACCAGGGCCTGCACGTAGTCCAGCAGTGGTTCCGATGCATGCACCGAGCGCACCTGATCCTGCAGGACGCGGAGGTCCTGCGCGGATAGCCGGACCGCGAGTCGTTGCAGCGCTTCGCGCCGGTCCGCTCCGCGCAGGAGCGCCCGTTCCGCGCGTGCGTCGGGATAGCCGAGGCGGATGCGCATCAGGAACCGATCGAGCTGGGATTCGGGCAGGGCGAACGTGCCGGCCTGAGAGGCCGGGTTCTGCGTGGCGATGACGAAGAACGGTTCGGGAAGCAGGTGCGTCGCGCCATCCACGGTGACCTGGCGCTCCTCCATCGCCTCGAGGAGCGCGCTCTGCGCCTTGGGCGTGGCGCGGTTGATCTCGTCCGCGAGAACGATCTGCGCGAACACCGGGCCAGGACGGAAGCGGAAGTTTCCCGATGGCTGCTCGAAAATCGAGACTCCCACGACGTCCGCCGGTAGCAGGTCGCTGGTGAACTGAATGCGCTGGAAGCTCAGGCCGAGCGACCGGGCCAGGGCCTGTGCCAGGGTCGTCTTGCCAACCCCAGGCAGGTCCTCGATCAGCAGGTGCCCGCGCGCAAGGATGCAGGCGAGGCAAAGCCGAATCTGGCGCTCCTTTCCGAGCACCACGCCGTTGATCTGCGACAGGGCGGCGGCGAGTCGGTCGGCCAGCCCGGGCGGCAAGGTCTCGGGCGCCGTCGGAAACGCGCCGAGCGGAAGCTGGGCGGTGAGCGAGGTGGTCTCCTCACGCATGGTGTTCAAGGTGTCCGTTGCCACCCAGTTCGAGCGTGGCGACGCGCAGATGCGCGTCCTGGGCATGCGGCGTCACGGTGAAGCCCAGTGCGTGCATGAGCTCGAGCATCTGATGGTTGTTCCACAAGACGAGTCCCTGAATGCGTGGCCAGGCGCGTGAGCGGGCGCAGTCGATCAGTGCCTGCATCAGGAGCTGGCCCAGTCCCCTGCCCTGGAAGCGGTCGGCCACCACAATCGCGAATTCGGCGCTCCCGTTGTCGTCGGCCCGGATGCAGCGCGCAACCCCGATCTGCTCCGCAGGCGTGGTCTCGGTGGCAGGGATCAGCGCCACGAGAGCGATTTCGCGCGCAGGGTCCGGATGCGTGAACCGTTCGAGCAGTTGGGGACTGAGTTCGCTCAAGGTGTTCATGAAGCGGAAATAGCGCGACTGGGCTGAAAGCCCGCGTACGAAGGCCTGCTCGCGCTCGGCGTCCTCCGGGCCGATGGACCGGATCACCACGCCTGTCCCATCCAACAGGGCGGCACGCACCGGGAATCGGCAGGTGCCCGCGTCGTGACCAGCCTCGGGGCCCGGTGCATGCGACATGAACGGGGGATCGTCAAACAGGCGTCGGGGGAGGGTAGCACGTCCGCGGGCGCTCCAAAGCGCTGCGGTTGACGCACGAAGCATGCCGCATGCGGGGCGCGGGTGTGCGTGGACGACCGTGCCGCTCTTGCCTAAGATCCGGTCATGACCACCGCGTTCGTTCGTCACCGCGACTGCCTCCTGCACGACATGGGGCAGCACCACCCCGAGTGTGCAGACCGACTGCACGCGATCGAGGACCAACTCATTGCGTCGGGATTGATCGGGTACCTGCAGGAGCATGAAGCGCCGAAGGCGGCGCGCGAGCAGTTGACCCGGGTACATGAGCCCAGCTACGTGGAGGCGCTCATGCGCAGCGTGCCGCAGCACGGCCTCGTGCACCTCGATCCGGATACGGCGATGTGTCCGTTTACGCTGAAAGCGGCCTTGCGCGCCGCCGGTGCGGCGGTGCTGGCCACCGATCTGGTCCTGCGCGGCGAGGCGAGCACCGCATTCTGCAGCGTGCGGCCGCCCGGCCACCACGCCGAACGGGGCCGGGCAATGGGCTTCTGCTTCTTCAACAACATCGCGGTCGCTGCGGCACACGCCCTGGATGTCCATGGGCTCGAGCGCGTTGCCGTCGTCGACTTCGATGTGCACCATGGCAACGGCACCGAAGACATCTTCCGCCTCGATCCGCGCGTGCTGATGGTGTCCAGCTTCCAGCATCCGTTCTATCCCTACAGTGGGGTGGAGGGCCGCTCGGAGCGCATGGTCAACGTGCCGCTACCGGCCTACTCGGATGGGTCGCGTTTTCGCGCCTGCGTGGAAGAGCACTGGCTGCCTGCCCTGGAGCGGTTCGCACCGCAGATGATCTTGGTGTCCGCAGGGTTCGATGCGCACAGGGAGGATGACATGGCGTCGCTCGCGCTGACCGAGGCCGACTACGCCTGGGTGACGCGCCGGATCAAGAACGTGGCGGATCGCTGCGCGGCCGGACGCATCGTATCGGTGCTGGAGGGTGGCTATGCGCTGAGCGCCCTGGGCCGCAGCGTGGTCGCACACATCCGCGAACTGGCTGACCTCTAGACCAGAGGCGCCTGGGCGGAGGCCTCGATCAGCAGCGCCGCCCCCACCCTGCGCTGTTCCGCCAGCAGGATATTGTAGGTTCTGCACGCCGCCGGTGTGTCCATCACCTCGACGCCGGTACCGGCCTCGACCAGCACGCGCGTCAGGGCCGGGTGAGGGAAGCGGATGTGCCGCCCGGTGCCGAGCAGGAGCACCTCCAGGCCCAGTTCCGCCAGTGTCCGGAAGTCGCGCTCGGACAAGGCCGCGAACGAGGTCACCGGCCAGGGGACGAGTCGGTCCGGTAGCACGATGAGGCTTTCGGCGTGCTGCGCGCCGTTAATGGACACGTAACCGGTGCCGTAACCGGTGAACTGGTTCTGCCCGCTGAGTCGAGTCTGGTGGAACTTCATGAACGTGGCGTCGAACCCGCGGCGGCGAATTGCCGCCTGGTTCACCCTTGTATACCATTCAAGGTTTTTGCGATCAAATCCTTACCGACCGGTGCCTCATGGAGCAGTTCCCTCGAATCAAGCGTCTGCCGCCGTACGTCTTCAACATCACGGGCGAACTGAAGGCCGCGGCGCGCAAGCGCGGCGAGGACGTCGTCGACTTCGGAATGGGCAATCCGGACCAGCCAACGCCCAAGCACATCGTCGACAAGCTGATCGAAACCGCGCAGCGCGGCGACACGCACGGCTATTCGGTCTCGAAGGGCATCCTGCGGCTGCGCAAGGCCATCTGCAATTGGTACCGCACGCGTTTCGGGGTGGAGCTCGACCCGGAACGCGAAGCGATCGCGACGATCGGTTCGAAGGAAGGCATTGCCCATCTCACCTTGGCGACGCTGGACGCCGGTGACGTGGTGCTCGTCCCCAATCCCAGTTATCCGATCCACATCTACGGCCCGGTGATTTCGGGGGCCGACATCCGTCACGTGCGCATGTTGCCTGGCGTCGACTTCTTCCAGGAGTTGGATCAGGCGATCAAGGACAGCTATCCGCGGCCCAAGATGCTGATCCTCAACTTCCCCAGCAATCCGACCAGCCAGTGCGTGGAACTGTCCTTCTTCGAGCGCATCGTGGCCGTGGCCAGGGAGTACGGCATCTACGTCGTACACGATCTGGCGTATGCGGACATCGTGTTCGACGGCTATAAGGCGCCGTCCATCATGCAGGTGCCGGGGGCGAAGGACGTTGCGGTCGAGTTCTTCACGCTCTCCAAGAGCTACAACATGGCGGGCTGGCGCGTGGGGTTCATGGTCGGGAATCCCGATCTCGTTGCCGCGCTCGCACGCATCAAGAGCTACCACGACTACGGGACCTTCACCCCCATCCAGGTGGCCGCCATCGTCGCGCTGGAAGGTCCGCAGGACTGCGTGGAACAGGTTCGCCAAACGTACCAGCGTCGCCGGGATGTCCTGGCCGCCGGGCTCAATGGACTCGGCTGGCCGGTGCAGCTGCCGCGCGCGAGCATGTACATCTGGGCCGAGATCCCCGAGGCGTATCGGGCCATGGGCTCGCTGGAATTCGCCAAGAAGCTGCTGGTCGATGCCCGCGTGGCGGTCTCGCCGGGTGTCGGCTTCGGACAGTACGGCGATTCCCACGTGCGCTTCTCTCTGATCGAGAACGAGGCGCGTACGCGTCAGGCCGTGCGCGGCATCCGCGACATGTTCCGCAAGGACGGAATTCTGAGGCTCGCGGCAGCGGGTTGACGATGGTCGAACTCATCGCGATCACGGATGCCGAAGGCGCGGTGGTCGCTCCGCAGTGGTTGCCACAGGCAGAGGCGGTCCACCGGCAGCTGCGCCCCGGCCTCCCGGCCGATTACGTGGCGGCGATGCGTGAGATATTCCGCGATGGCGGGCGCATGTGGATCGCGGTCATGGGCGGCGAGGTGGCGGGCGTGGCGGTGTATCGCTTCGTGCGCAACACGCACGCGGGCCTGAAGCTCTACGTGGACGATCTGGTCACCCATTCGAGCGTTCGCTCCCAGGGTGTCGGCCGTGCGCTGCTCGGTCGCCTGGAGCTGCTCGCGCGCGAGCGCCAGGCGACTTCCCTGGATCTCGATTCCGGTACGCAGCGCCATGGCGCACACCGGTTCTATTTCCGAGAGGGCTTCGTCATCACTTCGTTCTCCTTCAAGAAGGCGCTCACATGAGACCGATGCACGTCGGCCTGCTCGGCCTGGGGACAGTCGGCGGCGGCACGTTCGAAGTGCTTCGCCGCAACCAGGAGGAGATCCGCAGGCGCGCGGGGCGCGACATCATCATCTGCAAGGCGGCCGTGCGCGACCTCCAGAAGGCACGTCAGGTGGTCGCCGGCTCGGACGTGATGCTGACCCGGGATCCATTCGAGGTGGTGAGAGATCCCGACGTGGAGATCGTGGCCGAACTGATGGGCGGAACCGGGCTGGCGCGCGAGCTCGTCCTGGCGGCCATCGACAACGGCAAACACGTGGTGACGGCAAACAAGGCGTTGCTGGCGCTCCACGGAAACGAAGTATTCGCCGCCGCCCAGAAGCGAGGCGTGATGGTGGCGTTCGAAGCCGCGGTGGCAGGCGGAATCCCGATCATCAAGGCACTGCGCGAGGGGCTCACCGCGAACCGGGTGGAGTGGATCGCGGGCATCATCAACGGCACGAGCAACTTCATCCTGTCGCAGATGCGCGATACTGGCGCCGGTTTTCACGAAGTCCTGGCGCAGGCGCAGCAGCGCGGCTATGCCGAGGCCGATCCCACCTTCGACATCGAAGGGATTGACGCCGCACACAAGCTCACCATCCTGGCCGCCATCGGCTTCGGCATCCCGATGCAGTTCGAGCGTGCCTACACCGAGGGCATCTCGACGCTGACGCGCCAGGACATCCGGTACGCCGAGCAACTGGGCTACCGGATCAAGCTGCTGGGCATCGCCCGCCGCACCCTGCAGGGGATCGAGTTGCGCGTGCACCCGACGCTCATTCCGCATCGGCGGCTGATCGCAAACGTCGAAGGCGTGATGAACGCGATTCTCGTCAAGGCAGATGCCGTCGGGGCGACGCTGTACTACGGGGCCGGGGCAGGGGCCGAGCCGACCGCGTCGGCGGTGGTGGCGGATCTGGTCGACGTCACCCGCTTGCACACGGCCGATCCCGAGAGCCGAGTGCCGCACCTCGCATTCCGGCCCGGGTCGCTCTCCGACGTGCCGGTGCTGCCCATGGAGGCGGTACGAACCGCCTACTATCTGAGATTGCGGGTGCTCGACCGGCCGGGCGTGCTCGCGGACATCACGCGCATCCTTGCCGACCGTGCCATCTCGATCGACGCGATGCTGCAGAAGGAGCCCGACGAGGGCGAAGAGCAGGTGGACATCATCATGCTCACCCACGTGGCGCTGGAGCGGGACGT
The DNA here is from genome assembly GCA_964570955.1 of uncultured Burkholderiales bacterium. Taxonomy (GTDB): domain Bacteria; phylum Pseudomonadota; class Gammaproteobacteria; order Burkholderiales; family SHXO01; genus SHXO01. The sequence continues at coordinate 14,934 of CAZNBS010000035.1, read as the reverse complement.
GAACGAGGCGATCGCGCGGATCCACCAACTGCCGACCAACCTCGCTCCGGTCACCCGCATCCGCCTGGAGGAACTCGGCTCGTGAGCGAGGCCATGCGCTATCTGTCCACCCGAGGCGGCATGCCGCCTCGGCGATTCCGTGAAGTCCTGCTCGAAGGGTTGGCGCCCGACGGCGGTCTGGTGGTCCCCGAACGCTATCCCAGCATTTCCCTGGCGGAACTCGAACGATGGCGACCTCTGAGCTACCCTCAGCTCGCCCTCGAGGTCCTGAGCCGGTACGTGGACGACATCTCCGGGCAGGATCTGAAGGCCCTGGTCGAGCGCACCTACACCCCTGAAGTGTTCGGCTCGCCCGACATCACGCCGGTGCGCACGCTGCGGCCGGGCCTGCACATTCTGCAGCTCTCCAACGGTCCGACCCTGGCATTCAAGGATCTGGCAATGCAGTTCCTGGGTCACCTGTTCGAGTTCGTGCTCGCGCAGGCAGGACAGGAGTTGAACATCCTCGGTGCGACCAGTGGGGACACCGGTTCCGCCGCCGAGTACGCGATGCGCGGCAAGCGCGGCGTCCGGGTGTTCATGCTCTCGCCGTACGGGCGAATGAGCCCGTTTCAGACCGCGCAGATGTATTCCCTCCAGGATCCGAACATTTTCAACCTGGGCATTCGGGGCGTATTCGACGACTGCCAGGACATCGTCAAGGCGGTCAGCGGCGATGCGCTGTTCAAGGCGCGCCACCGCATCGGAGCGGTGAACTCGATCAACTGGGCGCGCGTGATCGCACAGGCGGTCTACTACTTCAAGGCCTACCTGGCTGTGGCGCCAAAGGTGGGCGATCCGGTGTCGTTCTCGGTCCCCTCCGGCAACTTCGGCAACATCTTTGCGGGCCACATTGCGCGGCAGATGGGACTGCCGATCGATCGCCTGATCCTCGCCACCAACGAGAACGACGTGCTGGACGAGTTCTTCCGAACGGCACGCTATCGCGTCCGCAAGGGGAAGGAAGTGCACCAGACTTCCAGTCCGTCCATGGACATCTCGAAGGCGTCGAATTTCGAACGCTTCGTGTACGACCTGTGCGGTCGCGATCCGGCTGAAGTCCGCCGTTTGTGGCAGCAGGTGGAGAGCGCCGGTGGATTCGATTTGTCCGGCAGTGAACTGGCTGGCAGGCTGGCGCAGTACGGGTTCGTTTCCGGATCGAGTTGCCACGCCGACCGGATGGAGACGATCCGCCACGTCTATCGCGAGTATGGCGTCATCGTCGACACGCATACGGCGGACGGATTGAAGGTTGGCATGCAGCATCGCGACCCCAACGTTCCGCTGGTGTGCCTGGAGACGGCGCTGCCGGCGAAGTTCGCCGCTGCGGTGCGCGAGGCACTCGGCACGGACCCCGACGTGCCACCGGCATTCCGCGGGATCGAACGGCTGCCACAGCGGGTCGAGGTGATGGATGCGGATGCCGAGGCGGTCAAGGCGTTCATCGCCGCGCATTGCGGAGGCTAGGCATGGCCGAAGGATTCGACGACGCGCGAGCGTTCTGGGACACGCGATACGCAACCAGCGAGTACGTTTTCGGGCGCGAGCCGAATCGATTTCTGGTCGCGCAGCAGGCCCTGTTTGCGGCGGGTGCGCAGGTGCTGGACGTGGCGACCGGCGAAGGACGCAATGCACGATGGCTGGCGCAGCAAGGCTGCCGCGTCACCGCGATCGACATTTCGCCGCTTGGTCTTGCCAAGGCGAAGCAACTGGCCGTCGAAGGCGGGTTCGACATTGCGTTCGAGGAAGCCGATGTGCGGACCTGGACCTGGCCGGAGGGTCGATTCGATGCCGTCGTCGCGATCTTCATCCAGTTCGCTGCGCCCGCTGACCGGGTGCGCGTGTTCGAAGGGATGAAGCGCGCCCTGCGCCCCGGCGGGGTGGTCGTGCTCCAGGGCTACACGCCCAAGCAGCTCGCGTACAAGACCGGTGGACCGCCACAGGCGGAGCACATGTATACCGAGCGGCTACTTCGCGATGCGTTCGCCGACATGGAGATCCTGCACTTGCGCGAGCACGAGGATGTGCTCGCGGAGGGAAGCAAGCACGTCGGACGCTCGGCCCTGGTCGACATGATTGCCCGCAAGCGCACCTGAGTGTCCGTACCAGACCGAAGCCGGTGTCACAGCAGTGTCCGCAGTTCTTCCAGGCTGTGCAGGATCGCTGCCGGGCGCGCCCCCAGGTAGTCGGGGCCGGCGCTGCCGCGATTGATCCAGAACGTCCGAAATCCGAAATGGCTCGCGCCCGAGACATCCCAGAAATTCGACGACACGAAGGCGATCTGAGCAGGCGCGACCCCGAGGCGATCCACTGCGCTTTGGTACACCCGGGGATCGGGCTTGTACACGCGTAGCGGGTCGACGCTCAACACCGCGTCGAAGTATTGGGCCATGCCGTTGGATGCCACCAGAGCGTCCAGCATGGCTGGCGACCCGTTCGACAGGATGGCACGGCGGTGGCCGGAAAGCCCTGCCAGTGCGCCGCAGGCCTCCGGGTAGGGGCGCAGGCGAAGGTACTCGTCCAGCAAAGCATCCTGAGTGGATTGCGTCCAGGCTAGCCCCAGCGCTTCGCAGGCGAATCGCAGGGCGGATGCGGTGATGGCGTCGAAGCTCTCGTAGCGCTGCATCAACGTGCGCAGCCACGTGTATTCCAGCTGCTTGCTTCGCCACAGCCGGCTGAGGTCGCTGCCCTTGCCGGGAAAGATCGACTCGCACTGCGCGATCACCGAGTGCACGTCAAACAGCGTGCCATAGGCGTCGAACACGATGGCCTGCGTCGCGCTGGCCACGGATGTCATTGGCCAAGGAAAGTCTTGACCGTGACCGCTCCCCGCACCTGGCCCGGCGCGTAGCCCGTTGCGCGATCGTGCGGGTACTCCTGTTGCAGGCGCGTCCGCACGGATTCCGGGATGGATCCACTGCCGCCGTGGCAGGCGACACACTGCGGCTGCAATGCGATGGCCTTCATGTAGCGGAAGTAGCGGCCTTGCGGCTCCGCGACGATCTCGGCGTACTCCAGTTCCCCGGGCGCCAACCCGGCAGCCGTGCGTTGTTCGAAGCCGGCCAGCACCGACTGCTCCCAGGCATCGGGGGTGCCGAGCAGGGGATTGCGTGTCTTGAGACTGACCCGTGCGATGCGCGAACCGGATTCACGCGACAGTCTGCTCGCAATCTCCGGCGCAGCCTCCTTGCAGACGACGATCGCCGCCGCCGGGCCGCCCGAGGCCATCTCCTGCTTGAGCCGCGCGCCCAGTTCCTGCATCAGCGTCAGCGCCTGCGCGCGCGCCTGTGCCGTCAGTTTCTCGACGTCCTGTGCGTGGGCCGCCGTCGTGGCCAGGCCAAGAATGAGTCCCAGCGCGGTGATCCGTCTCATCGACATGTCCCTCTTCGCGGTGTACGGCGGACTCTGCCACTCCTGCCGGCCCGATGCAAACGCCCGGTTGAAATGCCTGCTGCTATCCCCATTTGCGCGGCAAGGACACCCTATCCACCAGAGGCACCGATGCGCTTCGACAAGCTCACCACCAAGTTCCAGCAAGCCCTGTCAGACGCCCAGAGCATGGCGGTGGGCCGGGACAACGCCTATATCGAACCCCAGCACCTGCTCATGGCCCTGCTGGATCAGCAGGAAGGTGGTTCGTCCGCAATCCTTGCGAAGGCCGGCGTCAACGTGCAACCGCTGCGCGAGGCGGTTCGCGCCAGCCTGGATCGGCTGCCGAAGCTCGAAGGGCACGGCGGCGAAGTCGGTCTGTCACGCGAGTTGAACAACCTCCTGAACCTGACCGACAGGGAGGCCCAGAAGCGGGGCGATCAATACATTCCGTCGGAACTGTTCTTACTTGCATTGCTGGAGGACAAGGGCGATACAGGGCGCCTGCTCAAGCAGCACGGCGCCAGCCGTCCGCACCTGGAACGCGCCATCGAAGGGGTGCGCGGCGGAGAGACGGTGTCCAGTCCCGAAGCGGAGGGGCAGCGAGAAGCCCTGACCAAGTACACGCTCGATCTGACGGAGCGCGCCCGTTCGGGCAAGCTCGACCCGGTCATCGGTCGTGATGACGAGATCCGGCGGACGATCCAGATTCTGCAACGGCGTACGAAGAACAATCCGGTTCTCATCGGAGAGCCCGGCGTGGGCAAGACGGCCATCGTCGAGGGCCTGGCGCAGCGTATCGTCAACGGCGAGGTGCCCGATACGCTCAAGGACAAGCGCGTCCTGGTGCTCGACATGGCGCAGCTGCTGGCAGGCGCCAAGTATCGTGGCGAATTCGAGGAGCGCCTCAAGGCGGTTCTCAAGGAGGTGGCGCAGGACGAGGGCCGAACCATCGTTTTCATCGACGAGATCCATACGATGGTCGGGGCGGGCAAGGCCGAGGGCGCCATCGATGCCGGCAATATGCTCAAACCCGCGCTTGCGCGCGGGGAGTTGCACTGCATCGGCGCCACGACGCTCGACGAATACCGCAAGTACATCGAGAAGGACGCGGCGCTGGAGCGGCGATTCCAGAAGGTTCTCGTGGACGAACCCTCGGTCGAGGATACGATCGCCATCCTTCGCGGCCTGCAGGAGAAGTACGAGGTCCATCACGGCGTCGAGATCACCGATCCGGCGATCGTTGCCGCGGCCGAACTGAGTCACCGCTACATCACCGACCGCTTCCTGCCGGACAAGGCGATCGACCTGATCGACGAGGCGGCGGCTCGCATCAAGATGGAGATCGACTCCAAGCCCGAGGAGATGGACAAGCTCGAGCGGCGGCTGATCCAGCTCAAGATCGAGCGCGAAGCCGTCAAGAAGGAGCGGGACGAGGCATCCCGCAAGCGGCTCGGGCTGCTCGAGGAGGAGATCGGCTCGCTGGAGCGCGAGTATGCCGACCTGGAGGAGATCTGGAAGGCCGAGAAGGCTCAGGTACAGGGGTCGCAGCACATCAAGGAAGAGCTCGATCGGCTCAAGGTCGAGATGGATGCCGCGCGTCGCAAGGGCGACTGGCAGCTTCTCTCCGAGCTGCAATACGGCCGCATGCCGCAACTCGAGGCGCAGCTCAAGAAGGCAGAGAGCGCGGGACAGGGAGGGCAGGGCGTGCAGCACAAACTGCTTCGCACCCTGGTGGGAGCGGAGGAGATCGCAGAGGTCGTCTCACGCGCCACGGGCATACCCGTGTCGAAGATGATGCAGGGCGAGCGGGAGAAGCTGGTCCAGATGGAGGAGCGTCTGCACCAGCGGGTGGTGGGACAGGATGAAGCGGTGCGTCTCGTTTCCGATGCCATCCGTCGCTCGCGCGCCGGCCTGGCCGACCCGAATCGCCCCTACGGCTCGTTCCTGTTCCTTGGCCCCACGGGGGTCGGAAAGACCGAGCTGTGCAAAGCGCTCGCCGCGTTCCTGTTCGATTCCGAGGACCATCTAATTCGCGTCGACATGTCCGAGTTCATGGAGAAGCATTCGGTGGCGCGCTTGATCGGTGCCCCGCCGGGATATGTCGGCTACGAGGAAGGTGGTTACCTGACCGAGGCGGTGCGAAGGAAGCCCTACTCGGTGATCCTCCTGGACGAGGTCGAGAAGGCGCACCCGGACGTGTTCAACGTTCTGCTCCAGGTGCTCGACGATGGGCGCATGACCGACGGGCAGGGGCGCACGGTCGACTTCAAGAACACGGTGATCGTGATGACCTCCAACCTCGGGTCGCAGATGATCCAGCAGATGGCCGGGGACGACTACCAGGTCATCAAGCTCGCCGTCATGGCGGAGGTCAAGACCTACTTCCGACCGGAATTCATCAACCGGATCGACGAGTTGGTCGTGTTCCACGCGCTCGACGAGGCGCACATCAAGTCGATCGCCCGCATCCAGCTGGCTTCGCTCGAGAAGCGGCTGGCCGCCATGGAGATGAGACTGCAGGTGAGCGACGCGGTGCTGGGCGAACTGGCGAAAGTGGGATTCGATCCCCTGTACGGCGCACGCCCGCTCAAGCGCGCGATTCAGGCGGCCCTGGAGAATCCGCTGGCCAAGGAGATCCTCGAGGGACGTATCGGCCCGAAGGACGTGATCGAGGTGGACATGAAGGATGGCCGCATCGTGTTCAGCGGCCACCCGATGCAGACGGAGGAAGCGGCCTGAGGCCGCGAATGGCCGGGCGGGTGTTCGCTACCTGCCCAGGCCTTCCGCCCACACCAGCGCTTCAATCTGCGCCCGGTTGAGAGACTCGGGAGTGATGCCGATCATCATCGCGAGTTCCGTAGCGCGGGCTGCATGATTCTCCACGCTGAGCGTCTCGCACAGCTTCACCAGTTCCAGCAGGGCACCGAACTGGCCGGTGTGGTGGAACAGGGCGTCGGTGACTGCCTCCGGCAGCGCCACCTGTTCGGTTATCTTTTCGAGGGGCATCTGCAGGATCACGTGCAGGAGCGAGAACGCGCCGGTGATGAACAAGTTGTCGCGGTCCTGCGCCTCGAATAGGCTGTGCCCGAGCAACTCCGCCAGCCTGCCGCGGGCGATCGCGGTGGTGACGAGGGCAGCGGACGCGTTCTGCTTGGCTGCCGTCACCAGCAGCAGGGCCAGCCACTTGTGCAGATTCTGATATCCCAGAACCGTCACCGCGTGGCGAAACGACTGTATTTCGCATGACAAGCCGAAGCCCGCGCTGTTGATGTAGCGCAGCAGTTTGAACGAAAGGGCCGCGTCCCGCTTCAGCACGTCCTCTATCTGCTTGATCGGAGCATCCTCCTTGGCGAGCTTCATCAGTGTCACGATGCTGCTGTAGGTGGCACTCACCGCCGCAGCCTGGTTGCCTGTGGGCTCGGTGAAGAAGTGGCCCTGGACCATGTCGAATCCGTTGCGCACGGCTTGATCGAATCGCGCATGCGTGTCGACGCCCGTTGCGATGCGCTTGCCTGCGAATCCCCGCAGAAGCGGTGGCGTGTCCCCCGCGCCGATCGGCACGCGCAGGTAGGCGGCCTGTTGTGCCACCTCCACGGGCCACGTCGACGCATCTCCCGAGTCGAGGCATAGGCCGAATCCCGCGCCGCGCCAGGCGCGCGTGCGTTCGGCCAGGTTCTCCAGGCCATGGTCGGTTCGCAGCGAAAGCACCATCCTTCCCTGCGCCACGCTCGGCCGCTCGGCCTCGACCTGTCCGCAGTCGGCAATGACGAACCGACCAGGGACTCTCTCGAAGAAATCGTCGTCTGGATTACGGCCCACGAGAATCGCGTGGATGCCGCCGGCTGCTGCGGGCTCGCCCTCTTCGCTCAGTAGCGAGAGCGCATATCCGACCGTTTCACGATTGCGATTGACGACGGGTTCGCGCAGGAGAAGATGGGATTGGCTCATGGCGCCCTCAGGCGGCGATCTTGAACAGGTCCTGGCGCGTTTCGCGCAGCGGCCCGGCGAGCAGTTGCTCGATGTCGAGAACGAGAACGACAGAGCCGTCCCCGGACAGAGTGGCGCCTGCCACGCCTCTTGGTTTGATGTCTTCCAGCGGCTTGATGACGACGTCGTCACGTCCCACGAATCCGTCGACCGCCATCACGAACGAGCGCACCGAGGTCTGCATCAGGACGCCGTATGCCGGCGCGCGCTCCACCGGCCATCCGATCATGCTTGCCAGCGACCGGATCGGTAGCACCTCGTCGCGAATCATCATCGT
>CAZNBS010000035.1:0-7249 GCA_964570955.1 uncultured Burkholderiales bacterium | reverse complement strand
CAGACGCTCCGCCGCCGCCGTCATCACCGCCCCCATCTCGCGCACCATCGAGAGCGGTGCCGCGAACGGTTGATCGCCGACCTTTACGATCAGGACAGGAAGAATGGCGAGCGTCAACGGCAGGTAGATGGCGAACCTGGTTCCCTGGCCGATCACCGAGCTGATCTCGATCCGGCCGTTGAGCTTCTGAATCTTGGTCTTGACGACATCCATGCCGACACCGCGGCCGGAGACGTCGCTGGCCTGGTCCTTCGTCGAGAAGCCTGGCATGAACACGAGGCGCATGGCTTCCTGGTCGTCCATGTTCGCAGCCGCCTCCGAGGTGATCAGCCCCTTTTCGACGGCTTTGCGACGCAGAACGTCCGGCCGCATTCCGCGACCGTCGTCCACGATCTCGATCAGGATGCTGTCGCCGATCTGCTCGGCCGACAGCCGAACGACGCTCTTCTCGGGTTTGCCCTGCGAGCGGCGTTCCTCGGGGCTCTCGATGCCGTGATCGACGGCATTGCGCACCAGGTGGATGAGGGGATCGTTCAAGTCCTCGATCATCGTCTTGTCCAGCTCCGTATCCTCCCCCATGAGCTGAAGCTCGACCTCCTTGCCGAGGGTGCGTGCGAGATCGCGTGCGACGCGTGGATAACGTTGAAACAGGCGGCCGATCGGCTGCATCCGCGTCTTCATCACCGCGTTCTGCAGATCGCCGACCAGCAGATCGAGATGACTCACGGCCTGGTCGAGGGCGCGCAGAGTTTCGACATCGGTGCGACCCTGCAGCAGATCGGTGCGCAGGCAGTTGAGCCTGTTCTTCGCCAGACCGATCTCACCGGAGAGATTCAGCACCTGATCGAGCCGGCTGGTGTCGATCCGGATGGTGGTCGGTTCTGCCGAAGTCACCACACGGTCGCTGTCTCGTCGACCGGCGCGTGCACCGTCGCCCTCGGGTTGGTCGCCGGCGCGCCGACCTGCTGCGACGGCGCGCTTCTCCTCGACCGCATCGTTCGCCGGAACGGGGGGCGCTCCCGATGCCGGTGGCGAGCAACGGCCCAGCACCGCGTCGTACAACGCCTGCCAGTCGACCTGCGGCGCGCCGCAACCAGGTTCCGCGCGTGCTTGGGTCGTGCCGGCAGCCTCGGACCCGATGGGCGCCGGCCCCGCCTCGGCATGCTTGCCTGCTATCGCATCCTCGAGGGACTTGAGCAGGCGCGGATCGGCCGGGGGTAGCGGAGCGGATTGGGACAGGCTGTCGAACATGCCGCGCACCGCCGCCGTGGCAGCGAGGATCACGTCGAGGGTGCCTGCGGTGAGAGGCATCCGTGCGTTACGCAGCAGATCGAACAGGTTCTCTGTCAGATGGCACAGCGCGACCAGCTCGCCGAGATTCAGGAAGCCTGCGCCACCCTTGATCGTGTGAAATCCGCGGAAGATCTCGTTGAGAAGCTGCTGGTCCTGCGGATGCTTCTCGAGATCGACCAGCTTGTTGTCCACGGCCGCCAGCAGCTCGGCGGCCTCGGTGAGAAACTCTTGCAGCAAGTCGTCCATTCGCGTTGCTCGATACGGAGGCGGTCAGAAGCCGAGGCTTTCCAGCAGCTCGTCCACCTGCGCCTGGCTGGTGACGACGTCGTTGCGGCCGCTGGTGTTGATGACCGGACCGTTCAGCAGCCCCGCCGACTGTGCTGCGACGCGCCGTTCCGCCGGTGCGTGGTCGATCAGCAGCTTCAGCAGCTGATGCTCCACGTCCTGCACCATCTCGGTGATCTTCTTGATCACCTGTCCCGTCAGATCCTGGAAATCCTGGGCCATCATGATGTTCGTGAGCTGCGCGTTGGTGGCGGCCGCTGCCTCCGGCACCTTGTCAAGATAGTCTCGCGTGCGCAACGCAAGTTCGCGAAACTGCTCCATCGGCATCACGCCCTGGAACAGGCGGTCCCACTCATGGGCCAGGCCCTTCGCTCCCGCGCCCAGTCCCTCCTGCAGCGGCTTGGCAGTCTCGATCGCGTTCAGGCTGCGCACGGCAGCCTGCTCCGTCATCGTTGCCACGTAAGCGAGCCGCTCGCGGGCGTCGGGGAACGCCTCTGCTGCGTTCTGCAGCATCGTGTCGTAGCCGAGGGCGCCCAGGGCATCGTGCAGCCGGCGTGTGAGCTGGCCGATCCGGCACACGACGTCGCTCGCTCCTGTGGCGATCGCGTGCGCGCTCCCCGGTTCGCGACTCGCGGCTGCGATGCTGTCGAACAGGGCTTCCAGTTCGGGCGAATCGTGCGTGTCTTGGGATGGGATCAGGCTGCTCATCAGGTGTTTGCTCCCGACTTCTGCATCGATAGAAAGATCTTGCTGAGCTTCTCGTCGAGCGTCGCCGCAGTGAAGGGCTTGACGATGTAGCCGCTGGCGCCGGCCTGCGCCGCTTCGATGATGTTCTCCTTCTTCGCTTCAGCCGTGATCATGAGCAGCGGGAGGGTGCGAAGCGAGGCATCCGCGCGCACCTGGCGCAGCAGTTCGATGCCTGTCATGTTCGGCATGTTCCAGTCGGAGATCACGAAATCGAAGCTGTCGGCGCGCAGTTTCTGCAGGGCCTCGACACCATCCTCGGCTTCCTCCACGTTGGTGAAGCCAAGCTCCTTGAGCAGGTTTCGGACAATGCGCCGCATCGTGGAGAAGTCATCCACGACGAGGAATCTCAGGTTCGGCTTTGACATGAAACGACGTTGCTCGGTAACTGATGCTCGTTAAACGGCGATGCGATGCGTAAGGTCAGCGGGAGAGCAGGGGACGCAGTGTGTCGGCGAGAACCATTGCATCGAACTTGGAGACGTAGGCGTCGACACCGACGTGCCGGCCCATGGCGTGATTGGCCTGGGAAGAGAGGGAGGAGTGCATCACCACCGGCACGCCCGCGAACCGGGCGTCCGCCTTGATATGGCGGGTCAGGACATATCCGTCCATTTCCGGCATTTCGGCGTCGAGCAGGATGACGTTGAGCTGCTCGCTCAGCGGCTCGCCGTCCTGTGCCGCGCGCGTCGCCATGGCCTGCAGCCGTGTCCAGGCTTCGGCACCATTGTTGGCCTGGTGGTACTTGACGCCCAGGCGATCCAGCACGTGGCCGATCTCCTTTCGCGCCACCAGCGAGTCGTCGGCGAAGAGGACCACGGCTTCCTGCCCCGCCTGCGCAGGCTGCAGATCCGGTACGCGTGGCTCGCCGAACGCATCGGCCAGGACCTGCTCCACATCGAGGACGGAGAGCAGCGTGCCGTCTGGTAGTTCGGAGATCGCGGTGATCAGGTTGTCGTGACCGGTGATCACGCTGTCGGGAGAGCGCACCTTGTCCCAGTCGACCCTGACGATCCTGTCGACGGACTCGACCAGGAATCCCTGCGTACGGCGACTGTACTCGGTGACCATCATGGTGTCGCCGAGTTTGCCCCCGGTCTTTCCGATGAATCGGGCGAGGTCGATGACGGGGATCACGCTGCCGCGCAGCGAGATCACGCCCTCGACGCCCGCGGGCATGTTCGGTGTCTTCGTGATGGAAGGCGTCTTCGTGACTTCGCGGACCTTGAACACGTTGATGCCGAAGATCTCCTGGGTTCCCAGGGTGAACAGCAGGATCTCCATCTTGTTGGAGCCCGCCAGGCGGGTCCGCGCATCGATGGCGTCGAGCAGATTCCGGTTGTCGATCTGGGACATGGCGTGGGGTCAGGCGGCCAGGCGGCGGGTCAGGGCCTCGGCCAGTTTCTGCGGTTCGAACTTCGACACGTACTCGTCCACACCGACGGACATGCCGAGGTGCTGATTCTGCAGACCGGACAAGGACGAGTGCATGATCACGGGAATGCCCGCGAAGCGTGGATCGCTCTTGATCCGCTTGGTGAGCAGGAAGCCGTCCATTTCCGGCATCTCGACATCGGTGAGCACGGCGTGCACGAACTCGCAGGCACGGCGCTGGGCTGCATCCGCGATGGCGGCGACACGCTCCAGTTCGCGCCAGGCATGGTTGCCGTTGACGGCGCTGATGTGCCGGATCTGCAATGCATCGAGCGTGCGCTCGATCTGCTTGCGCGCCACCGAGGAGTCGTCCGCGAAGAGGATCGTCTTCCCGTGGTCCTGCAACGGCTGGAGATCCTGGAATTCGAGTTCGTCGTCGTAGTTCGTCGTTTCCGACAGGATGCGCTCGACGTCCAGCATCATGACCAGACGACCGTCGCTCAATTCTGTCACGGCGGTTACAAAGCCCCCGGTTCGTTTCACCAGCATCTCGGGTGGAACGCGCATGCGCGCCCAGTCCAGCCGCAGGATCGTATCCACGGCCTCGACGAGGAATCCCTGCGTGTGGCCGTTGTATTCGGTCACGATCATGATCTCGGGCGTTCCGTGAACCTGCACGCCGGCGTAGCGTGCCAGGTCGAGGACGGGGACGAGCGCGCCGCGCAGGCTCACCATGCCCTCCACGGCGGGCGGCATTTCCGGAGCGCGCGTGACAGAGGGCGTGCGCATCACCTCGCGCACCTTGAAGACGTTGATCCCGTAGGTTTCCTTGCGACCCGTCCGCGCATCTTCCCCGAGCGTGAAGAGCAGGATCTCGAGCTTGTTCGTCCCTGCGAGCTTCGTCTTGGCATCTACGCGCCGCATCAACTCCGACATGTGCTGCTCCGGTAAACCGTGTTGGCAAAACGCACGGGTTCGCTCTCGCCCCATTTCGGCACAGGAGAGGGAAACTTGACTTGGCGGGGGCGCGTCCGGGCATGAGCATGCGGGTTCCGGGAGCGGGGCCAATTGAGGGATAATTCGGTCCCATTCCGCGACGCAGCGCGGCACTTCTGCCATGCATTCCAACTTTCAATGAGTTACGAGGCTGAGGTCGACCGACGGGAGGACGTGAAGCCTCCGGTCGCGCTCTTGTACGGCGAGCCCCTTCCGGAAATCCCGGCGGATCTGTTCATCCCCCCCGACGCCCTGCGGGTCATCCTCGAGGCGTTCGAAGGCCCGCTCGATCTGCTCCTGTACCTGATTCGCAAGCACAACCTGGACGTGCTTGACATCCCGATGGCGCAGCTCACTGCTCAATACATGAGCTATGTCGAAATGATGCGCGCGCATCAGCTGGAACTGGCTGCCGAATACCTGCTGATGGCGGCGCTGCTGATCGAGATCAAGTCGCGGATGCTGCTCCCGAAGCCCGCGCCGACGGCCCAGGAGGAAGCCGATCCACGTGCCGAGCTGGTCAGGCGGCTGCTCGAGTACGAGCGGATGAAGGCGGCGGCACGCCGGCTGGATGAGCTTCCCCAGCGAGGCCGGGATTTCACCGTGGTTGGCGTGTTCATCGACCGGATCGCCCTGGAGCGGTTGCCCGAGGTGAACGCCGAGGACCTGCGCATGGCTTGGCTCGGGCTGGTGAGCCGCGCAAAGGCGAACCGGCATCATCGTGTCACGCGCGAGCAGCTCTCCGTACGCGAACGGATGAGTGCGGTGTTACGCAGACTGAAGTTGGCGGCAGGCTTCGTGAATTTCGAGGACTTGTTCGAACCCGAGCGAGGGATCCCGGAGTTGGTGGTGACGTTCCTGGCGATCCTCGAGCTGGGCCGGGAGTCGCTCGTAGAGATCACGCAGCAGGCCTGCTTCTCCCCCATTTACGTAAGGCTGAAGGATGGAAGCATCGTTGGATGACGTGGCGCAGCTCAAGCGCATCCTGGAGACTGCGTTGCTGACCACGACGGAGCCGCTTTCGGTTGCCGATCTCGGCAAGATTCTGGGAGGTGAGTTCGGCGCGGACGTCGTGCGCCGCCTCCTGGAGGACTTGCGCGGCGATTGGCAGGGCAAGGGGGTCGAACTGGTGGCCGTTGCGAGCGGCTGGCGGTTTCAGGCGCGTCCGGACTTCCAGGTCTATCTGGACCGGATCAATCCACAGAAGCCCCCCAAGTACTCCCGTGCGGTGCTGGAAACACTGGCGATCATCGCCTACAGGCAGCCGGTGACACGGGGGGACATTGAAGCCGTGCGCGGTGTGGCGGTGTCTCCCAACATATTGAAGGCGCTGGAGGGCCGGGGCTGGATCGACGTGGTCGGGCATCGAGAGGTGCCGGGTCGTCCGGCGCTTTATGCCACGACCCGTGCGTTTCTGGACGATTTGGGGCTGCGGGCCTTGGACGAACTGCCTCCCCTGGAGGAACTGGGTGCTCTGGTCGAGCGAAGTCCTCAACCCGAGTTGGCGCCAGCCGATACCGTGGCAGGCGAGGAATCGCCGGCTTCACGGGACGCCGAGGTGGATGATCCAGAGGGGGTGGTCCCGATAGCCGTGGAGTTGGAGTCACCCACCGTCGACCGCGACCCCGGCGCGCTGCCAGGCGGGCCTGAGGAGATGGGAGGCGGGCTGGGCGAAGCGGAAGGCGAGGAGAGAATCTCTTCCTGACGGGGGTGGGCGTGCGAGCGGTGTTGGTGGCAAATCCCAAGGGGGGCTGCGGGAAGACGACTGTCTCGACCAATATCGCGGGTGGATTGGCGCACGCGGGCAGGCGGGTGCTCCTTCTCGACCTCGATCGCCAGCGCTCGGCCTGCACCTGGACTTCCATCCGGCCGGGGCATTTGCCGCCCGTGCACGCATTCGGCCCGCACCCGTCGACACAGCCTCCGAAGGGGGAGTGGCTGGTCATCGATTCGCCGGCAGGCATGCACGGCAAGACCTTGACGCATGCACTGAAATTGGCCGACAGCGTCATCGTGCCCGTGCAACCCTCGCTGTTCGATATGTCCGCCACGGCCGCGTTTCTCGCGGACCTGGTACGTGAGAAGGCGCTCCGCAACGGGCGAACGCGGGTGGGCATCGTGGGCGTCCGGGTGGATGCCCGAACCAGAGCGGCGTCCACGCTCTCGGCCTTCCTTGCTCAGTTCGAACTGCCGGTACTCGGCTACCTCCGGGATGGGCAGATCTATCCGAATGCCGCGTTCAACGGGTTGAGTATCTTCGATCTGCCGCCATCTGCATCGGAGCGCGACCAGGCCGAGTGGCAGCCAATACTCGACTGGGTCACCGCCGGCGCTTGAGCGCTTTGCGCCGCACCATCTCTGCTGTTACGCAATGTTGACGTAAGGCGGGTCGGTGCGTAGAATGCTGCCTCTCTTGAACGGGCGCGGGGTGGAGCAGTCTGGCAGCTCGTCGGGCTCATAACCCGAAGGTCGTAGGTTCAAATCCTGCCCCCGCAACCAACTTCGCTCTTTAAAAACTCACAGCCGATAGGTGTGGGCGCTTGGTCGGTCCGAAGGC
>CAZNBS010000034.1:21681-27261 GCA_964570955.1 uncultured Burkholderiales bacterium | reverse complement strand
GCGAGGCATTCGAGTCCGCCATCCGGCGCGGCGGCGTCGGCGTGGATTCGAGCCTGCGCGCATTCGCGGCGGCGTTCGAGCAGGCACAGAAACCACGCGAACGATCCCAGCGCGAAGAAGCCAAGCCGTTCGAGTTCCCGGTCGCCCGCAATCCGGCGGTGACTGCATTGCTGAACGAGATCCGCGAGGCGTTTCCCCCGGCGGCGCACCCCCTGCTCGTGGAGGGCGTGCGCCGGCTGATCGACTACATGGATCTCGCCTACGCGCACGACTACCTGCGGCGCGTGCGATCCGTTGCGGTGCTCGATGCACGGTGCGGCGGCGAGGAACGCCGGTTTCGCGTCACCTGCGAGACGGCTCGCTATCTTGCCCTGTGGATGAGCTACGAGGACACCATCCGCGTGGCGGATCTGAAGACGCGCGGCGCGCGCTTCGAGCGTTTTCGTCGGGAGGTGCACGCGTTTCCCGGACAGATCGTGCACGTGACCGAATTCCTCCATCCGCGCGTGCAGGAGATTGCCGACACACTGCCCGCGCGACTGGGCCGCTGGCTGCTCGCGACGCCGTGGGCGCGCGCGGCGACGGAGCGCCTGGCGATGAAGCGCACGGTGCGAACGGGCCGCCTGCGCGGCTTTCTGGCGCTGTGGCTGGTCGGGCGTCTCGGCGGCTATCGCCGTCGCACGCTGCGCTTTGCCAGGGAGATGCGTCACATCGGTCACTGGCTCTCGCGCATCGAGCACACGATGCTGGACGACTACGAGCTGGCCTGCGAGATCGCGGGCTGCGCCCGTGTGCTGAAGGGCTACGGCGAGACCTACGAGCGCGGTTGGCGCTCCTTCCAGACGCTGATGCAGGCGGCGGAACTCCTCGCTGGCGCCCCCGACGCGGCGCACCGGCTGAGCAGGTTGCATCGGGCTGCACTGGAGGACGAGGACGGCTGCGCGCTGAAGGCGGGCCTGAAGGAACTCGGGGCAACGCCCAGCCTGCGCGAGGAAGCAGGTGCCTGAATGAAGCGCCTGGGACCGCTCCTTCTCGTCGCGATCCTGATCTCCTACGGCTCGCTCTACCCCTTCCGCCTCACCTGGCCGCGCTCCCTGGAACAGGCGCTCGGGGAACTGTTCGCGCAGCCGCAGTGGTGGACCTCGCTCAGCGACGTCGCCGGCAACGTGTTGTTGTTCGTGCCGCTGGGCGCGGCGATCGTGGTGGCAATCGTCGGACGCCCCCACGCCGCCGCCTGGCGCCTGGTCTGGATCGTGTCGTCGCTGGTCCTCGCGCTGCTGTTGCAGGTCGCGCAGGTGTTCGTCCCGTCGCGCGCCGCCGCGCTCGCCGACGTGCTGTGGAACGGCGTCGGGCTCGCCATCGGACTGCTTGTCGGGAATGCGGCGCATGCACTGCTGCAACGCCTGGCCGTAGGTGGGGATCGCCTGGCGGTCGCGTCGATGCTTGCGCTGGCCTTCTGGGGCGGCTGGCGCCTGTGGCCGTTCGTGCCCACCATCGACTTCCAGCACTTCAAGGATTCGCTCAAGCCGCTGCTGCTGCACCCGTCGTTCAACGGCTGGTCGTTCGCGTCGATGGCGGTGTCGGTGGCGATGCTGGCCGCGCTCGTCGCGTCGCTGCGCCACCCCAGAACCTTCCTGGTCCTGATCGCGACGGCCGCAGTCGCTGCGCGCCCCTTCCTCGTGCAGCAGACGATCACGGTCAGCGTGGTCGCCGGGACCATCGTCGGCCTCGCGCTGGGGCTCGCCGCCCTGCGCACGGGGATGCAGCGGGCGCTGCCGCTGCTCATCCTGCTGGCGATCGTCTGGTTCACGGCGGATTCGCTGCGACCGTTCGCGTTCGTCGCCGAGCCGGGCGAGTTGAACTGGCTGCCGTTCGCGGCGATGCTCGACGGTTCGATGGACAACAATCTCGCCGCATTGTGCGGACTGGCGTTCGTGACGGGTACGCTGGCGATCATGGGTCGGCGCATGCACATGCGCAGCGGCGGCTGGATGATCGCCGTGGTGGCCTGGCTCGTCCTGCTGGAAATTGGGCAGATGTGGCTGCCTGCGCGCACGGCGGATCTGACCGTCGCGCTGTTTCCCGTCGGCTGGTGGCTGGTGGTGCGGTCGCCGGCCGCGGCGCGAACGAAGCCGCGACCACGGTAGGTCTGCCGGCACCAGGTGGAGCGCAGCCATCACCCGAATGGTCGAGGCGCGACGGTGGGGCGTCGGCGCGGGACGTCGTGGGCAACCTGTTACGTGCGCGGCAGGTTCGCGGCCAAGTGCTTGGCGTCGCGCCAATCCGTAGGCGAAACGTAAGCCACGGGGACGTAAGCTGGCGGGTGGTCCCGGTAGGCCGGCCCGCATGCGCGCATTTGCCTCGTCGGAGACCCTAAGCAAGCGCCCGGGCGTGCGTCGATGGGCTCGGGCGGTATCTGGGAGGTCGATCGCGAGGAGGCTATCGTGCGGACAATCATTGCTGTTCTGATCGGATCCATGCTTTGTGCTGCCGCTGCGGCGAACGCGGGAAACACGCTGCAGCTGGCGCTCATCGAGCCCCTCTCGGGCCCGTTCTCCAACGTCGGACGAGGGGCTGAGCTGGGATTCCAGGCCGTCATCGACCGCATCAATCAGGATGGCGGGATTCTGGGTAACAAGCTCGAGCTCGTCACGCTCGATAACAAGAGCAGCGCACAGGAGAGCACGCTGCAGTTCCAGGCGGCAACCGACCGTGGAATCCGCTACATCCTGCAGGGTTCGGGTTCGAATAACGGTCATGCTATTTCGGATGCGGTTGCCAAATACAACGCGCGCAACCCGGCGAAGCCGGTCCTGTACTTCAACCACGGCGCTCTGGACCCGGCATTGACCGACGAGAAATGCCACTTCTGGCATTTTCGCTTCGTCCCGAACGGACACATGATCATGAATGCGGTCATCGATAGCCTTATCCGCAGACCGGAGGTCAAGCGCGTCTTCCTGATCAATCAGGACTACGTATGGGGACATAGCGTGGCGGCCGACGCACGACGGATGATCGGCGCGCGAAGGCCGGAGATCGAAATTGTCGGGGAAGACCTTCACCCCATTGGAAAAGTAAAGGATTTCGCTCCCTATATCGCTAAGATCAATGCCGCGAAGGCGGACGCGATCGTTACCGGCAACTGGGGAAACGATCTGGCCTTGCTCATCAAATCTGCGGAGGAAGGTAGCTTCCAGGGGCGCATCTTCGCGCCGCTTGCCGGCCTCACCGGCACCCCAACCATGATAGGCAGGGCAGGGGCAGGCCGGGTGACGGCGGCATTGTTCTGGCACGAGAACATCGTCCCCAACCCGCTGATCGATCACGCGCTCGCCTTTCGGAAGAAGCACCATGAGGATTGGAACTGGCTTCCTATCCACATCGTGCTGCACATGTTCAAGGCCGCTGCGGAGCAGGCCATGTCCATCGAGCCGAGCAAGGTGGCCCGTGCACTCGAAGACATCAAGCTAAACGGGCCCACTGGCCAGATGTGGATGCGCAGAGAGGATCATCAGTTGATGATCCCAATATTTCAGAGTGTGTTCACCCCAGTGGGAGAGAACGGCGTGAATGTCGACACGGAGGGCACCGGTTTTGGCTGGGCGACGGAAGGCATGTTGGATGCGCACGCGAACGTGCCAGAGATTCGCTGCCGGATCGTGCGTAGGGAGTGAGGATTGCTGACGGATTCTCCCATCGGAGGGCTTACAGCTGAACCGAAAGACCAGGCAGTCCTCTCGCCATGAAGATGCTTCAGGCTCCCACTGGTTGCGCAAAGAATCGCGTCGTTGCTGACTGGTCTCGCAGGCCGCGGCACATGAGATGGTCGGCGATCACCAAGCGGCTCGGATTGTCCACCGCAATGCGACTACTACGCTGCGACCTTCGAGGGCCTGTTTCAGGCGCTCGTGCACAAGCGCACACGGGTCATGAAGACTGCGTGCGAGGTCTGCGAGGCGGAGGCATGCGTGTTCGAGGTCGCGTGGTAGCCTGTACCAGGCTTCGCCCTGGCCAGATACCGCATTCCTGACCCCGCCCCCCCTGGCACGCCAAGCTGCAGTAATCTTGACGATTCGCCAGCCTTAGGGGGTACTTCGAAGATGCAGGTCACACTGAAGGAAGTGCAGGAGTTCTGGACGCGCTATTGCGAGCGTCACGGAGAGTCGAGCGATGTCCTCCGGGAGGGGTTGCGCCAGATTGAGCGGGACCACGACTACTGGAGCGACCACACCATGCAGGAACTGCGGGACGTTGTTGTCAAGCGGCTGAAGATGAACTGAGCAGGTAACGGTAACTCATGCGCACCTACATGATCGGTTCCGGGGCCATGGGCTCCTGCTATGGCGGCCTGCTCGCGAGAGCCGGCTACGACGTCACCCTGATCGATCCGCGTGAGGACCACATCGCGCTGGTCCGACGCAATGGTCTGATCGTCGATGGCGTGCGCGGTCGGCACGTCGTCAAGGTGGCGGCCTTCACCACGCACGAAGGCCTGCCGCGCTGCGATCTGGCGATCGTCTTCACCGACACCAACAACACGCCCGCTGCCGCGCGGGAGGCGAGAGCCGTGCTGAAGCCCGACGGGTTCGCGCTGACGCTGCAGAATGGCATCGGCAACGTCGAAGCCCTCGTGGCCGAACTGGGACAGGAACGCGTCACCGCAGGCGTCACGATGAACAGTGGCGCCTTTCCCGAGCCGGGCCGCGCCAGTTATACCAATGCCGGGATGACCTCCATCGGCGAACTCGACGGCCGTCACAGCGAGCGCATCCAGACGGTAGCGAAGATGCTGAACGAGGCGGGTATCGAAACAACGGTGGTCGACAATCCGATGTCCTGGATCTGGAGCAAGTTCGTCCACAATTGCTCGGCGAATGCGTTGGCCGCGATCACCGGCCTGCGCGGCGGCGAGATGTATCGAACGCCCGAGGTGAATGCCCTGCAGGATCGGCTGCTGGACGAGATCCTGGCCGTGGTCGAGCGCAAGGGCATCGCGCTGGTCGACGCGGATCCCCGCAAGAAGATCAAGGCGCACGCTCGCATCCGCTACAACAAGCCGTCGATGATGCAGCACATCGAGCAGGGCCGGCGCACCGAGATCGATTCGCTCAACGGTGCCATCGTGCGCGAGGCGAAGGCGCTGGGTCTGGCCGTTCCGTACAACGAGGCCGTCGTCGCGCTCGTCAAGGGCCTGGAGAAGAGCCGCATGCAACTGCTGCACGAGCCGCCGCGCGACTACAAGAAGCTGGAGCAGGAGGCGGAGGAGGAGGTGAGGCGGGAGCAGGGCGGTCAGGCGCGTGGTGCACCGTGAAGAGGGGCGTACGGGCGTATACGCCCAACGGAAACTGGACATTCCCGTCACCGAAGAAGATCCTTCCATGCAACCGTCCGTCCATCGCCGGCGCCTCCTGACCAGTTTGGCCATGGGCGGCGCGCTCGCCGCGCTGCCGCCGCGACTGCGTGGTGCCGCCGATCCTGCCGGGAAATTCGATCTTCTGATCAAGGGCGGCGAGGTGATCGACCCCAGTCGGTCGCTGCGCGCGCTGCGCGACATCGGCATCCGGCATGGCGCGATTG
>CAZNBS010000034.1:20783-21671 GCA_964570955.1 uncultured Burkholderiales bacterium | reverse complement strand
CGGTGGAGGCGGACATTGCGACGCAGCGCGCGCACAAGGTGATCGATGCGTCGGGACGCCTGGTTACGCCGGGGCTGGTCGATCTCCACGCGCACACCTTTCCCTACGGCTCCGCGCTCGGCATTCCCGCCGATGAGCTGGTGCCCTTCCAGGGAACGACCACGACGGTGTCCGCTGGCGATGCCGGGGCGAACAACATCGCGGCGTTCCGCCGCTTCATCGTCGGAGCCACGCGCACACGTCAGTATGCGTTCGTGCACATCGCCAACATGGGGCTGACGGGATTCCCCGTGCCTGAACTCTACGACATCGGATTCGCACAGCCGGAGGCGGCCGCGCGTGCAGTGGCTGAGAACGCGGACATCGTCATCGGCATCAAGGTGCGCATGTCGCAGAACGTCATCGCCCAGCATGGCATCGAGCCGCTTCGCCGCGCGTTGCTGGCGTGCGAGCTGTCGGGCACCGGCGCGAAGGTCATGTGCCACATCGGCGGAGTCGAGACGCCGCAGCTGATGTCGGGAATTCTCGATCTGCTGCGCCCCGGGGACATTCTCACGCACTGCTATTCCGGCGCACCGAATCTCGCCGGCGTGTTTACCAACATCGTGCAGGAGGGCCGACTGCTTCCCGCGGCGCTGGAGGCGAAGCGGCGCGGCGTGCACTTCGACGTCGGACACGGCGGCGGCAGCTTCGACTACACCGTTGCCGAGGCAGCGATCGCACAGGGCGCCGCGCCCGACACCCTATCCTCGGACATGCACGTGTTTTCCGGGAATACACCCGGCAAGCCCTACCTGACCTGGGTGATGAGCAAATTCCTCAATCTGGGATTCACGCTCGAGCAAGTGGTGGCGATGGCCACGGTCAACGCGGCGCGCGCCATCGATC
>CAZNBS010000034.1:0-20773 GCA_964570955.1 uncultured Burkholderiales bacterium | reverse complement strand
CCGCGCGGCGCCGCCCGCCCGATCGGTCTCGACGGCCCGGTGCCCGCCGTCCTGCTGCGCGGCGGCGAGGGCGCCCGCCGCCTGCGCGTCGGCGCCCGTGGCGGCACGCTGGAGGTCGGCGCCCCGGGCGATGTGACCGTGCTCGAGCTGATCGATGAGCCCGTCGAATTCGTCGATACGCGCAATAACACCCGAAGGGGTACGCGCTATCTGCGCCCGGTACAGACGGTGACCGGTGGGATTGCCTTCGGAAGACCGTATTCCGCGCCGTTCAGCGTGCGCTGAGACGCGGGTGTGTCGCGGCGTGTGCCGCGTCAATCACGGCGGTTCGTTCTGGGCTAGGGTGATACGAGTGCGATCAGTGCGCCCGTGCGCTTGACATCGATCTCGAAGGCCGACAACGTGTGTTCCGAGATCGAGCTGTGGAGCAGGGCCGTGCGCGCCAACTCGGCGTTCTCCTCGAAGGTGCTCAGCAGCTTGCCGCGTCCCTCCAGGGGAACGCACTGGAGCAGCGCTGTGATCAAGGTATCGAGTGCGACCAGACTTCCCTTCAATTCGCAAATCCGTTCGGTGGCTTCTTGCAGCGTCTTCATTGCGATCCTCCAAAAAAAACCGCGGCCGAGACCGCGGTTTTCTGTCAGCCCAGAAGGGCTGCGAGCGGTATCAGGCGGCGGCGCGGATGTTCGTCGCCTGCGGGCCCTTCTGGCCCTGCGTCACTTCGAACTGGACGCGCTGGCTCTCCGCCAGTGTCTTGAACCCGCTGCCCTGAATCTCGCTGAAATGCGCGAAGAGATCCTTGCCGCCTGCATCGGGGGTGATGAATCCAAAACCCTTCGCTTCGTTGAACCACTTCACGGTACCAGTTTCTGTCGTCATATCGATTTCCTATCGAGTGATGCGCGGGCGCATGCCTGCACATGCAGAGACACGAAGAGCATCACCGAGGAGAGTCGACTTAAGACCGCTGAAGCAGCTGGCGGGAACTGGAGAAGAGATCAGCTCAAGGACTATCTTGCGCATACCTACCAACGCATAGTATCCCGTTGCAGGAGCAAGCGCAAAGCAATTCTGAGGAAAATGCTGTACGACCGTCCATAGTCGAGATCTGACCCCCGACCAGAGTTCGCTGCACGCATGCTATCGTGGATCCTCACGCTCTCGCGCTGAGCGAGCAAAGCCCAGCGCCGGATGCATCGATTCCAGAGGACCGATAGAGCATGGCGACAAAAAGTTCCCCCGGCGACGCAGCGCGTGCCGAGCGAAAGGGGCAGATCGACGCGCTGCTGCTCAAGCTTCCTGGCGTGAGTGCCAGGAAGATCAATGGCCTGGATGCCTACTTCGTCAGTGACAGGATGTTTGCCTGCATCAGCGGCGGCGGCATCGGACTGCGCCTTCCCCCCGCCACCGCCACCGAGTTGCAGTTCTCCCGGCAGAACGTCGTTGCGTTCCAGCCCGGCGGCGTGGCGAGTACGCGGGAATGGATTCAGATCGACCGCGCGGATGCCGCCGACTACGAGAAGGACCTCGAGCTGTTCGAGATCTCCCTGGAGTTCGTAAAGGCTTCCGGCGGCCGCTGAACTCGTTCCGGTCGATGCAGCGGACCGCATACGGTCTTCACCCGCCGGGGAAGGGAAGGATTTCAGCCCTTACGTTGCGAAAATGACGGCTGCGAGAGCGGACGCAGTCCTGACCGGGAACTGGGGCTCGGACATGGCTCTGTGTCAAGGCCGACCGCCTTGGCGCAGGAGTCCGCACGCCCTGACCCTGAGGATTTGCCCGTTTCGGCCGAAATCCCTAGTCACGCTACCGTCCGAGGGTCACCGCCCGGCACCTTGACCATGCTCGCCCACCTGATCTATTGCAGCGTCCCCTCTGCCACCTTGCGCGCCCAGGGCATGGCCAAGATCGTGGAACAGGCGCGCGTCAAGAACCGGGAAGCAGACATCACGGGGATGATCGCCTGGTCCGGCGACACGATCCTCCAGGTGCTCGAGGGTGATATCGACACGATTTCCGCCCTGTTCGCCCGCATCGAGCGGGACACGCGCCACCACGACGTGGTACTGCTGGCGTCGGTGAAGGCGGACCGGGGCCGCTTCTGGCGCTGGCCGATGGGCTTCGCCCACCTCGGTCCGGAGCACGCGGAACTGATGGTGCGCCACTGCGGTAGCGAGCCGTTCGACCCGCTCCAGATGAGCACCGAGGGGGCGCTCGACCTGCTCGAGGCGCTGGCCAAGGCGCAGCCGGAGGCAGCAACGGCCGCCGCCGGCCGGCCGCTCTGATCCCCGGCGGCCATCCCGCCCGACCGGGCCTGCCCTCAGTCCTTCAAGATCACGATCTCGAGGTATGCGCTCGGCACCACCATGGTGGAGTCGCCGGAGCGGTTGAAGCGCCCGATCAGGTCGACCAGATCGTTGCCCAGGGCGCGTTGCGCCTGCGGGTCGAGCGCGGCGAATGCCTTCAGGAGTGGTCCGTAGTAGGTCCTGAACACCTCCAGCCAGTGCCGGGGCGAGCGGTAGCGAAACACGAAGTCGCGCTCGGTGGCCCGGATCTGGCTGGCCTGCCGCTCGAACAGTGCCGAGATATGTTCACGCGTCCCCCACAGCGCGGGCGAGCGCGCGCCGGGCGCGGGCGGAAGGTAAACGGCGATGGTCTTGAACAACTGGCCGATGAACCCGGCTGGCGTCCAGTTCGCGAGTCCGATCCGTCCGCCGCGGCGGCACACGCGCAGCATCTCGCCGGCCGCCTTCTCGTGGTCGGGCGTGAACATCACCCCGAAGGTGGACGTCACGACGTCGAAGCTGCCGCTGTCGAACGGCAACTGCTCGGCGTCCGCTTCCCGTATCGTCATTTCCAGCCCATCCGCCTCGGCCCGCTGCCGGGCGCGCTCCAGCAGGCGGGGCACGTAGTCCGTGGCGGTGACGTCGCACCAGCGGCGTGCGGCGGCAAGGGCGACGTTGCCGTTGCCGGCGGCCACGTCCAGCACCTTCTGTCCCGCGCGCAGGTCGAGCGCTTCGCACAGGTCCTCGCCCACGATCTGCAGCGTACTGCCGACGATTGCATAGTCGCCGGACGACCACGCGGTTTGCTGTCGTGCCTTCAGCGCCGACAGATCCGGGCCGGTGTCCTGGGCGATTTGACTCAAGGTTGCAGTGGGTGTATTCATCGAAGGTTCCTCCGGGTTCGAGTCGCCATCGATCGGGATCGGCCCGATTTGCTCACGCGGCGACGAGGACGCAACGGTACGGGATCGGCGTGGTGACGAACGTGGGAAGCAGCGTGGAAAGCGGCGTAGCGTGCGGGCGCATGCAGGATCCCTCCGCGCCCTGCGCGCTGAATGTCGATGTCCTCGGACCCTTGAGGCTGCGCCGCGGCAGCGCCGACGTCGCGTTGCGCGCGTCGCGCAGGGTGCGGGCGCTGCTCGCCTACCTGACCCTCGCGCCGCGAGGCGCGTCGCGCACCCAGCTGTGTGCGCTCCTCTGGGACGGACCCGGCGATCCGCGCGCTGAACTGCGCTGGTGCCTCAGCCGGCTGCGGCGGGTGGTGGACGACGCGGGCCGCGCGCGGTTGATCGTCGATGCGGACCGCGTGCGGCTCGATCTGGCGGACTGCCGGGTCGATGCGACGGCGGTCGCGGAAGCACCGCTGCAGGCACTCACGCCCGATGAGGCGGGCGCACTGGCGGCGACGTTCCGTGGAGAAGTAGCCGAAGGGCTCGCACTCGAGCGCGCACCCGAGTTCGACGCGTGGCTGGAGGCTGCCCGTCGACGTTTTCGTGAACTGCACGTCGCGCTCCTCGAGCGCGCCGCCGGCGGTAGTGGCGCCGAGGTGCCGGACTACATCGAGAAATGGCTGCAGTTGTCTCCCTTCGATCCGCATGCTCACGTGCGGCTGCTCGATCGGCTCGCGGACAGCGGCCGCATGCGGGACGCGGAACGGCATCTGGACGCGGCCGAGAAGCGGTTCACCGCCGAGGGACTGAATTTCGCAAGCATCCGTCATGCGTGGCTGAAGCGACGCAGCGACGCGCGCGCCATGGTCCCGGCTGCAGCGCCCCCGCCGGTGCGTCTCGATGTCGGCGAGACCTCGTCGTCCGCGACGGCGGCCCAGGCTGCGCGGCGCGCCTCCATTGCGGTGATGCCGTTTCGAGATGCCGAGACGCGCGCGCAGGGACAATGGCTTGCCGATGCGCTGGTGCACGACGTGATCACTCGGCTCGCCAAGCTGCGCAGCCTGTTCGTGATCGCGCAGGGCACCGTGTTCGCCCTCGCTGCCCGGCAGACCGGCCCCGACGAGGCAGGACGGTTGCTCGGCGTCGACTACCTGGTGCGCGGCGTGGTACGGCGGATCGGCGAGCGCGCGCTCGTCACCGTGGAGCTGATCGAGACGGCGACCGGGCGTGTGGCGTGGGCAGAGCAGTTCGACAGCAGGCGCGAGGATGCGCTGACGGTGCTCGAGGAATTCGGCAACGGCATCGTGTCGGCGGTTGCCGGCGAGGTCGAGCGCCTGGAACGCAACCGCGCCATGCTGAGGCCGCCCGCCTCACTTGATGCATGGGAAGCGCATCACCGTGGGCTGTGGCACATGTACCGCTTCACGCGCGCAGACAACGAGGCGGCCCGCCACTTCTTCGCGCGCGCCGTGCGGCTCGATCCCACCTTCGCACGGGCCTATGCAGGACTGTCGTTCGCGCAGTGGCAGAGCGCATTCCAGGGCTGGGGCGAGCGCGAATCCGAGATCGCTGCCGCGCTCGAGTCGGCCGGGCGCGGAATCATGGCGGACGAGCTCGATCCCGCCGTGCACTGGGCGCAGGGACGTGCGCTGTGGCTGCGCGGCGAGCAGGATCCGTCCGTCCAGGCCTTGTCACGGGCAGTCGACCTTAGTCCCAGCTTCGCATTGGGGCACTACGCGCTGGCATTCGTGCAGTCGCAGGCAGGCGATCCGCATTCCGCCCTCGCGGCCTCGGACATTTCGCGCAGCCTGAGCCCCTGCGACCCCCTGCTGTTCGGCATGCTCGGCGCGCGCGCGATGGCGCTGGTGCGCCTGGGACGGTTCGAGGAAGCCGCGGAGGCCGCGGTCGAGGCCGCCAACCGCCCCAATGCGCACCCGCACATCTTCGCCATTGCCGCCTGCACGCTCGCTCTCGCGGGCAGGCTCGACGAGGCGCGACGTCGAGCGGCGATGGTCCTGCAGGCCATCCCGGGCTATGGCGTGGCGGATTTCCTGAGGGCCTTCCGTTTCGATGCGCAAGGCGAGGCGCGCTTCAGAGAGGGGGCGAAGCGCATCGGCCTGGACTGACCCGGTCGACTGCGCCCCGGCTGCGCCGGGCGCTGCGGATCGTCATGCTGGCACCGGCCGCAACCTCGCAACCTAGCCGGCGCCGAATCTGCCCGCCTGGTAGTCCTGCACGGCGCGTACGATCTCGTCCTGGGTCGTCATGACGAACGGGCCGTGCTGCACGATCGGCTCGCCTAGCGGCCTGCCGGC
Organism: uncultured Burkholderiales bacterium; assembly: GCA_964570955.1. Lineage (GTDB taxonomy): Bacteria > Pseudomonadota > Gammaproteobacteria > Burkholderiales > SHXO01 > SHXO01. The sequence continues at coordinate 15,286 of CAZNBS010000034.1, read as the reverse complement.
GACGAGCAGGGCGCGCGTGGGTTCCGTCGCTTCGAGCAACACGCCATCGGCTGCCGGATCGTTGTCCAGTATCGCCATGCGCTGCACGGGGATCTCCGTTCCCGCCACCCGGAGCACACCGCGATAGACGTACACGAACGCGTTGTGCGCCGGTGGCAGCGGCTGTGCAAAGGCGGCGTTCGCCGGCATGTCCAGATCGAGATACAAAGGCTCGGTCGTCTCGCGGCGCATCGCGCCGTGAACCCCCTGGCTTTCGCCCGCGAGCACGCGCACCGACACGCCCTGCGCGGTGGTGAACGCCGGGATGTCGGCCGCCTGGAAGTCGCGGTACCACGGGGCGCACATCTTGTCGCGCGCCGGCAGGTTGAGCCAGAGCTGGAAACCCTCCATCCGCCCTGCCTCCTGCTCCGGCAGTTCCGAGTGCACGACGCCTCGTCCGGCCGTCATCCATTGCATCCCGCCGTTGCGCAGGAGTCCCTCGTTGCCGGCGCTGTCCCGGTGACGCATCCGGCCCGCGATCATGTAGGTGATCGTCTCGAAGCCGCGGTGCGGGTGGTCGGGAAACCCGCCGATGTAGTCGTCCGGATTGTCGGTACCGAACGCGTCGAGCATCAGGAAGGGATCGAGCCGGCGCTGCAACGGCTGGGTGAGCACGCGCGTGAGCTTCACCCCGGCACCATCGGAGGTGGCCCGGCCCGTGACGAGGCGTTCGACACGCCGGGAACGTCGGATACTGGGATTCATCACAACACCACTGTAGCGCATCTCGTCCCGACCTTGTCGGTCCTGATGCGGCCGCCATGAACGACACGCGTCTGCGCCCGGCTTGCGTTGCGTGTCAACGCTCGACGTTGCGTCGAAGTCCGACCCGGAACGTGCGTCGACGGCGGTTCGCATGGCGCCTGCGGCGTGGACCGGACGCCCGGCCCCTAGCGCAGCGGACGTGTACGAATCGACATGCGGTGCAAGGCGATGGTCTTGTCGTGCAACGGCGTCGCGAATAAACTCGACACTCCCCTGCGCGCCGTTCGCCAGCGCGACGCCGATTGCAAGAATTGCACTGAAGTCATGGTCGCCGTGCAGTACCAGCCGGCGAAGCCAGCGTGCGCGGATGCGCACGCGCCGAGGAGCGATGGATGCGGGTTGGACGCTCGTTGGACGGGCAGGCAGAGAACGATCCGGGCAGCCCGCGCCCGTCGATCGCCGTGCTGTTCCTGTTCTTTGCCGCCTACGTGCTCACGGGCGCGCTGGGCCAGGGCGTGGCCCTCGTCCCCGGCGTTTCCATCACCTTCTGGCCTCCCGCCGGCGTGTTCCTGGCGGCGCTGCTGGTCAATCCGGCATCGCGCTGGCCCTGGTACGTCGCCATCGGTGGTGCCGCCGAACTGACCTGCAACGCGCTGTGGTTCGGCAACGCGATCCCCTTTGCGCTGATTTACTTCGCGGCCAACGCGCTCGAATCGCTGACCGCAGCGTTGCTGTTGAGACGCTTCGGGGCCCGACCGTTCCGGCTCGAATCGCTTCGGGATGTCGCGATGTTCGGCGTACTCGGCGCGGGCGTCGCGCCCATGGTTGCGGCAACCGTCATCGCCAGCACCGACGCGCTGCTGGGCAAGCACGCGTTCGGCGACGCGTGGCCCCTGGTGTGGCTGGGCGACAGCACCGGTCTGCTCGTGTCCACGCCGCTCGCCCTTGCGGTCGTGCACATCTGGCGAGAACGCCAGGCGATCTCGCGGGCGAGGCTGCTGGAGGCACTGGCACTCGCGCTGGGGTTGTTGACCGTGGGTTCGCTCGCGTTCCTCGGATATCTACCCACACCCTACGTGACGATGCCGTTGTTGATCTGGGCAGGCGTGCGGTTTCAGGTGCGCGGTGCCGCGGTCGCGCTCGCGCTGACGGCGTTGACGAGTGCCCTCCTGACGTGGAGCGGGGCCGGCGCCTTCGCAGGGCAGCCCGATGCCATGCGGCGCGAGGTCGTCGCGATGCAGACGTTTCTGGCGGTTTCCGCCATCTCGGCACTGCTCGTCTCCGCCGTCGCCCATCAACTGGGCATGGCACTCAAGGCATTGCGCGCGATGAATCGGGACCTCGAGGATCGCGTCGCGGAGCGCACGCACACGCTGGAGCGCGAACGCGAACGCCTGGCCGTGGCGTTACGTGCCGGAGAGATGGGGGTGTGGGAATGGCGCTTCGGGGAGCGGTCAGTGTGGTGGTCCCCGGAAATGTATCCGGTATTCGGCGTCGCGCCGGACACGTTTACTCCCACGGTGCAGTCGTTCAACGCGTTGATCCATCGTGACGACCGCGCCGATGTGTGGCGCAAGATCGAAGACTCGATCCTCGAGCGCGCAGTCTTCACCCACGAGTACCGGATCGTGCCCCCGGACGGTACCGTGCGCTGGGTGCTGAACCGCTCGCACGTCAAACTCGACACGGCGGGCAATGTTCAAGGCATCACCGGCGTGGCGGCGGACATCACCGAGCGGAAACTCGCGGAGCAGGCGCTGCGCGATGTGGGTCGGCGCAAAGACGAATTCATCGCCACGCTCGCGCACGAACTGCGCAATCCGCTGGCCCCCATCCGCAATGCCGTGGAGGTGGTGAAGTGTAAGGTCTCTCCGGTGCAGCTCGACTGGGCGCGTCAGGTGATCGAACGCCAGGTGGGACAGATGGCACGCCTCCTCGACGACCTGCTCGATGTCGGCCGCATCGCACGAAAGACCGTGACGCTTCGGACCGAGCGAGTGGCGCTCTCGGACATCGTGGAGAGTGCGATCGAGACGAGCCAGCCGCTGATCGATGCCGCTCGCCACGAGCTGATCGTGCGTCTTCCCGACGAGCCGGTGTGGATCGAGTGCGATCGGATCCGGCTCGCGCAGGTCTTTTCGAACCTGCTGAACAATGCGGCGAAGTACACGAAACCGGAGGGCTGCATCGATTTTGACGCGCAGCGCACATCGAATCAGGTCGTCGTCACCGTTCGTGACAATGGCATGGGTATCAGCGCGCGCGCACTTCCGAACGTGTTCGAGATGTTCGTGCAGGACCAGCACGCTCTGGAGCGCAGCCAGGGCGGCATGGGCATCGGGCTGTCGCTCGCCAAGGGGCTGGTCGAGGCGATGGGGGGCACCATCGAGGCACACAGCGACGGACCGGGACGGGGCAGCACGTTCACCGTGCGGCTGCTGTACAGCGAGGGCGGGGACGAGCGCAGGCCAAAGCAGATCGAGGCGGGCGGCGCGACTGCGATACCGGCGCTCCGCGTCCTCGTCGCCGACGACTTGGCGGACAGTGCCGACAGCCTCGCGCTGATGCTCGAGCTGCTCGGCCATGCCGTGCACACCGCGTACGACGGCGAGCAGGCGCTGGAGGCTGCCGCGAAGTACCGCCCGCAAGTGGCCGTGCTCGACCTCGGCATGCCGAGAATGAACGGATACGAAGTGTGCCGGCGCATCCGCGCGAGCGACTGGGGCCGGGACATGCGGCTGATCGCACTCAGCGGCTGGGGCACCGAGGAGGATCGGCGGCGTTCGCTCGCGCAGGGCTTCGACGTCCATCTCGTGAAGCCGGTCGAGATAGCCGCGTTGCTCGCGGCCACGGACGAAAAGGCGCCGCGAGTGGTGAATTAGCTGCTTCGGCCCGGGCGTATGCCAACCCCGTTCAGGGGAGACGCCGTTCATTCGGCGGATCGAACGCAGGCGTCGATCCGGATCTGCGGCACGGGCATTGCAACCGCAGCTCAACATGGGGAAGCATCGCATGATGCAGGCAGCGGCTGGACTGAACCTTGGCCGGGTGGCGGGCATCCAGGTACGAGTGGACTGGAGCCTGCTCATCATTTCCTGCTCATCGCGACCAGTCTCGGGGCGGGGCTGTTTCCCAGCTGGCATCCCGATTGGACACCGGGGACGGTGTGGGGCACGGCGATCGCGGCTGCACTGCTGTTCTTCGTCTCGGTCCTGATCCACGAGATGTCGCATGCGCTCGTAGGGCGTCGATTCGCCATCGACGTGCAGCGCATCACGTTGTTCATGTTCGGCGGCATGGCGGAAATGCGCAGCGAGCCGCCCCACTGGAAGGCCGAGTTGTGGATGGCGCTCGCCGGTCCGCTCGCCAGCGTCGCGCTCGGCGTTGCCTTTGGTGTGCTCGCCGGCCTCTTGGCGGGACCCGTGGAGATCGATCCGCGGAATCCCGCGGCCGGTCTCGCGGCGCTCAATCCGGCGGCCACCTTGCTGGTCTGGCTCGCGCCCATCAATCTGATCCTTGCAGCGTTCAATCTCGTGCCGGGATTCCCGCTGGACGGCGGCCGTGTGCTGCGCGCCATTCTGTGGGGGGCGACGGGGGATCTCGTTGCCGCAACGCGCTACGCCTCGCGTGGTGGCCAGTTCGTTGCCTGGATGTTGATGGCGCTGGGCTTCGCGATGATGCTGGGCATCCGCGTCCCGTTCTTCGGCGTGGGACTCATGCCCGGCGTGTGGCTGGCATTCATCGGCTGGTTCCTGAACAGCGCGGCGCTGGCCAGCTACCGGCAGTTGCTGCTGCGCGAGTCGCTCGAGGACGTGCCGGTTTCGCGGTTGATGCAGACCAACTTCGTACGCGTGCCGCCCGACATGTCGGTTGCCCGACTCGTTCAGGACGTGGTGATGGCTAGCGGGCAGCACGCGTTTCCGGTGGAGGAGGCCGGTGCACTGCGCGGCATCGTCTGCCTGCGCGACCTGCGTCGCGGAGCACCCGATGCGGCGTTGGTGGGTGAGGTCATGACGCCCTTCGAGGCGCTGACGGTCGTCGGTCCCGACACCGATGCGATGGAGGCGCTGACGCTTCTGGGCAGACGTCAACTCAACCAACTGCCGGTGGTGACCGAGGGCCGCCGCCTCGTCGGCCTGCTGCGTCGCGAGGATGTGGTGACGTGGCTGACGTTGCGGGGCGCCGCGGGCAACGGCAAGCCCATGCCCGCGTCGATGGGATGATTCTGGTCTCGCTTGGCCTGTCCGACCGTTCTTGCTTCGCCCCGCGCGATCGCCAGCCGTCCCGTTCACCCCGGTGTATGCGCCATCTTCGGTGCGCGGCAACGAGCGGCGGAAGCCGCCGGCTGCGGCGGCGACGGCCCGCGATGGCGATTCGATGATCACCCTCACCCCCGACGGCCTGTATTGCGAAGCCGGGGATTTTTACATCGACCCTTGGCACCCGGTTCCGCACGCGGTGATCACTCATGCGCACAGCGACCACGCCGGCAGTGGCCACGGGAGTTGTCTGGTGAGCCGGGTGGGACTGGAGGTGACGCGCAGGCGCACCGGCGCGGCGAGCCTGCAGGGTGTCGAGTACGGCGAGGTCGTCATGCGCAACGGCGTGCGCGTCTCTCTGCACCCCGCCGGGCATGTGCTGGGCTCGGCGCAGGTGCGCGTCGAGCATCGCGGCGAGGTGTGGGTGTTCTCCGGCGACTACAAGCTGCAGACGGATCCCACCTGCGCGGCCTTCGAGCCGGTGCGCTGTCACACCTTCATCACCGAGTCGACCTTCGGCCTGCCGATCTATCGCTGGGAGCCACCTACGCTGCTATTCGGACAGATGAACGGGTGGTGGCAGTCGAACCGCTCGGCCGGTCGGGCGAGCGTCGTGTTCGCCTATGCCCTCGGCAAGGCCCAGCGCATCCTCGCCAGTGTCGACGCCGGCATCGGACCGATCTACACGCACGGCGCAGTGGAGGCAGTGATCGAGTGCTACCGGGCCGCGCGTGTCGTGCTGCCTGCGACGCGACGCGTGGCGGCCATGCCCAAGGGGCACGACTACGTCGGCGCCCTCGTCGTGGCGCCGCCCTCGGCACAGGGGACGGGTTGGATGCGCCGCTTCGGCGATTACGCCGACGCGTTCGCGTCGGGCTGGATGCAGATTCGCGGCGTGCGCCGCCGGCGCGCGGTGGATCGCGGCTTCGCGCTGTCGGACCACGCGGACTGGCCCGGGCTGCTGCAGGCGGTTGCAGACAGCCGCGCGCAGCGGGTGTTCGTCACCCACGGCTATAGCGAACCTCTGGCGCGCTGGCTGAACGAGCATGCACTCGAGGCGCACGCATGGCCCACTCGTTTCGCCGGCGAGCAGGGCAGCGCGGAGACCGACGCGCCGGTCGGGGAGCCGGACGAAGCTCCGGCTTGACGGGTCCTGCATGAAACGCTTTGCCCAGCTCTACACCGAGCTCGACACCACCAACTCGACGACCGCGAAGCGACAGGCGCTGGAGCGCTACTTTCGCGAGGCCCCGGCGCGCGACGCCGCCTGGGCGGTGTTCTTCCTCACCGGCAACAAGCTGCGCCGCGCCGTGCCGTCCCGCCGACTGTACGACCTGGCCGCCGGACTCGCGCGCCTGCCGGCCTGGCTGATGGACGAGTGCTATGAGACGGTGGGCGATCTCGCGGAGACCGTCGCGCTGGTATTGCCGCCGCCCGCGGAGAGGTCCTCCGCCAGCCTGGGCGAGTGGGTGGAGGGCCGACTGGCGCCAATCGCCGCCGCGGCGGACGATGCCGAGCGCGCGCAGCGGCTGCACGCAGCCTGGCTGGAACTGGGCGGGGCGGAGCGGTTGGTGTGGAACAAGTTGATCACCGGGGAGTTCCGCGTCGGCGTCTCGGCGCGCAGCGTGGTGCGTGCGCTGGCCGTAGTGAGCGGACTGGATCCGGCAGTCATCGCACACCGTCTCGCCGGCACCTGGCAGCCGACACCCGAGAACTTCGCCGCGCTGGTCTCTCCGCTGGTCATCGATGCGGCGTCGCACGCGCCGTATCCGCTGTTCCTGGCGCACGCCCTGGAGCAGGATCCCGAGGCGCTGGGTTCGACCGAGCTCTGGCAATTCGAATGGAAGTGGGACGGCATCCGTGCCCAGCTCATCCGCCGCGACGAATCGGTCGCCCTGTGGTCACGCGGCGATGAACGCATCGACGATGCCTTCCCCGAACTCGTCGCCGCAGGCCACGCGCTTCCCTCCGGAACCGTGCTCGACGGAGAGATCCTGGTGTGGCGCGACGACCGGCCTGCTCCCTTCGCAGCGCTGCAGAAGCGGCTCGGTCGCAGGTCGCCGGGAAAGGCGATCCTCGAGCAGGCGCCGGCCGTGCTCATCGCCTACGATCTGATGGAGAGCGACGGCGAAGACATCCGCGCGCTGCCTCAGGTCGAGCGACGCAGTCGCCTCGAAACGGTGCTGGCGCGGTGCGCTTCGGCGCGCATCCGCCTGTCTCCCCTCGTGGAAGCGGCCGACTGGCAGGCGCTGCGCGAGCTGCGCGCCCTCAGCCGCGAGCGCGGCGTGGAAGGCATGATGCTCAAGCGGCGCGACGCGGCCTACGGGGTGGGACGCGTGCGCGGCCCCTGGTGGAAGTGGAAGATCGAGCCGTACAGCGTCGATGCCGTCATCATCGCTGCGCAGCGCGGCCACGGCCGCCGTGCCAGCCTCTACACCGACTACACCTTCGGTGTGTGGCACGAGGGTGCGCTGGTGCCCTTCGCGAAGGCCTACTCCGGCCTGACCGACGCGGAGATCCGCGAGGTGGATCGCTTCGTGCGCGAACACACGCGCGAGAGGTTCGGACCGGTGCGCGTGGTCGAACCATCCATCGTGTGCGAACTCGCCTTCGAAGCCATCCAGGAGTCGAACCGGCACAAGTCCGGCATTGCCGTGCGCTTTCCGCGCATCGCGCGGCTGCGGCGCGACAAGCGCCCCGAGGAGGCGGACAGTCTGGACACGGTACGTGCGCTGATCGGAGCGGCGCAGTGAGCGCGATGCACCCGGAGGGTCATTCGGCCGACGAGCTGCCGGTTTGGACGGCTGCTGCGCAAGGGCTGCGGTGCACGATGTGCGGGGCGTAGCGCAGACCGGATGCCGCGAGTCCGCGATGTGCGAGCATCGCTTCACCCAGCTTCCCCGAAAGCAACCCTTTGCCGGTCGCCGTCTGCACCGACGTCCAGCGCGACCGCGTGTTGAATTCGGTAAGGATCGGACCCTGCGCGGCGATGCCCACGTCCCAGCTCAGCAGGGGTAGGAAGGAGAACTTGCGGGCGGCGTCCTCCACCGCCGCGAGCGCCTCGCGCCAGAACGGCAGCACGGTTCCCAGGAACGGCACGCGACTCACCGGGTGCTGCGTACACACACGCTGGAGCTCCCCGATCATCTCGACGCCTGCACCCAGTTCGCCGGTGAGCGGGTCGAGCGGAATCGACAGTCCGCCGGGGATGGTGAAGTCGTCGATCGGTACGCTGCCGCTGCCCATCCGCAAGCCGGCACCGATGAGGTGGACGCGTCCCTCGTGGACCAAGGTGCCGACGCGAAGTGTGTGCAGCACGTCCGGAACGATACGCGCCAGTTCCGGATGCGGCGCGATGCGCGGCTGGAGCAGGAAGCGGCGCATCCGTCCCTTGCGATCCAGTGTATGCGCGACCACCTCGTCGACGTCGATCGATCCGGTGCCGGGCACGCGCCGCCATGACCGCCAGTCCGCCAGACGCTCACCGAGCGCCAGCGCACCCTCTCCGAGCGTGCCGTCGACCGGTTTCAGGAACAGGTGCTGCGAGCCGGGACGCAGGAGGAACGTTCGCAGGGCGTGTGCATCGGCAAGGAACTCGGCCATGTACGGATCGCCTGTGCGACCGGTACTGGCTAGCACGGGCACCATCGGAACGCCCAGCGGCGCGGCAAGCAGGTGCATGAGCACCTTGTCGCGATTGAACAGTTCGTACTGCAGCGGGTTGATGCGACGGTAATACCGGTAGCTGCGATATTTGCCGAGAAAGGCGCTCTTCTCGCGAAACGGCATGTCGCGCCGGTACAGCCCGTAGCGGTAATAGTCCTGTCCGTCGATCGCGCTCGTGCGCAACAGCTTCGCCTGCTCGATCGCACGCTGCAGACGCGGCGGAAAATCTGCACCCGCGAAGCGCGCGTGCCATGGCCAGTCACTGCGCAGCTGGGCGAGGTCCTGGACGGAGCGGCCGATGGCACGGAGCAGGGTTGGAATCACCGACGTCGTATCCTCGACATGTGTGCAGAGATGATAGCTGCTTCCTCTCCGGGAAGAAGAACGCTGTACGAAGTGTGAATCGTGCGTGCTGGGATGGCGCCAATCCGCTTCCCGCCGGGTGTGCCCGTTCGGTGTCCATTCCCTACTACGATGTCATCGCGAGCCGAGGGAGAGGGATCCCCGCCGTGGGGCGTCCCCGGCGAGGATGTCTCGCGGCGCTCGACGTGGCAGCGTGGGGGACCACCGGTGCGTGCGTCGAATTACCCGGGCGCGCTGTGCGGTCCTTGTCCTGAACCGGTCGGAGGGTGAGAATCGGACTCCTGGAAGCCCGAAGTCACGGGACGATCGATCCGGCGGAACGGGGACGAGGATGGTTCTTGGCGAGATCAGCATTTCCTTCTATGCGGCAGCGGCCGGGGTGGTGCGACACGTGCTCACCCGCCTCGGGCACGAGTTCGAGGTGCGGCAGGGGCTGCACGGTGAGATGTTCCCGCTGCTCGCCTCGGGCGAGATCGACGTGCTGGTGGCGGCCTGGCTGCCACATGGACATGCGAACTTCTGGTCTCGCTACGGTGGCGACGCTGCACCGGTCGGCGTGCTCTACCGGGGTGCACAGTTCTTCTGGATGGTGCCACGCTACGTGCCGGATGAATCGGTGGCCTCCGTTCCCGATTTGATCCGACCGGAGGTCCTGGCCCGCATGGACAAGCGGATCCCGGGCCTTGCCCCCGACATCGGGTTGATGATCAACTCGGCCAGGATGATGGAGGCCTATGGACTGAGCGCTGCCGGTTACCGGCTGCTGCCGGGCGACTATGCAGGATGGATCGGCAACTATGGGCGCGCGCTCGCGGAGAACCGCTGGTTCATCATGCCGCAATGGAAGCCGCAGTTCGTCAATCGCATGCACACCATGCGCACCCTCGAGGAGCCGCTGGGGCTGCTCGGTCTGCCGAACGAAGGAACGCTGGTGGCGCGCAAGGACTGGATTGCCCGGGCACCGGCCGAGACCCTGCGGGTCCTGGGCCGCATGCAGCTGGGCCTCGACGCGGTGTCGGAAATGGATTACTTCGTGAACGTCGAGAAGCTTCCGCCGGTGGATGCCGCACAGAAGTGGATCGCGATGAATCGCGGCGTGGTGGACGGGTGGTTCGCGGCATGATGCAAGGATCGCCGCACGGCGGCCGTCGCTGGTGGCGGCCGAGCGTATGCGCGATTGCCGGCGCGACACCGACCGTGCAGGAAGCCGGGCGACTCGGGGGGATGCAATGAGCGGCGCGGCGCGGGAATTTTTCGTCCTGTCGCGTGGCAAGTGGGACGCCGACGTGACGCCGGATCAGATCCAGCGCGCGATCGACGCCTTCTACCAATGGCGGGATCGGCTCGTCGAAGCGGGGCGGATGAAGCCTGGGCAGCGTCTGTCCACGGAAGGCAAGGTCGTCAGCAGGCTGGGCGTGATGGACGGACCCTTCGCCGAGACGCGGGAAGTGATCGGCGGCTACTGGATCCTGATCGCGGACAGCCTGGACGCGGCTGCGGCGCTTGCCGCGCAGAACCCCTGCATCGCCTGCGGGCTCAGCTTCGAAGTGCGGCCGGTCGAGCACGAGCGTGCCAGTGCCTACCGCGTCACCAACGAGACGCCTGAGCGCAGCGGCACGCTCTCCTGACGGATCGGCACCACACCGCGCTACCCATCGCCCTGATTGCGGAACGCCCGGGCTTCGACGAAGCGACCAGCTTCGTGAAGTTCTTCCAGCGCGAGGTCGGCGGCATGCCGGGCGCGTTCCGCGCCGCGCATCGCGCCTCGGGTGCCGAGTCGCCGGCCTAGACGAGGGCCTGCAGGTTGCCGTCGATGCTGATAGCCTGCCCCGAGGTCTGGCGGCCGCGCGGCGAGGCGAGGAGCACGATGGTATCGGCGAGCTGTTCCGGTTGGATCAGCTCCTTGAGCGACGCATGCGCCAGCCACGCGTCCTCGATCTCCCGCGGCGTCTTGCCCGCCACCTTGGCCTTGGCCTCGATCACGCGGCGGATGCGTTCGCCCTCGACCACACCCGGGAGAATGGCGTTGCAGCGGATGCCATACTGGCCGAGTTCGATCGCGATCGTCTTGGTGAACCCCACCACCGCCCACTTGGCGGCCGCATAGGGCGAGCGGTTCGGAAATCCGAACTTGCCCGCCGCCGACGAGAGATTGACGATGGACGCGTTCTTCGACTTTCTCAGGTGCTCCACGGCCAAGCGGGTGCAGTTGAACTGGCTGGTGATGCACACGTCCAGGCAACGGTCCCAGTCCTTTGGATCGATCTCGTGCACGGGTCCCGTCGGACCGGCGATGCCGGCGTTGTTGACGAGGCAATCGAGGCCGCCGAGCCGGTCGACGGCGTCGGCGAACATGGCAGCCACGGCAGCGCGATCCGTGACGTCGCACCTAGTGCCGAGGATCTGCGGATGACTCTTCGCCAACGCCGCGAGCGCCGCCTCGTCCACATCGCACACGTACACCTTCGCGCCCTCACGGACGAACGCCTCCGCGATCCGCAGTCCGATGCCGGCGGCACCTGCGGTCACGAGCACGCGCAGATTCGCGATGTCCAGATCCATGCTTACCTTCCTCCCGTTGCTCGTCGCTGAGATCAAGGGGCGCCGAGGTCACGTGTGCCGGGCCGGCTGAGTGCCGACGTCCGCTTCGCGGGCGATTCTACCGTGCGTCCCCGCACGGCGAGTGCAGCGTTTCGGGCATCGGCTGCCGAGCCCGATCAAAGTGGCGGCTGTGCCGGGAACGATTCTTGTTCCCTGAGCGTCGCCAACCATTTCGAACCCAACCTCGGTGTCATGAGAATATGCTTGCACCGGTCGCTTCGACTCTCGGTACCGCGCACGCCGGTGGCATGCGTCTGCCCGCTGCCGGTCCCGAAGCCGGACTGGCATCGCTAGACCAGCTCGCCCGCCATCTGGCGGAGCGCGAGGCGGAGTTGCGGCTGATCACCGAACTCCTGCCCGTGTACATTCTTCGCGCCGACGCGCAACTGCGCTATCGATTTGTCAATCCGGCCTATGCGCGCAGATTTTCCAGGGAGCCGGCGGATCTGGTCGGCCGATCCATCGAGGAGACCATCGGGGCGGAGGCCTTCGCCGCGGCCCGGCCCTACCTCGACCGGCTGCTGAAGGGTTCGCCGGTTCAGTACGAAGCGTCCATTCCCTATGCTGGTCTGGGCGTGCGGTTCATGCGCTCGAGCAACGTGCCCGAGTTCGACGAACGGGGCAATGTCTCGGGCTTCGTCGGCGTGCTGATCGATCTGTCCGACCGCCGCCAGACCGAGCAGGCGCTGATCGAGAGCGAAGCGCGCTTCCGCACCATGGCGGACAACATCAGCCAGCTCGCGTGGATGGCCGACGAGCGAGGCTGGATCTTCTGGTACAACCGGCGCTGGTTCGAGTTCACCGGTACGACGTTCGACGAGGTGCAGGGATGGGGCTGGACTGCCGTGCACCATCCCGACCACGTCGAGCGCGTGGTGCGCAAGATCCAGGCATCGTGGGACAGCGGCGAGGTGTGGGAGGACACGTTTCCGATGCGGGGCAAGGACGGCGCCTATCGGTGGTTCCTCTCCCGCGCCCTGCCCGTGCACGACGGCTCGGGGCGGATCGTGCGCTGGTTCGGCACGAACACGGACATCACCGAGCGCCGGCAGGCGGAGGAGGCGCTGCGTGAGGCCGATCGCAGGAAGGACGAGTTCATCGCCCTGCTCGCGCACGAACTGCGCAATCCGCTCGCGCCCCTGCGCCATGGACTGGAGATCCAGCGGCTCGCGGGGACGGATCTGACCGCGCTCGAGCAGGCGCGCACGATGATGGAGCGTCAGGTCAACCATATGGTGCGGTTGGTCGACGACCTGCTCGACGTGTCGCGCATCAGTTCCGGCAAACTCGTGCTGCGCAAGAGCCGGGTGGACGTGCGGGACGCGATCCGGGATGCGCTGGAAACGGTCGAGCCCGCGATTCGTGAGGCGCGCCACGAACTGCACGTCGACCTTCCTTGCGAGCCGCTCCCCGTGGAGGCCGATTCCGTGCGGCTGACGCAGATCTTCTCGAATCTGCTCAACAACGCGGCACGTTATACCTCTCCGGGCGGGCGGATCGAGGTCGTCGCGGTGCGTGAGGGCGACTCGGTCGCCGTCTCGGTGACCGACAACGGCATCGGCATTTCCCCGGAGATGCTCCAGCAGGTATTCAACCCGTTCACGCAGATCCGGCCGGCCGGCGAGAACCCACAGGGCGGACTGGGGCTCGGACTTCCGCTTGCGCGCAGCCTGGTCACGATGCACGGCGGGAGCATCGTGGCGACGAGCGCCGGCTTGGGTCGGGGCGCAAGATTCGACGTGCGCCTGCCGGTGAACGTGGAGGCGATCGCAGCTGGGGCGCCGGCGCCGGCACGGCGCGCGGCAGCGAATGCGCGCGTGCTGGTCGTGGATGACAACGTCGATGCGGCGCAGTCGCTCGCGATGCTGCTCGAGTTGATGGGATACGACACTCTCGCGGTGTTCAGCGGAAGGGCAGCGCTCGAAACGGCAGCCACCTTCGAGCCTCAGGCGGTCATTCTCGACATCGGCATGCCCGGCATGAACGGCTACGAGGTCGCGCAGCGGCTGCGCGACTCGACGGCGTCGAAAAGCCTCGTCCTGATCGCCCTGTCGGGCTTTGCACAGGACGATGACCGATTGCGCTCGATGCGCACGGGCTTCGACGCCCATCTGGGCAAGCCGGTGGAGCCCGCAACGCTGCAGGCTCTGCTCGCGCGACTCACCAAGCGGGTGCAATGAGACTTGCGATGCCCAGGCGGGGATAGAGAGGGACCGAGCCGACCGTGCCGCCGTTTCCATGATCGCCGCCGCCGTCTCGGGTGCGGTTTACGACCGGCTGCGATGGGTCCCCAGCATTCCGTCGATCACGGCTCGCAGCGTCGGCTCGCCCGCGTCCTCGAGTTCGTAGCGTGCGCGTGCCACCGGCAGGTCGAGCTGAAGGAGGGCGCCCAGGTCGATCGGCGTGCCGACCAGGATCGTTTCCGCGGCTGAAGCGCGCATGGTCTGGACGAGTGCGCGTCGTTGTTCCTCGTTGTAGCCCATGGCGGGCAGGACCGGTCCGATGCGGATAACGCGCGAACACCTTGGCCAGGGCCGGCGCGGCCGAAGCGCGCGGATCGACGATCTGCGATGCACCGGCCGCCCGTGCCGCGGCGTAGCCTGCACCGTACGCCATGCCGCCGTGTGTGAGGGTGGGCCCGTCCTCCACCACCAGTACGCGCCGGCCGTGCACGAGCTCCGGCCGGTCGATGCACACGACCGAGGCCGCACGCACGATGTTCGCGCCAGGGTTGACGGCTTGCACCCGGCGGACGGCCTCGCTCACAGCGCCCGGCGGTGCGGCGTTCACCTTGTTGATCACGACGACATCGGCCATGCGCAGCACTGCTTCGCCCGGATGATGCGCGTCGACCTGCTCGGGTCGCAGCGCATCGACGACGCCGATCAGCAGGTCGGGCTGCACGAAAGGCAAGTCGTTGTTGCCGCCGTCCCAGATCAGGTAATCGGCTTCGCGCTGCGCGATCGCCAGGACCTGTGCAGTGTCGACCCCGGAGAACACCACGTTGCCGCGGGCGATGTGCGGCTCGTATTCCTCACGCTCCTCGATCGTGCAGCGTGCTGCCTCGAGATCCGCCAGACAGGCAAAGCGCTGTGCGCGGGCCGACTCCAGATCCCCGTACGGCATCGGATGACGGATCACCGCCACACGTATCCCGTGGGCGCGCAGCCGATCGGCCACTGCGCGCGAGATCTGGGACTTGCCCACGCCGGTGCGCACGCCGCAGACGGCGATCGCCGGCCTGGCGGCGCGCAGCATCGTGCGGCGCGGTCCCGGCATCAGGAAGTCGGCGCCGCAGGCGAGTGCACGTGACGCCAGGTGCATGACCTGCGCATGCGAGAGATCGCTGTAAGCGAGCACCACGCGCTGCACACGTTGCTGGCGGCAGAGCGACTCGAGTTCCGACTCCGGCAGGATCGGGATTCCCTGGGGATAGAGCGAGCCGGCCAGCGACGCCGGATAGCGGCGACCCGCTATACCCGGAATCTGCGCGGCGGTGAAGGCGACGACTTCGGTCGCTGCATCCGTGCGGTACAGCACATTGAAGTCGTGGAAATCTCGCCCGGCGGCGCCGAGGATCAACGTGCGCACGCGCATCATCCGGAGCTAGGGAAGCTCTGCGCAACCGGTCATGAGACAAGCGGCGAGAGCGG
>CAZNBS010000033.1:13445-27443 GCA_964570955.1 uncultured Burkholderiales bacterium | reverse complement strand
GTGGCCGCGAGCATGATCCCGGCGGCGAAGCTCAGCAGCACGTTCGTGACGTTGTCGCTCAGGCGTCGGACCGTCATGATCGGCAGCGCGCCGAGCGTGGTGGCCACGGTGCCGGCAAGAAAACTCGCCAGCATCCCGCTCAGAAATGGCGAGTGGGTGAGGAAGTGTTCGAGTTCGTCCATGCCTGGATCCAGTGTGCGACGAGCGTGCCGTGGAACGACGGGCGCCACGCAGGGGCTTTGCTTCTCGGGGCGGGGAACGGCGATCGGCGTCTCGTGTCACACCTGCATACTGGAGATGCGCGACGTCGATGACAAGCAGGGACGGAGTCATTTTGTCGATGTCCGCCATCGCTGGATTCGAACGATCGACACCGGTCGGCTGCTAGACTGCGGCCATCCGGATGTCTGCCGGGCAGGAGCGGTGAGATGACGACGCTGACGCTGACGAAAGATAACTTCGACCAGACGGTCGCCCACCACGACATGGTCGTGGTGGATTTCTGGGCACCGTGGTGCGGGCCCTGCCGGTCGTTTGCGCCGGTGTTCGAGGCCGCGTCCGAGCGCCACGAAGGCATCGTGTTCGCGAAGGTCAACACCGACGAGGAGCCGGAACTGGCGGGGATGTTCGCCATCCGCTCGATCCCCACGCTGATGATCATGCGCGAGAAGGTGATTCTGTACCACGAGGCCGGGTCGCTGCCGGGCAAGGCGCTCGACGAGATTCTCGGCAAGGCACGCGAGATCGACATGGCGAAGGTGCACGGCGAGCTTGCTCGGGAGCGTGCGGCGCAGCCATCGGAGGATGCCGATGAGAACGCGCCTCGGACCTGACGCCTCGGGGCCTTCCAGGGCGGCCAGATCGGTTATCGGCTGAGGCCGGACGCACTCCGGGGCCAACGACGGGAAGGGCGGTCGGTGAACCGCGTCACGTCTGCGAAAGCCGAGAGCCGGCGGCGGGCGCGAGCAGCGCGTTGCGCACCGCCGGATCCTCCAGCTTCGCCACCCACCACTTGAGCGCCTTACCCGCATCGCGCGGGCGCCACGCCAGGTACAGATGCGAGCGTTCGCGCGGCTCCTCGACCTGCAGCTGCACCAGGCGGCCGTTCGCGAGATAGGGCGCTGCCACGTGCAGCGGGAGAAACCCGACGCCCACCCCGGCAACCTGAGCCTCCAGCTTCGCCCGCAGCGTAGAGACGGTCAACGAATCCGTGCCGCCGGCGATGCCGGAACTGCGGGGCGGGAGGCTGCGGGAACTGTCGGCGGCGACCACGATGCGGTGTTCGGCAATGCTAGCCGACGGAATCGGCTGGGGTACCTGCAACAGCGGATGGTCGGGCGCGGCCGCGAACACCCAGTCGACCTCCCCGAGCGAGCGCACCGTGTATCCGGCCTCGGGCGGCGGCTCCCCCGGGGCGCCGATACACAGATCGGCCCGACCCGACACCAGGGCATCCCAGCACCCCCCGAGGATCTCAGTGCTCAGCCGCAGGCGCGTCCCGGATCCTTCCCGGTAGAAAGCCTCCACCAGCGGCATCAGCCGCTCGCCGGGAATCAGCGCGTCGTGAGCGATGCGCAGCTCCGTCTCCCAGCCCTTGGCCACGCGCTGAACCCGGCACTCGATGTCCACCGCCGCGCGCAGGAGGTAGCGTCCATCCTTGAGCAACTCCTCGCCGGCCGGCGTCGGGCGCGCGCGGTGGCCGCTGCGGTCGAACAACTGGACCCCCAGGTCCTGCTCCAGCTTTTGCACCGTGTACGTGATGGCCGAGGGAACCCGGTGCAATTCCTCGGCTGCGGCCGCGAAGCTGCCCTTGCGGGCGATCGCATCCAGGACCAGCAAACCGTCGAGCGAGAGTTTCATTAAACAAGACGCCGCGTTTCGATATTTCGTGCTACGGATGGGAAAATCGGGCTAGAATTCCCATCTTATGGCCGGGGGCAGGTCGGGAACACGTGGCAATCCGAGGACGCGCCCGGGCACACATTCGAGGGTAATTCGCTTTGGAAAACTCCACGATTCGTACTGTAGCGCTTGCCGCGGTGCTGGTCATGTCCATCACTGCCTGTGGCAAGAAGGAGGAGCAGGCCGCAACGCCGGCACCGGCGGCCAAGTCCGGCGGTCCCGCTGCTGGTGGCCCGCCCCCGGGGCTGCCTGTCCGGGCCGTCCAGGTGAAAGTCGGCGAGGTCCGCAGCGAGGTGAGCGCGGTCGGCTCGCTTCTGGCCGACGAGGCGGTGATCATCCGCCCCGAGATCGACGGCCGTGTCGTCGAGATCCACTTCAACGAAGGCCAGCGCGTGCAGCGCGGCCAGCGTCTGGTTACTCTGGATCCGGCCGAGCTGAAGGCGCAGGTGGCGCAGTCCGACGCCCAGGTTCGCACCCAGGCGCAGCGTTACGAGCGCTCCAAGGAACTGCTCGCACGGAAGTTCATCTCCCAGGAGGCGGTCGACGTCGCCAAGAACGACCTGGACCGCACCGAGGCGGTGCATCGCGAAGCCGAGGCACGCTTGAGCAAGACCGTGATCACCGCGCCGTTCTCCGGCATCGTCGGGTTGCGCATGATCAGCCCCGGCGCCTACGTCAAGGCCGGTGACGACATCGTGCGCCTGGAGAACCTCGACTCGATCAAGCTCGACTTCCGCATCCCCGAGGTGTTCGCCTCACAGGTGCAGCCCGGGCAGAACGTCGCCGTGCGCCTCGACGCATTTCCCGGCGAGGAGTTCCAGGGGTTGATCTATGCGATCGAGCCGGCCGTCGACGAGCGTACGCGCACCTTCCTCATGCGGGCCAAGGTCCCGAACAAGGGCCTGAAGCTCAAACCCGGCATGTTCGTGCGGGTCGGGCTGACGCTGGAGACGCGCAAGAACGCGCTGCTGGTGCCGGAACCCGCACTCTGGCCGCAGGGTACGGACAACTACGTGTTCCGGGTCCAGAACGGCAAGGCTGCACTGACCAAGGTGCAGCTCGGCACCCGGCGGCCCGGGGAGGTCGAGATCGTCGCCGGCCTGTCGCCCACCGACACGGTGATCACCGAAGGGCAGATCAAGCTGCGCGACGGCGCACCGGTGATGGTGCTCCCCGAGCAGCCTGCGCCCACCGCCCAGGAAGGTGCCGCGGCAGGCGGCGCGGTCAAGCCGGCGGCCTCGGCCGGTGCCGTCGCCCAGTCGGAAAAGAAAGGCAGCTGAGGCTGCGCACGTTTTGCTCCCGGAAGGGGAGGTGACCACATGATCCTGTCTGAAATCTCCGTCAAGCGCCCGGTGCTCGCCACAGTGATGAGCCTGCTCATCGTCCTGCTGGGCGTCATTTCGTTCGATCGCCTAACCGTCCGCGAATACCCGAAGATCGATCCGCCGACGGTATCGGTGCGCACGGTGTACAAGGGCGCGACCTCGCAGGTGGTCGAGAGCGTGATCACCACCCCCATCGAAGATGCGCTGTCGGGCATCGAGGGCATCAAGACCATCAAGTCGCAGAGCCGCGAGGAGGTCAGTCAGATCACGGTGACCTTCGTCACCGACCGCGACGTCGAGGCCGCCGCCAACGACGTGCGCGACCGCGTCTCCCGCGTCACCGCACTGCTGCCGGATCAGGCCGACACCCCGGTGGTCAACAAGATCGAGGCCGACGCCTGGCCGATCATGTGGATCGCGCTTTCGAGCGATCGGCACACGCCGATGGAAATGACCGACTATGCCGACCGCTATCTGACCGACCCGCTCAAGGCGCTGCCCGGCGTTGCAACGGTCATCATCGGCGGCGAGCGCAAGTACGCGATGCGCGTGTGGCTGGATCGCGAGCGCATGGCGGCCCAGGCACTGACCCCGCAGGACATCGAGCAAGCACTGGAGCGCCAGAATCTGGACTCCCCGGGCGGGCGCATCGAAAGCGACGCGCGCGAGTTCACCGTGCTGGCCGAAACCGACCTCAAGAGCGCCGAGCAGTTCAACGACATGATCATCCGCGAGGTGGGCGGCTACCCGATCCGCCTGCGCGACATCGGCTATGCCGCGCCCGGGCCGTACGAGAACCGCAAGATCGTGCGCATCAACGGCAACGAGGCGCTCGGACTGGGGGTGGTCAAGCAGTCGGTCGGCAACACCCTCGCCATCGCCGACGCCGTGCGCGCCACCATACCCCGCCTGCAGAGCGGGCTGCCGGAAGGCATGCAGATGAAGGTCGCGGTGGACACCTCGGAGTTCATCTCGGCGGCCATCAATGCCGTGTACAAGGTGATGGTCGAGGCCCTCATCCTGGTCGTGCTGGTGATCTTCATCTTCCTGCGCAGTTGGCGCGCTACCCTTATCCCGGCGGTCACCATCCCGGTCTCGCTCATCGGCGCGTTCTTCTTCCTGTACGTGATGGACTTCTCCGTCAACGTACTGTCGCTGTTGGGCATCGTGCTGGCAGTCGGTTTGGTGGTGGATGACGCCATCGTGATGCTGGAGAACATTCACCGCCACATCGAGGAGGGCAAGTCCCCCTATCAGGCGGCACTGGTGGGGTCGAAGGAGATCGGTTTCGCCATTCTCGCCATGACGATCACGCTGGCGGCGGTGTTCATGCCTCTGGTCTTCATCCAGGGGCGCACCGGCCAGCTGTTCATCGAGTTCGCGTTGACGGTGGTCGCCGCGGTGCTGGTGTCCGGCTTCGTGGCGCTCACGCTCACGCCGATGATGTGCTCGAAGCTGCTCAAGCCGCACGGTGCGCGTCCCTCGCCGGTGTATCAGCTCACCGAGCGCATGTTCGATCGGATGAACAACGGCTACCGGTCGATCCTGCGCGGTACGCTGCGAATGCGCTGGGTGGTGGGCATCGTATTCGTCGCCACGCTCGGCGCCACCGTCTGGTTGGGCATGCAGCTCAAGTCGGAGCTGTCCCCGGTGGAGGACCGTGGCACGTTCATGGCCTTTGCGGTTGCGCCGGAAGGCTCGACCATGCAGTACACCGACGGCTACATGAAGATGATCGGCAAGATGATCAACCAGTACCCGGAGGTGGACACCCTGTTCGAGGTGGTTGCGCCGGGCCTGGATCGGCCCAACCCGGTCAACCTCGGTATCGGCTTCGCCGTGCTCAAGCACTGGAGCGAGCGCGAGCGCGGGCAGCTCGCCATTACTCAGGAACTCACGCCGAAGCTGTTCGGCGGCCTGCCCGGCGTCATTTCCTTCACCGTGAATCCGCCTTCGCTCGGTGCGAGCTTCCTATCCAAGCAGATCGAGTACGTGATCTACGGCAACAGCTACCAGCAGCTGCAGGAATACGTCAGCAAGGTCATGGGGCGCCTCGCCCAGTACCCGGGTATCGTGGGGCTGGATACCGACCTCAAACTGAACAAGCCGCAGCTGCGGGTCGAGATCGATCGCGACAAGGCCGCGGCCCTCGGCGTGTCCATGGAGACCATCGGCCACACGCTGGAGACGCTGATGGGTGGGCGTGATGTCACCCGCTACAAGCGCGAGGGCAAGCAGTACGACGTTGTGGTGCAGGTCGAGGACGTCAATCGCCGGCAGCCGTCCGATCTCACCGCGATCTACGTGCGCGGGGCCGGCGGCGAACTGCACCAGCTCTCCAATCTCGTCACGATCCGCGAGACGGTGGCGCCGAAGGAGTTGAACCACTTCAACAAGCTTCGGGCTGCGGTCATCAACGGCAACGTCGGGCCTGGCGCGACGCTTGGCGAGGCGCTGGCGTACGTCGACAAGGTGGTGGAGGAGGAATTGCCGCGAGGAACCGCTACCGACCTGGATGGACAGTCGCGCGAGTTCCGCGAGAGCGGCCAGGAAGCGGTGCTCGTGCTGCTGCTGGCGGTTGTCTTCATCTACCTGGTGCTCGCCGCCCAGTTCGAGAGCTTCGTGGGACCGCTCGTCATCATGCTTACCGTGCCGCTCGCCTGGTGCGGGGCGCTGCTGATCATGTGGATCAATTCCAAGCTCGGCGTAGGCGGGACACTCAACATCTACAGCCAGATCGGTCTGGTCATGCTGGTCGGTCTAATTACCAAGAACGGGATCCTGATCGTGGAGTTCTCCAATCAGCTCCGACTCAAGGGCCTGTCGAAGCTGGAGGCCGTGGTCGAGGCCTCGACGCTGCGGCTGCGTCCGATCCTGATGACGTCCTTCGCGACCGTGTTGGGCGCGCTGCCGCTGGCGACCTCGACCGGCGCCGGCTCCGAAGCGCGGGCAGCGATCGGCTGGGTCATCGTCGGCGGCATGATGCTGGGCACGTTTCTGACGCTGTTCGTGATCCCGACGGCCTACTCGCTGTTGGTGCGCAAGATCCACGACCCCGGTGCCGAGCCGGAATCGGAGCAGATCGCGCATCCTCCGCTGGGCGAGCAGGTGCCGTAACCGCGCAGCTCGCCTCCGAGAAAGACGCGCTTCGGCGCGTCTTTTTTTTGAGTTTGGGGCCATTTTGCCTGCGTGGTCCGTGGGCAGAACGTCCCGGGATCTCCGCGAACGAAGTATTGCGGCGTCGATGGGATAATCGTCGCGCGGCGAACGTCTGGATCTCGATGACGGCATGGAACTGAGCTGGGGAATGGTCTACCTGATCAGCGAGTGGGCGGTGCGCCTGGCCATGCTGTTCTACGTTCCTCAGCGGCGCAGTCCGGCAGCTGCGCGCGGCTGGCTGCTGCTCATCTTCTTCCTGCCCTGGCCAGGTCTGATCCTGTATGCGATCTTCGGCCGCGCCTACCTGCCGCGTGAGCGCCTGGAGATGCAGCTCGCGGTATCCCGACTCGTGCGCGAGCTGCAGCCCCGTATCCTGGGTGACGCACTGGTGACGGAGCTGGCGCTGCCACCCGCGTTCTCACCCGCCGTCTCGCTTGCGCACCGACTCGCGGACTTCGCAACCTGCCGCGGCAACCAGGTGGAACTGCTCACCGATTACCACCAGGGCATCGAGCGGATGCTTGCCGACATTGCAGCGGCGAGGCATCACGTCCACCTGCTCTACTACATCTTCCGCGACGATTCGACCGGGATGCGCGTCATCGAGGCGCTGAAGTCGGCGGCGGCCAGGGGAGTGGCGTGCCGGGTTCTGGCCGACGGATACGGGTCGTTCTTCGCCTTCCGCCGCCTCGCGCCGCTGTTCCGGGCGTCGGGCATCGAGGCGGTGCTGCTCATGCCCCCGCGCATATGGGGCCGCAAGGCGGTGCGGCTGGATCTGCGCAACCATCGCAAGATCGCCATCATCGACGGACATATCGGCTACGTCGGATCGCAGAACATCGTCGATCCCGATGCCAACCGTCGCCTCACGAACCAGGAGCTGGTCGCGCGCCTCACTGGACCCGTGGTCCGCCAGCTGCAGGGCGTGTTCCTGGCGGACCGCTACTACGAGACCGAGAGCCTTCCGGACGATCCGCCCGAGCGGCTGTTTCCGCAGGTGGGGAGCGGCGGCGGCGCGCTGGCGCAGGTCATGCCGAGCGGTCCCGGCTATCACCACGGCAACACCCAGCAGGTGTTCGTGGCGCTGATGCACGCGGCGGCGCATCGCATCGTTCTCACCACGCCTTACTTCGTACCGGACGAGCCCTTCCTGCTCGCCATGAAGATGGCCGCCGAGCGCGGCGTGGCGGTGCACCTGGTGGTGTCCCGGCATTCCAACAAGCCCATCGTGCATCTCGCGCAGGAGTCGAACTACGAGGAACTGCTGGACGCAGGGGCACGCATTCATCTCTATCACGGCAACTTCCTGCACGCGAAGCACGCCACGATCGACGACGACGTGGCGGTCATCGGCACCAGCAACCTCGACATCCGCTCGTTCGCCCTCAACAACGAGGTGAGCGTGCTGGTATACGACCGCGCGGTCGTGGCGAAGCTGCAGCAGGTGCAGGCGCGCTATTTCGAGGAATCCGAGGAGGTCGACCTGCTCATCTGGCGCAAACGCGGCATCTTTGCCCGCGTGGCGCAGAACGTCGCGCGCCTGGCGGATACCCTGTTGTAGGTTCCGTCCGTTCGGACTTCCCGAACGACACGGTCGAAAAGCTCCGCTTTCGTTCCCGCAGCCAGGCGCCAATATAGTGTTCCTACGCTCGTACCGAGCACTTTCAGGAGCTTCGACCATGATTACCCTGCGGCGCGCCGCCGACCGCGGCCACGCCAACCACGGCTGGCTGGACAGCTATCACACCTTCTCCTTCGCCGACTACTACGACCCGCGCGAGATGGGTTTCGGGCCGCTGCGCGTGATCAATGAGGATCGGGTGCAGGGAGGCAAGGGATTCGGCACGCATCCCCATCGCGACATGGAGATCATCAGCTATGTGTTGGAGGGTGCGTTGGAGCACAAGGACAGCATCGGCACCGGCTCTGTGATCCGCCCAGGCGACGTCCAGCGCATGAGCGCGGGAACGGGGGTGCTCCACAGCGAGTTCAATCACTCGCCCGAAGCGCTCGTGCATTTCCTGCAGATCTGGATCGAGCCCGACCGCCGCGGAGTGAAGCCGAGCTACGAGCAGAAGTCGTTCGCGGAGCAGGACAAGCGCGGACGCCTGCGGCTGGTGGCCTCGCCGGATGGTGCGGATGGGTCGGTGAGCATTCACCAGGATGCACGCGTCTATGCGACGGTGCTCGACGGTGCGGACGAGATCGTGCACACACTGGCCGATGGCCGCCGCGCCTACCTGCACGTCGCCCGCGGCAGCGTCGAGTTGAACGGGCAGCGCCTCTCGGCCGGGGACGGTGCCAGGATCGAGCGGGAACGCGAACTGCGGCTTGGCAGGGCGCAGCAAGCCGAGGTGCTGCTGTTCGACATGGTCTAAACACGCTGCTCGCGGACGATTCGGAGGCAGGGCGAACATGAGCGGGTATCTTCTCGACGGGAAGTGGCACCCCGGCTGGTACGACACCTGCAAGACCGGCGGCGAGTTCCGCCGGACCGTTGCGCGATTCCGCGAGCGCGTCAGCACGGATGGCTCGACGCCCTATCCCGCCGAGCCGGGCCGCTATCACCTGTACGTGTCGCTCGCCTGCCCCTGGGCACATCGCACGCTGATCTTCCGGGCGCTCAAGGGTTTGGAGGAAGCCATTTCCGTGTCCGTGGTCGAACCGGTGATGCACGATCAGGGCTGGGAGTTCGGTGACGGACCGGGTTGCATTCCGGACACCGTCAACGGCTTCGGTTATCTGCGCGAGCTGTACACCGCCGCCGACCCGCATTTCAGCGGACGCGTGACCGTGCCGGTGTTGTGGGACAAGCAGACCCGCACCATCGTGAACAACGAGTCAGCCGAGATCATCCGCATGCTGAATTCGGCCTTCGACGCCTGCACGCCGGTGCGGACCGACTTCTATCCGGTGCCGCTGCGCGCACGTATCGACGAGATCAATGAATTCGTCTACGCACGAGTGAACAACGGAGTGTACCGGTGCGGCTTCGCCGGCTCCCAGGAGGCCTATGAGCGGGCGTTCGAAGCGCTGTTCTCGGCGCTGGACCGGCTGGAGGAGATGCTGGGCCAATCCCGCTATCTGGTGGGCGATACGATCACCGAGGCCGACTGGCGCCTGTTCACCACGCTGGTACGTTTCGACGCGGTGTACTACGTGCACTTCAAGTGCAACCTGCGGCGCATCGCCGACTATCCGAACCTGTCACGCCTGCTGGCCGAGCTCTACGACGTCCCCGGCATCGCCGCGACCGTGGACATGGACCACATCAAGCGTCACTACTACATGAGCCATCGGCAGCTGAATCCGACCGGCATCGTGCCGAAGGGGCCGGCACTAGACTTCACGCAAACGAAGGGCGGCAGGAGCTAGGCACTTGCCGGTTCGAAGCCGTCCGAAACGCGGGCGAAGCGAGGCCGATCCATCACCCCGGCGGAGGTCGGGGTTCGCCTCTATGCCTTCCCGTAGGCTATCTGTAAGCCGCCGCGATTTAGGCTCCTCCCTGATGCGCCCGCCGGGCGCGAGAACCAGGAGAGAAGAGCATGCGTACATCCATGCCAATGGGCGTCTTCACAATTGTCTGTCTGGCCCTGATGTGGGGCATCTCCACGCCCCTGCACGCGCAGAAGTCCGGCCGCTTTCAGGGTCACGCTGTTCTGCTCAACATGAAGCACACGGATCTGAAGACACCGGAGGGGCATCCGTACAAGGGAACCTTCACCGGGGAGCAGGAAGGGCTCATCTTCCACAATGGCGGCGGGAGCAGCCTCGACAAGTTGCTCGATCGTGCCCACTACATCGTCCAGTACGTCGGCGACGCGGGAACCAGTTCCGGTTATTGCGTGAAGACGTTCACCACGAAGGACAAGCACCAGTTGTATGCGCGTTGCGATTGGAAGGGAACTGCCACGGGTTCCGCGGGCACGGTCACACTCGTCGGCGGCACCGGGCCCTTCGCGGAGATCAAGGGCAAGGGCAAGTTCAACTTCGTGGCAGTGAACGAGCGGGTGAACTGGGACGACATCGAGTGGGAGTGGGAACTGCCCTGATCTCGCTTGGACGGCGACCCCATGTCCGAAAGCTATATTGTTCATATCTACCGGCGAGAGGATGATGGCACGGTGATCGGCATGGTAGAGCGGGTTGGAGACTGTCGGCGCCGGGCGTTTCGCAGCTACCAAGAGCTCTGGGCTCTGCTGGAGCGGCGTCCCGCGCCGGGACGGGGTCGTCCTCCGGTATGCCCTGCCGCGCAGGGAAAGAACGATCCTCGCAACGTAGAATGAGGACACACGTTCCGGGGTGCGGTCCATGCCGCGACGAAGCAAGCCCATCGCGAAGCTGACGCGCCCTCGCTTGCACGGCGCGATCGCCCGACAGCGCTTGTTCCATAAGCTCGACGACGCCACCAGCCGTCCAGGAATGTGCGTGGTCGGGCCGCCGGGTGCAGGCAAGACGACCCTCGTCGCGAGTTGGCTAGAGTCGAGGGACATACCTGGTATCTGGTACCAGGTAGACAGCGGTGACGCGGACCTGTCCACGTTCTTCTATTTCCTGCACCTTGCCGGTGAACCGTTTCGCCGCAAGCGTCAGGCGGCGCTTCCTCTCCTCACTCCCGAGTATCGCGGCGACCTGGAGGGGTTCGCACGGCGTTTCTTTCGAGAGTTGTTCGGGCGGCTGCCCGATGAGGCCGTGATCGTCCTCGACAACTATCAGGAAGTTCCAGCGTCGGAGGCGTTTCACACGCTGATTGCAGGCGCCATCGCCGAGGTCGCACCGGGTAACCTGCTTGTCGTGATAAGCAGGCGAGATCCACCGGACAGTTATGCGAGATTGCTCGCAAACTCAGCAGTCAATTTCATCGACTGGGAGGAACTTCGTCTCACCCTCGAAGAGACCCGGGCGCTGGCAGGCGCGCGGGGTGGCGATGAGAACAGCGTCCGGAGATTGCACGAACAGTCCGCCGGGTGGGCAGCAGGGTTGACTTTGCTACTGGAGCACGGCGACTCCGGACACCTCTCTGCGCTGGGTGACGCGATGCACCTGGACAACGTGTTCAAATACTTCGCAGCACAGATATTCGAGCAGCTGGAGCCAGATGCGAGGCAGCTCTTGCTGCAGACATCCTGCCTGCCGCGCGTATCGGTGGAGGTCGCCTATGGTCTGACCGGTAATGCTCGCGCCGCCACGATTCTCGATGAAGTGTACCAGCGCCATCTGTTCGTCCACAGGCGTCCCGGACCCGAGATCACGTACCAGTACCACGCGTTGTTTCAAGCGTTCTTGTGCAGGCGTGCTCAGGACGAGATGACCGAGGTTGAGGTCAGCGTACTGAAGTGCAGGGCAGCGGCGCTCTTGGATCAAGCTCAGCAGTCGGAAGACGCATTCGAACTCTATGTGCAAGCCAACGCGTGGGACCCGGCGGGATCGCTCGTTCTGCGGGAGGCGCCCGTGCTCCTTGCACAAGGCCGGCACCGGACAGTGAGGGCGTGGATCTATGCATTGCCCGTACCCATGCGACAGTCGCAGCCTTGGTTCGATTACTGGCTTGGACAAGCGGAACTCTCCGAGAACCAAGCGGTGGCGCGTACGGTATTCGAGCGGGCTGCACAAGGGTTTGAGCGCGACGGCAACGTCCTTGGTGTTGCACATTCCGTGTGCGGCGTTATTGACTCTGTCTATTTCGAATGGTCGGACTTCAGTCAGATGTCGCACTGCGCCGATCGACTGCAGCAGGTCATTGACGGCGGCAAGTTGCCTGTTCGGTCAGAAGTGCAGCTGAAGGTGCAGTCTAGTCTTCTGGTCGCCATGCTCTATGGGACCCCCGGGAGCTCGGCGTTGACGCAATGCGTGGCGACCGTTGCGAGGCTGTTGCTCGCCGATCTGGACGTCAATCTGCGCATAAGCAGTGCGACGTGTCTGATGACATATTGCAGCCTGGCATTGGATGCGCAGCGAGGCAGGACCGTCAAGTCGGCGGTCAACCCCTTCCTCGGAGACGGTCGCATCACTCCGCTCAACCGGATGTGGTGGCTGATCCGCAGTGCCTGGTTCGATTTTCGGCTGGAAGGACACGACCTCGAAGCCCTTGCGCTGCTCGATGAGGCCGACAAACTCATCGAGGAGAACAACCTCTCCGGCATGCGGTCTGCAGCAATGCTCATTGCCAGCTATCGCCATGACATTCTGCTGACTCATGGATGCATTCAGCAGGCGCGAACGGTTTATCAAGCTTCACTGAATGTCGCTATGGCCGAACGCCCCATTCACGCGTGGCTTGTCGCCGTGATGGAGCTACATTACGTAGTCGCTACCGGTGACTGCACGACGATCGAACGACTCGTTCCTGCCGCGCACGACGCGGCGCGCCGTTCTAGAATGCCATACGTGCAGATGCAAGGGGCACTGCTCCACGCCGCCACCCGTGCCGTCGAAGGAGATGTCTCCGGGACGGCCGAACTCTGCAATCGCGTCAAACGCATGACCCAAGGTACCTGTTTCACTTGGTTCCAGACGGAGACCGCTTTTCTACACGCCATCGCGGCGATGCGTGCCGGGACCGAGGAATCAGCGCTCGGACTGTTGTCCGCGGCCTTCCGCATCGCGCGCGCCAGTGGTTACTCGTTTCCCGAGCGGGGCAACCTCGGATTCAGCATGCTCTGTGGCAAGGCGCTGGAATCGGGCATCGAATCCGACTACGTGGAGACCCTGATACGAAAGCTGCGCTTACCGGCACCTGATGCGATGACGCAGGCCTGGCCCTGGCCCATCGAGATTGTTTCGCTTGGCGACTTTCGTATCGTACGCGACGGCGTCCCGGTCGAGTTCTCCGGTCGTGCGCCTGCCAAGGTGCTGGCGCTGCTCAAAGTACTGATCGCGATGCGAGGGCAGAACGTGTCGAATGCTGCCCTGATCGACGCACTTTGGAGTGACGAGGAAGGCGATGCGGCGAACAATGCCCTCGGAGTGGCAATCAGCCGTTTGCGCAAGGTGCTCGGATGCTCGGATGCGATCCTGGTGTCGCACGAGAGGGTCTCGCTGAACCTGAAACGGTGCTGGATTGACGCGATCGCATTCGATCGCCTGGTGGAGTGCTTCCCGGATAACGGTAGCGATGCGGCCGCGAAGCAGTTCATCCATCGTGTGCTGGCGCTGTATCGCGGGCAATTCCTGCCCTCGGACGTGGGTCAGCGATGGAGCATACAGATGCGCATGCGTCTGCGCGATCGCTTCGTACGCTTCGTGGAGCGCGCCGGTTCTCGGCTGGAGGCCCTCGGCGACATGGATGGCGCCATCGAGTGCTATCGTCGAGGGCTCGACGCCGACGACCTCGCGGAGGAGTTCTATCAGGGCCTGATGCGTTGCTATCTTGCGCTGGGGCGGCCTGCGGAGGGCATGCAGGTGTTCCGGCGGCTGCGGCAGATCCTGTCCGTGGTCCTCGGGGTGGTGCCCTCAGCGCATAGTGAGGCGCTGGCAGCGGCCTTGCACGGATATTCAGGTGCCGCGTCAGGGGCACGCTTCACGCAGGATCGTGCGACGGGGATCGGGCTTCCTCCGGACTGACGATGCAGGCGCCACGCGGGCGAACACCGGGGACAGTTATCATCCCCTC
>CAZNBS010000033.1:0-13435 GCA_964570955.1 uncultured Burkholderiales bacterium | reverse complement strand
TGCTTCGCATCCGTCATCTCTGCAAGTCGTACGAAGGTGCGCGCCGCGTGGTCCTGCGTGGCGTCGATCTGCATCTCGCAGCCGGCGAGTATGTCGCGATCATGGGCGAGTCCGGCGTGGGAAAGTCGACCCTGCTCAACCTGGTTGCGGGCCTCGACGTGCCGGACGATGGGCAGATCGAGGTCGATGGCACGTCCCTGGCAGGACTATCGGACGACGCGCTGACCCGTCTGCGCCGCGAGAAGATGGGATTCGTGTTCCAGGCCTTCCACGTCTTGCCCTACCTGAGCGTCGTGCAGAACGTCGCGCTGCCGCTCAACCTCCTCGGTGCAGATCCACGCACTGCCGCGCAGCGCGCGCGGTCGATGCTCGATGCGGTGGATATTGGCGACCGCGCATCGAGTGCACCGCGAGAACTTTCCGGCGGCGAACTGCAGCGGGTCGCCATCGCCCGGGCCCTGGTACATGAACCGAAGCTGGTACTCGCCGACGAGCCGACCGGCAATCTCGATCCAGACAGTGCAGATCAGGTGCTCGCGCTTCTGCGCGACCAGATCAAGGCACGCAATGCGGTCGGAATCCTGGTGACGCACTCGCTGCATGCAGCGGCCACCGCCGATCGCGTCCTCGTGCTCGGTCCAGAGGGATTGCGGTCATCCTGCCCGAGCGGCGCGCAGCAGTGAAGTCAAGACCGACCGGACTTGTCCGGGATGCGGCCGATGACCCGGTGCTGCGGCGGGGGCATCATTCCAATGTATACGCTGTCGCGCCCGCTTCTCACCAGCATTCCGGTGGGCACGGGGCCCGATGCCGCAGACACGTTGGTGGCATACACACTACCTCGTCCGTAGGACTGCTCCGCAAGGGCATTGGCACATCCCATCAGAGCCACGGCAACTACCATCGCTTTGATGCTCACTTCCGTTCTCCCGTCTATTCATATGACTTCCGAACACCGCAAATTGGACAGGTGGGCGCGCCCGC
This sequence comes from uncultured Burkholderiales bacterium, assembly GCA_964570955.1. GTDB lineage: Bacteria > Pseudomonadota > Gammaproteobacteria > Burkholderiales > SHXO01 > SHXO01. The sequence goes on along the minus strand of CAZNBS010000033.1, from coordinate 12,451 downwards.
CCGCCGGACGTCTTGCTCAGCGGCACTCGAAGCGTGTCCCGCAAGACAGGGCGGCATGCAGAATTCAAATGCCGCCCCGACCTGCCGCCTAGTTCCTCTGCGCCGTCTCCTGAACGGGTCGCGGACGTGCCGATCCGCCCATGTTGGTGCGCTTCATGAACGCGTCGTCACGCGAGATGCGAACCGGCTTCGCCTGTTCTTCGCCGCGATGCACGTTGGTGCGTGCCATGACCGCGGGATCGAACCCGACGCGCAGCTCGCTGGTTTCGCCAGCCGACCTGCCCATGTTCGTCCGGCTCGAGACGTCGGGATCGAAAACGACCTTGACCGACTCGATATCTGCCGCCTGCGCAACTGCAGAAACGGCCAGTAGAGACAACGCCGACAGGGTTGCCCGTGCATATCCATTGCGCTTCATGGGACCTCCGATGATCGGTATGCTGCAGCCAGACGTGAGCTTCCCCATTCTGGTTGTCGGGACGATGTGCGACGCACACGCGATGGATCCCGGCAAGTGAAAGTCTAGGCTGGACGAACATACAGATTGGTTACGGATGGCGCGGTAACCTGTATATCGATATATACCTTAGGTAATAGACGAGGCGTGACGCGCTCGGTCACCGCAGGGGCTGCGGCGACGGGTATCTACCGTTCAGCGCGGCGGCGCCGCCTTTCTGTCCGCGCGCGTTACACCCTTTGTGCGCGGGTTCAGCCCGCAGCCGATTCGACGAGCCGCCATTCGGCTCCTTGCTTGGAAGGGCAGCACGGCGCCCGCAATGCGTCGGTGATCGCGCGCCGACCCCATGCAGTTCAGCGCAGCTGCACGTACTCGTAATCCACCGGCAGGTTGTTGATCCCACGGTCGGGCGGGGCGATCCAGCCGGCCATCTTGCCGGGCTCCACCACGCGCTGCATCAGGCCGCGCACGAAGGCGCGATCGGCCTCGCTCGGCAGCCAGTCAACCGCCCGGCGCTCGTAGTCGGCGCGATCGAGCAGGCGTCCCTGGGGATCGACCGGCAGGCCCGCCCAGGCGCCCTGGATGCGATGGAAGTGAGGACTGGGCAGGTTCAGCCGGAAGTCGTAGCCGGCGCGCTGGATCTGCATGTTCCAGCGCTTCACCCCGATCTCGCAGTCCTTCACGTAGGAGGTGCGCATCACCTCGTTCATCGCGTTGCGCAGCGCCACCGTCTCCACGCCGTTGGGCGTCTCGAGCTGGTAGGTGGCGTCGCGGCAGACGTGATCCTCGTACTGGCTCTCGTCCGGGCGTCCCTTGATGCCGGCGGCAAAGGTCGTCGCCGCATTCGAGGATACCTCGGAGCCGAACAGGTCGAGCGACGAGGTGAACCAGAAGTTCAGATAGCGCTGGATGGTGGGCAGATCGATCGCGCCGTGCGCGCGGATGGCATCCGGATCGTCGGTGCCCAGTTCCTTCATCACCTCGAGCGCGCGCCTGACCACCCGTCCGACGCCGGTCTCTCCCACGAACATGTGGTGCGCTTCCTCGGTGAGCATGAAGCGGCAGGAGCGCGCCAGCGGGTCGAAGCCGGATTCGGCCAGCGCCTTGAGCTGAAACTTGCCGTCACGGTCGGTGAAATAGGTGAACATGAAGAATGACAGCCAGTCCTGCACCGGCTCGTTGAAGGTGCTCAGGATGCGTGGCTTGTCGGCATCGCCCGAGTGGCGCGCCAGCAGCTCTTCGGCTTCCTCCCGGCCGTCGCGGCCGAAGTAGGCGTGCAGCAGGTAGACCATTGCCCACAGATGCCGGCCTTCCTCGACGTTCACCTGGAACAGGTTGCGCAGGTCGTACAGCGACGGACAGGTGTGGCCGAGCAGGTGCTGCTGCTCCACCGAAGCCGGCTCGGTGTCGCCCTGGGTGACGATGATGCGACGGAACTGCGAGCGCAATTCGCCCGGCACCTGCTGCCACGCCGGCTGGCCGTAGTTGTCCCCGAAGCCGATGGTGCGATCGGGGATCGGATCGGCGAGGAAGATGCCCCAGCGGTAGTCCGGCATCTTGACCGCGCCGTAGCTGGCCCAGCCCTGTGCATCGACGCCAACCGCGGTGCGAAGATAGACGTCGGCCGAGGCGAAGTCGTTCGGCCCCATCTCGCGCCACCAGTCGAGGAATTTCGGCTGCCAGTGTTCGAGCGCGCGCTGCAGCGTGCGGTCGCCCGCCAGATCGACATTGTTCGGAATCCGCTCGCTGTAGTCGATACGCATCACACGCGCTCCCAGTTGAACCGCGGTTTGCTCCCGCTGCCGTACACCTTCAGCGCGCCCTGTTCGCCCACCGCGTTGGGCCGGTTGAAGATCCAGTTCTGCCACGCCGACAGGCGTCCGAAGATGCGTGTCTGCATGCTCTCCGCGCCGGAGAAGCGCAGGTTCGCCTCCATTCCGGTCAGCGCGTCGGGCGAGAGGCTGGTGCGTTCCTCGATCGCGAGGCGTACTTCGTCCGCCCAGTCGATGTCATCTGGGGCGAAGGTCACCAGGCCCAGTTCCTCCGCCAGGGCCGCGCCGATGCGGTCGCCGACGATGGCGCGCGCGGCCTCGACCGGCCGCATCTCGCCGCAGAAGCGCATGCCCAGCCGGCTCTCCCCGCTCACCGACGGGTAGCTGCCGAAGTTCATGCGCGACAGGGCGATACGCGGGGCATCGGTTTCGTGCTCCGGTAGCAGCAGCATGAAGCTGCGGTCTGCGGCGAGCGTCAGTTCGAACAGGGTGCCGGCGAAGCAGGAGCCCTGATCGATCACGGCGAACATCGTGCGCGAGGATACGTCCAGACGCGCCAGCGTACGCCGCAACATGCCGAGCGTAGCCTTGACGAACCAGTCTTCGGCATGTGCCTGTAGCACCTCGTCCATCCTCAGCACGGGATCGATGTCGCCCTGGGTTCTGAGCAGCCACAGGCCGAGATCGGGTTCGTTGGTGCGCAGCATCAGAACCGCGTCATCCAGCTCGCGTGCCATCGCCAGCGGCCACCATGCAGCGCCGGCGGCATGAATGGCGGCGAGATCGGCCGGCTGCGCGTCCCGGGGTCCCTTGACGGTGATCGAGGCGGTGCGTGCCGCGCGGTCGACCGCAATGTCTACGTACGGATAGTGGTAGCCGCGCTCGTCGATCCGCCGCTCGACCGGCGTCAACGCGATGCCGGGACCCTCGCCAGTGCGTTCACTGCCTGCCGCCATCGCCTCGGCGCGCGCACGCACGGCGCCCGCGAACTGTTGCGGCGTGGCGATGTGATCGACCAGCTTCCACTGCTTCGCGCGGGCGGCGCGCACGCCCTCGGCCGTGCTGCAGAACACATCGGCGAGGTCGCGTCGCACCTTGCGCTTGTCGGTCAGGCGGGTGAGCCCGCCGGTGCCGGGCAGCACGCCCAGCAGCGGCACCTCCGGCAGGCTCACGGTGGAGGAGCGGTCGTCCACCATCAGAATCTCGTCGCAGGCCAGCGCCAGCTCGTAGCCCCCGCCCGCGACCGTGCCGTTCGCCGCCGCGAGAAAGCGCAGACCCTCGTGGCGGCTGGAGTCCTCGATGCCGTTGCGCGTCTCGTTGGTGAACTTGCAGAAGTTCACCTTCCAGGCGTGCGAGGACTGGCCGAGCATGTAGATATTCGCGCCGGAGCAGAACATGCGCTCGCGTGCCGAGGTGATCACCACGCACTTCACGGCGGGATGCTCGAAGCGGATGCGATTGAGCGCGTCGTACAGCTCGATGTCCACGCCCAGGTCGTAGGAGTTGAGCTTGAGCCGGTAGCCCGGCACGATGCTTTTGTCCTCGTTCACGTTCATTGCCAGCGTGGCGACCGCCCCGTCGACGTTCAGGCTCCAGTGTGCATAGCGGCCGGGGTGCGTGTCGAAGCTGATGCGCACCGGCATCGAGACCGGTTCGTCGGATGCGTTCATCGCGTCGTGTCCTCCCTGCGCGGGTTCTTCAGTGCGCGTCTGAGGTCGCGCAGACTCTGTTCGGGCCGGCGCCCGGCGGTATCCACGACCAGATCGGCCTGACTGTACAGCCGCCCGCGACCCTTCAGGATGCGGCGCAGATCCTCCATCGCCTCCGGATTGTCCGCCATCGGCCGGGTGTCCCCTTGGGCGATGACCCGCGCCATGTGCTCCTCCGGCGCGGCGCGCAGCCAGACCGTGGTACAGGTCGCGCGCAGCAGATCGTAGGTAACCGGTTCCGATACGATGCTGCCGCCCGTGGCGATCACGCAGCGCGGGTGCGCTTCCAGCACCCGCTCGAGACAGCGCCGCTCGTAGCGCCGGTAGCCGCCCTGGCCGTACAGCAGGAAGATCTCCGAGAGGCCGGTGCCCGCGTCGCGTTCGATCTCCCGATCGAGCTCGATGAACGGCACCTCGAGTTCCTCCGCCAGCCTGGGTCCAAGCGTGGACTTGCCGGCTCCGCGCAAGCCGATCAGTGCGATGCGTGCGCGGCGATCGGTCGTCTCGCTTGCGCTGTCCCGCTGCAGACGGCGACGGATCGCGCCGAGGCGATCCGGCGGCGTGCGGGCGAGCAGCGCGTGGATGCGTTCCAGCTCGAGCGAGCGCGGATCCGGTTCGCGCAGCAGATCCCCGACCGGCAGCGACAGCGCTGCCGCGATCTGCCGCAGCAGCAGCACGGAGACGTTTCCACGTCCGGACTCGAGCGCGGCGAGGTAGCGCTCCGAGACCCCGGACGCGTCGGCCAGCGTGCGTCTGCTCATGCCTCTGCGCGCGCGCAGGGCGCGCACGCGCCCCCCGAGTTCGGCCAGGAAGGCATCTTCGCCTTCTGCTGCCGAGGGCGGACGCGCGGCGCGGGCATCGGGGTTGCGTTCGAGGAGGCGGGTCATGCAATATCGTGCATGAAACGGATAGTGCTTGAATTATAGTGCAGGCCTCGACGGGCAGGGCAACCTGAGCACGCCAACCAGATGAACGCTTCATCAACCCTTCGCTGCGATTTCGCGCCCGCCGCGGTGCAGGTCGAGCGCCGGCCGGACGGCACGCTTCTGCTGTCCTCGCCGCAGCCGCTGCAGGCGTACGCGCGCTGTCTGGGCGAGCATCTCGAGCGCTGGGCGCGCGAGGCGCCCGAACGGGTGTTCCTGGCCGAGCGAGAGCACGCGGGACACTGGCGGGAACTGACCTACGGCATGGCACTGCATGCGGTGCGTGCGATTGCGGCGGCGCTGCTCGAGCGCGAGCTCGGTCCGCAGCGTCCGGTCGCGATCCTGTCCGACAACAGCATTCGTCATGCGCTGCTCGCGTTGGCCGCGATGCACGTCGGCATCCCCGTCGCGCCGATTTCGCCGGCCTACTCGCTCGTTTCGAGCGATCACGGCAAGCTGCGCGCGGCCATCGAGTTGCTGCGTCCCGGCTTGGTCTACGTAGAGGACGCCCGATCCTTCCTGCCTGCGCGACGCGCCGTCGACTGGCACGGCGCGGAATGGGTGAGTGCGCACCCGGACGGCGCCTGCACACACTTCGACGGTCTCGTGCAGGGCGCGAACGATCGTGCAGTCGACGCCGCCTTTGCGCGGGTTGCGCCGGACACCGTCGCGAAGATCCTGCTGACCTCCGGATCCACGGGCGAGCCGAAGGGGGTGATCAACACGCAGCGTATGTTGTGTGCGAATCAGCAGCAGGCGCGGCAGGTGTGGCCTTTCCTGACCCGCGAGGCCCCGGTGATCTGCGACTGGCTGCCGTGGAATCACACCTTCGGCGGCAATCACAACTTCAACATGATCCTGGCCAACGGTGGCAGCCTCTACATCGATGGCGGCAAACCGGCGCCCGGTCAGATCGAGCGAACCATCGCCAACCTGAGGGACGTGTCCCCCACGGTGTACTTCAACGTCCCGCGCGGCTTCGACATGCTGATTCCCGCCCTCGAGCAGGACGCCGCGCTGAGAGCCACCTTCTTTCGTCGCCTGCGCCTCCTGTTCTACGCGGCGGCGGGACTGCCGCAACACCTTTGGGACCGCCTCCAGGCGCTCTCCCGTCAGGAGCTCGGACGGCCCGTGCCGATGGTGTCGGGCTGGGGATCGACCGAGACCGCGCCGCTCGCCACCGGTGTGCACGAGGTCGTCGATGGGCCGGGGAACATCGGCCTGCCGGTGCCGGGCTGCGTGGTCAAGATGATTCCGAGTGCCGGCCGGTTCGAACTGCGGGTCGCCGGACCGAACGTGACCCCCGGATACTGGAGGTGCGACGCGCTCACCCAGGACGCCTTCGACGAAGAGGGGTTCTACCGCATCGGCGATGCCGGCCGTCTTCTCGATGACGCGCGGCCCGAGCGCGGCATCGTGTTCGAGGGGCGCGTGGTGGAGGACTTCAAGCTCGGCAGCGGCACCTGGGTCCACGTCGGAGTGCTGCGCGTGCGCGCGCTCGCGGCGCTCGAGCCCGTCGCGCAGGACGTGGTGGTGGCCGGGCACGACCGCGACGAGGTCGGCCTGCTCGTGTTCCTGGGGCCGGGCTGCTCGCGGCTCGTGCCGGGAGCCTCCGTGCACGAACTTGCGCAGCATCCGGCGGTACACGCGCATGTTCATGGCGCGCTGCGGGCGCTGAGGCGGGAGCGGCCCGGCAGCTCGACCCACGCTGCGCGTGCGCTGCTGATGAGCGCGCCGCCGGATATCGACGCGGGAGAGATCACGGACAAGGGCTACATCAACCAGCGCGCGGTGCTCGCGCGGCGCGCAGCTCTGGTCGCGGAGCTGTTCGCGTCCACGCCGTCGGTGCGTCGGGTGGTCCTGACAGGACAGGAGCAATGACGTGGCGCTGGAACTGACCATTCTGGTCGGCACCATGACGGGCACTGCGCAACTCGTGGCCCAGGAGCTCGAGTTGCGTCTCGACGACGGCGAGACGCGCGTGCGCACCCGACTGATGGATGGCCTCGATGCGAGTGCGTTCGAAGGCGGCGGACTGTTTCTCGTCTGCACCTCCACCTACGGGCAGGGCGACGTGCCGGACAACGCCAGGCAGCTGTACGACTCGCTGTGCAGCGTACGTCCCGACCTGTCGAAGGTGCGCTACGGCGTCATTGCGCTCGGCGACCGGACCTACCTGGATACCTTCTGCAACGGCGGCAGGCGCTTCGAGGCAATCCTCGCGGCGCTCGGCGCCCGGCGCGTTGGCGACGTCCTGCTGCACGACGCGAGCGCGGGCACGATGCCCGAGGAGGTCGCGGCCGAGTGGATCGACGGCTGGATCGCGCTGTGCCGGGCGCAGAGCGTCGACCGCGACGCACACGAAGGAAACGAAGAAAGCCTTCAGAAATGAAGTTCTTCGTGTCCTCGTGGTGAGGGCATCGTTCGTGTGATGACGCCCCAAGGTATAGTTCCCGCACGATAACGAGGAGAACAGCGCATGCTCAGCCGCGCAGATCACAGCGTGAGTCCGCCGCGCATCGACATCCCGCGCGCCTACAATGCGGCGCACGACCTGATCGAGCGCAACCTGCTCGCCGGCCGTGCGCAGAAGACCGTCTACATCGACGACGCCGGGCGTTATACCTATGGCGAGCTCGCGCAGCGGGTGAATCGCGTCGCCAACGCTCTGATCGGCCTGGGCGTGCAGATGGAGCAGCGTGTGATGGTCGCCCTGCTCGACGGCATCGACTTTCCAAGCGTGTTCCTCGGCGCCATCAGGGCCGGGATCGTGCCGGTCGCTGCGAATACGCTGCTGACCAGCGCCGAGTACCGCTTCATGCTGGAGGACAGTCGCGCGCGTGTGCTGATCGTCTCCGAACAGCTGCTCGACACCTTTCGCCCCGCCCTGGAGGGATTGCCCTGCCTTCAGCACGTGATCGTCTCCGGCAAGACGGGGCACGGCTTCCTGCACCTGCAGCAGCTCATGCGCGAGGCAGCCGACCATTGCGCAACCGCGCCGACCACTTGCGACGACGTGTGTTTCTGGCTCTACTCGTCAGGGTCCACCGGCACGCCGAAGGGTACCCTGCACATCCACTCCAGCCTGATCCAGACTGCCGAACTGTATGCCAGGCCCATCCTCGGCATCCGCGAGGACGACGTCGTGTTCTCGGCTGCGAAGTTGTTCTTCGCCTACGGGCTGGGCAATGCGCTCACCTTTCCGCTGGCGGTCGGTGCGAGCGCCGTGCTGATGGCCGAGCGGCCGACCCCTGCCGCCGTATTCAGGCGCCTGACCGAATCGAAGCCGACGATCTTCTACGGCGTGCCTACGCTGTACGGACTGATGCTGGCGAGCCCCCAACTGCCTGCACGCGATCGGGTGGCGTTGCGCGTGTGTACGTCCGCCGGCGAGGCGTTGCCCGCTGAACTGGGCCGGCGCTGGCAGGCGCACTTCGGCGTCGACATCCTCGACGGCATCGGTTCCACCGAGATGCTGCACATCTTTCTGTCCAACCGTCCCGGCGATGTGCGCTACGGCACCACCGGCAAGCCGGTTCCCGGCTACACCATCCGCCTGCTGGACGACAACGGGAGCGACGCAAGTGCGAACGAACTCGGCGACCTGCACATCGGCGGACCGACCAGCGCCATCGGCTACTGGAACAACCGCGAGAAGTCGCTGGCGACGTTCGTCGGACCGTGGACGCGCGCAGGCGACAAGTACAGCGTGGACGAGCAGGGCTACCACGTCTATGGCGGACGGTCGGACGACATGCTCAAGGTGAGTGGGATGTACGTCTCGCCGTTCGAGGTCGAGGCAGCGCTGATCTCGCACCCTGCCGTGCTCGAGGCGGCGGTGATCGGCGCACGTGACGAGCAGGCGCTGGTGAAGCCGAAAGCCTTCGTCGTGCTCAAGCCGGACGGACGGGGCGACGACGCGCTCGCGGAACAGCTCAAGCAGCACGTGAAGGAGCGGCTTGCGCCGTACAAGTACCCGCGCTGGATCGAGTTCGTGCCGGAACTGCCGAAGACGGCGACCGGGAAGATTCAGCGCTTCAAGCTGCGCGATTGAAGGCGGGCGGAGCAGCATGAGTCAGACCGCCGCGCCCGATCCCGACTATCACGTCGAGTTCGCGCGGGTGGGAGGCGAGCGCGTCGAGCACCGCTGGGTGCGCCCTGCGATGTCGCGCCACGCACCGTCGCGCCCGACGCTGGTATTCCTGCACGAGGGGCTCGGCTCCGCCGGACAGTGGCGCACCTTTCCCGATCGGGTGGCGGAAGCCACCGGCTGCGCGGCGCTCGTCTACTCGCGGTACGGCCACGGCCGCTCCGAGCCGCGTACGGCGCCGCGCGACGTCGACTACATGCATCGCGAGGCGCTCGAGCGGTTGCCGATGCTGCTCGCCCACTTCGGCATCGACAGGCCGGTACTGGTCGGTCACAGCGACGGCGCATCGATTGCGCTGATCCACGCCGGCGCCGGCATCCGGCCGGTGCGTGGCGTGGTCGCGATGGGGCCGCACGTGTTCGTCGAGGAGCTGTCGCTGGCCGGCATTGCCCAGGTCCGCGACTCGTTCATGACCACCGACCTGCCGCAGCGCATGGCCCGGTATCACGCGGATCCGGCCGCCACGTTCTGGGGTTGGAACGACATCTGGCTGCGCCCGGATTTCCGCGCCTGGAACATCGAGAATTACCTCTCCGGAATCGACTGTCCGGTGCTGCTGATCCAGGGACTGGAAGACGAGTTCGGCACACTCGCGCAGATCGATGCCATCGCGGCCCAGGTGAGCGGACCGGTGCACAAGGTGCTGCTGGAGAACTGCAGACACTCGCCGCACAAGGATCGCAAGGAGGCCACGCTCGAGGCGATCGCACGCTTCGTGCATCGCATGGAGGGCTGATGCTGCCGGCTGCGCTGCTGCTCGGCCCGCTACTGCAGGACAAGCTGCGCCTGCTCGTCGCCGTGCTTGCGATCGCACTCGGCGTCGCGCTGGGCTATGCCGTGCAGATCGTGAACGGTGCGGCGCTGCGGGAGTTCGCCCAGGCCCTGCGCGGCTTTTCCGGTGAAGCCGACCTCAGCGTGCGTGGCCCCCGCTCCGGTTTCGACCAAGCACTGTACCCCGCCATCGCACGACTGCCGCAAGTCGCGGTCGCGAGTCCGGTGCTCGAAGTCAATGCCAGTCTCCCCGGCAGCGAGGATCCGCTTCGCATCGTCGGGCTCGACGTGTTCCGCGCTGCGCAGATCCAGCCGCTTCTGCTCGCGCAGGCCGAGGATCTCGAGGACACGCTGCGGGCCGACACCGTGTTCCTCAGTCCCGCGGCGCGCGAGTGGCTGCAACTGGGCGTCGGCGACGTGCTTCCGGTGCAGGTCGGTCTGAAAGAGGTTCGGTTGCGCGTGGCTGGCTGGCTGCCGGCGGAGGGTACGCGTGCGCGCGTTGCGGTGATGGATATCGGCGGCGCCCAGTGGTTGCTCGACCGCCCTGGCGTGCTCTCGCGCATCGACGTCAAGCTCAGACCGGGCGCGGACCTCGCGCAGGCACGCGAGACCATTTCGTCACTGCTGCCTGCCGGCGTGCAGGTGGACCGCCCGGACAGCACCATCGAGGCGACCGGGCGCATGACGCGCGCCTATCGCATCAATCTCAACGTGCTGGCCCTGGTGGCGCTGTTCACCGGGAGCCTGCTGGTGTTCTCGACCCAGGCACTGGGCGTGGTCAGGCGGCGCGCGCAGCTCGCGCTGCTGCGGGTGCTCGGTTTCACGCGCAGGCGCCTGGTTGGGCAGATGCTGCTGGAGGGTCTGCTGGTCGGCACGGCCGGTGCGGCAGCCGGGATCGTCCTCGGTTATGCGCTCGCCGCTGCCATGCTGCGCTTTGTCGGCGCGGACCTGGGTGCGGGCCACTTCCGCGGCGTGGACGCCGCGCCGACGCTGGAGCCGCTCGCCATCGCGGTATTCTTCGCCCTCGGACTGGGGGCTGCGGTGCTCGGCAGTGCGGTACCGGCGCTGGAGGCGGCACGTGCGCGGCCGGCCGCCGCCCTGAAGGCGGGAGACGATGCAGGCGCGTTTCGACATCTGGGTCGCCTCGGTCCCGGTCTTCTGCTGATCGCGTTCTCGGCATTGTTCGTCCGGCTACCCGCGGTCGGCGGGTTGCCGCTGTTCGGCTACCTCGCCATCGCGCTGCTGCTCCTCGGCACCATCCTCTTGCTGCCGCGACTGCTGGCGCTGCTGCTGCATCTGCTGCCCGAGCCGCCGCGTGCAGTCCCGGCACTCGCGCTGGCGCAGCTGCGCAACGCGCCCGGTCGGGCAAGCGTCAGCCTCGCGTCCATCGTCGCCGCGATCAGTTTGACCGTGTCGATGGCGATCATGGTCGCCTCCTTCCGTCAATCGCTCGACGACTGGCTTGGCCACGTGCTGCCGGCCGACCTCTACCTGCGGGCCGGCAACGCCGGAGACAGCGCATTCCTCGATGCCGAGGATCAGCGGCGCATTTCGACGCTCGCCGGTGTGCGCAAGGTCGAGTTCCTGCGTGCCGAGCAGCTGTTGCTCGACCCACGTCAGCCGGCCGTCACGCTGCTCGCGCGCGATCTGGATCCGGCAGACGTGGCGCAACGACTGCCGCTGGTGGGTCGAGTGCCGCCGTTGCCGGACGATCTGCACCCGGTGTGGATCAGCGAGATGATGGTGGATGTGTTCGGCATGCGGCCGGGCGCACGTGTCGACCTGCCGATCGCCGGACGCACCGCGCCGTTCCGCGTGGCCGGCGTGTGGCGCGATTACGCGCGGCAGAACGGCGCGCTGGTGGTGCCGCGCGCCGTATACCGACACCTGAGCGGCGACTCGCGCGTCACCGACGCGGCGGTGTGGCTCGAGCCGCCAGTCGATGCATCGGAGGTGACCGAGGCGTTGCGCACGGCGCTGCCCGGCGGAGATCGCCTGGAGATCGCGCGCCAGGGAGAGCTCCGCGACCTGAGCCTGGGCATCTTCGATCGTTCCTTTGCCGCCACCTATGCGCTGGAAGGGGCCGCCATCGTCATCGGCCTGTTCGGATTGAGCAGCAGCATCACCGCACAGGCCCTCGCGCGGCGGCGCGAGTTCGGCATGCTGCGCCATGTCGGCATGACGCGCCGCCAGGTCGCGGCCATGCTGACGACCGAGGGTTTGTTGACCAGCATGGCCGGGCTGCTGGTCGGGTTCGCACTGGGCTGGATCGTCAGCCTGATCCTGATCCACGTGGTGAACCGCCAGTCTTTCCACTGGGGCATGGAGGTGCACATGCCGTGGCTACTGCTCAGTGCATTCGGTGCAGCGATGCTGGCCTTGTCGACGTTGACCGCTCGCGTCAGCGCCCGGCACGCCGCGCGTTCCGATGCCGTGCGCGCCGTGCGCGAGGACTGGTGAGCGGAGAAAGCGTCCTCGTTCTGGCGCCACGTCGCGCGTAGTGATCCATCCTCATGCCTACGGTGTCATGTCGCGCGTAGTGAGCCATCCTCATGCCCACGGTGCCACGTCGCGCGTAGTGAGCCATCCTCATGCTCACGGTGTCATGTCGAGCGTAGTGAGCCATCCTCATGCCCATGGTGTCATGCCGAGCGTAGGTGCCATCCTCA
>CAZNBS010000032.1:26343-27898 GCA_964570955.1 uncultured Burkholderiales bacterium | reverse complement strand
AAATCCTGCCAGAAAAGTCCACTTCGATCTGTCTACCTACCGGGGAAGCTTACGGGAGCACATCATTAACGACGCGCGCATAGTCACCCGAGAGAACATCGCCAGATGTTGTGTTCTATCTCGTCTATCCGCAGCGCTTCGATATTCTTGGCTTCACGGATGAGCTGCAGCAGTTGAAGCGCGACCTATGAGGCCCAACCCGCCGTTGAACCGGAGCGCCCAACGGCGTTGCCGTTGGGCGTAGACCGTCTTGCGGTAACATTCCTCTCACCCACGCAGTGGAGAGAGTCATGGATTGGAAGCCATTCATTTCTGTAGATCCAAAGGTTCTACACGGTGCGGTTTGTTTTTCCGGAACTCGCGTCCCAGTGTCGGTCGTCTTGGACAATCTCGCCGACGGCGAGACCCCCGAGCGGATACTGGAGGAATATCCCTCTCTGAAGCCGGACCACATCCCCGCGGCGATCGCATATGCGGCTGACTTGGCGCGCGAGCGCATCGTGCCAGTCCCCGCCGCGTAGGTGTCGGGCGTGCCCGAGCGGTTCAAACTCGACGAGAACCTTCCTCGCCAAGCACGCACTCTATTCACCGACCTCGGCCACGACGCCGAAACGGTCCACGAGGAGCGTTTGGTCGGAGAGCCAGACTCCGCTATCCTAGTAGCATGCATCGCTGAGCGACGAATTCTCGTGACGCTCGATCTGGATTTCTCCGATATTCGTCAGTACCCACCCTCAAGCCACACCGGCATCTGGGTACTCCGCCCTCAAACCCAGAGTGTCCGCGATACGCTATCTACACTGCGCGGCGCCGTTACCCTTATCGGCATCGAAGCAACTTCCGCCCGTCTCTGGCTGGTGGAACCTGGTCGTGTACGTATCCGCGAATAGTCAACGAACGCTCAACCCAGCGTATATGAACTCCCTCCCAAGCTCAAGAGCGATTCGATAGGGTTGGCGAACGGAAGCGCTTGCAGTCGTAAATCCGGCGTCTGATGTGAGCTGTGTGTGTTGAAGCTCGTGCGGACATGGAATCTGCCAACCCGGTGCCAATCGTTGCAAATGACTGCACGCCGCGAGCGCGATGAGCCACAAGAGTTATCGGCAACGTTGGGCTGTGGTGCGACCATGGTTGCCGTGATGGGCGGATCGTCTCCACGCAACGCTGGATGAGATTAACGGTGGATCAGTGCACCAGTTCGAACGACTGGCGCTGCATCTTTTTGCCAAGCCGAGTAGTCGGCTGACCGAATGGTGTTTGATCGCGTAGCACCGCGTAGCAGATGCGCGCGAGCTTGTTAGCCAGCGCGCAGGCGGTCCATGTGCGTCAGTCGGGACGCCTGAAAACCGGTACAGCTGACAGAGAACCTAATCCGACAGAGTGAACACGCCGCGGACGGCGTGTGAACCCCATCAGCAGCGCCCCCGCAAGTGCGATCAGGGCCAGCGTCGGCGGCGCGGGCACGCTCCCGCCCCCGCCACCGTAGTCGTCCGACCCCGAGCCGACGATGTTCTCGCCCGCGAAGCCGCCGTTGGGGTCGAACACGTCCAGGCGG
>CAZNBS010000032.1:0-26243 GCA_964570955.1 uncultured Burkholderiales bacterium | reverse complement strand
TTGGTGTCGGTCAGCATGTCGGTCAGGCTGGCGTAGGTCACGTACTGCGCGGTCAGCGCGCTTTCGCCTTCGACGTTGAAGAGACTCCAGTACACGCCGCCGCCCGACCCCGAGCCGACGATGTTCTTGCCCGCGAAGCCGCCGTTGGGGTCGAACACGTCCAGGCGGTTGGTGTCGGTCAGCATGTCGGTCAGGCTGGCGTAGGTCACGTACTGCGCGGTCAACGCGCCCTCGCCCTCGATGTTGAACAGGCTCCAGTACGTGGCGTGAGCCGGGCCGACCAGCAAGCCCAAGGCAAGCGCTACCAGCCTCGCGGCCCGGCGGTTGGCGGACGATTGGTCCATGGCACGCTCCCTCAAGACAGAGGCATATTGGTGGCGAGCAAAGCAACGGGTATGCCCGTGCGTGAATCGGCTTTAACCTGAACCACTTGCGCGTGCTGCGAACGACCCGCCCGCTCAAGGTGTAAGGAAAGTCGACAGCGGACACGCCGCAAGGTCGATCGCAGCAGTAGTAGCATTCATCACGGACTCCCTCCCGTTGACTGCTGACACCCATCCCATATGAGTACCCAGCACTGGCACGATGATTCCGAGATAAAGCGGAGGGAGTCCATCCCATCAGTCAAGCGGACCGCCCAAAAGCTGCGCTTTTGGGTTACCTCTGCGCTGCGCGCTTCGGCGGCCCCTTACCTTCAGCGATCGCTGGCCTGACCGCCGGGCATTCACTACGAAGGGGAAGCTAACCCATGTTTTTAGCGACATATGCCACGTGGATTGCAGTCGGACTGATTTTCGCGATGATCGGCTTCATGTATGTTCGGAGGTAGACTCAAGTTACCTGTGGCTCATCGAAGGGAGGAAACAATGGCATTCCATAATCTGCTTCGTGCCGTTATGGCAACCGTATTGCTCGCCTTCCATTCGACTGCGGTCCCTCGCGAGTATTTGCAGAGTGACCCTTCCCAAGAGCGAGGCTACTCAAACGCCGTCATCACAGAGGGCGGCAAGATGGTATGGCTTGCGGGACACGTTGCGCTTCGCGACGAAGAAGGAAGATCTCTTGCAGGCGATCTGCAAGGCCAAGCGCGGGCCATCTTCCGCGCCATGGATCGAACACTGAAGCGCGCGGGCGGTTCCCTCCAGAACCTGACTACGATCACGGTGTACCTCACGGACCCGCGGTTCCTGGAACCTCTCATCCCGATTCGGAAGGAGTTCTTTGCCGAAGGAGACTTTCCGGCCAGTACAACGATTACCGTCTCGAACCTTCCCGTCGAAGGCCTGCTCCTGGAAATACAAGGTGTCGCGGTGATAGGCGACAAGTAGCCCAGCAAATGCCGCCATGTCATCCGTGCCGGCCGTGAGTGCTCGGGGTGGGTCGATTCTCTCGACGCTCTCGAAGGCGCCCATCCTTGGTTGGGGATGATGCTTGCGCGCGCATCGCCGGGCCAAGTTCGCCGCAACACAGACGATGCCACTTGATCTAGCCTTCACCGGAAACGCTATAGCCGCCTGCGCTGCGTGCGCATTTTGTTGAGATCAAACGCCGTTGCCTCTTGGAGAAGGACACGCCATGGCTGCTAACCCGGTCACAGGACTCTCTTCCGAACAGCAGGAACTATGGCAGCGGGTAAACGATCTGTGGTCGTTATCGATGGAGCGAAATGCCGAGAAAGTTCGCTCGACCCTGCATCCTCAGTATGTCGGCTGGGATATGACTCACCCGACCATCCACGATCGCGAGGCCGCGGTGTACTCCGTGCTGGGTGACGCGCCAGCGGTCACTGGCTACGAGCTTATCCCGCTGAGCGTGCAGGTCTACGACCACACGGTCGGGATTGTGCATTACATCTATTCGGCGTCAGTCGCACCCAAGGAAGCAGCACCCCGGCAAGTCACAGGAAAGTGGTCCGAGGTCTATCTCCGCCAAGACGGCCAATGGATGATGGTCAGCGTAAGTGGCAAGCCTGATTCATCGACCGGAGATTCGAATGCAGTGGACAAGCTCGCCACTTGAGCCCGATCCCTCGGTCAACTGGACCGCGACCAAGGGGGCAGCTATTTCCGCAATCGAGCGGGCCGTTCAGCGGCGGCGCTGGGCTTGCCGATGCTCGGCCGCTCGTTGCCATCGCTAGGCCGTCAGCCGACCAACGACGCGGCGAACCCATGGCGCGACCAAGGTCACAGTCGGAAACGCCACCGGCCACGTGGTGGCGCAGCTCCTCAGCCATTGGGCGGTGAATCCCTGGTGGATGCCCTGCGTAATGGTGATGACGAAGGCCGACACCAGCGCGACCATGATTGCAGAGAGCAGGGCGCCGAAGAGGATCGGGGCAAACTTGGCGGGGACGACCATTTCATTCTCCAGAGAGTAGTGTGGGGACGAGGACGGCGATGGATAGGCTCCGGCCGAACGTGGCGTGCGTGACGAGGCTTTGGAGGCGCACAACGGTGGGCCGCGGCGTGCCCCGTGCGGCGATCGAAAGAACGCTGACTGCATGGTCCATGTGAGGCTCCATTTGCTTGCCTTCAGAAGGCGGACCCGGCACAGTGCCACTTAAAGTCAACTTGAAGTCAAGAGTTCCGGACGTTTGGGAGATGTGTGGATTCCCCAGTGGCAGCAGTGAGCGCGCTGTGGCAATCTTGACTGGCTGATGACGAGAACGATGGCATTATTCGAATGAAACGATTGCTCTTCATCGTATTCGGCGCCATCGCTGGCTTCGCCATCTTCGCGGTGTGTGCGTACGGCGCGATCGAGCTTTTCTCATCGAACAGGCATGACCGCAGCGTGGAAGCGATCATGACCGCCGTCTTCGTGGCGGGTCCGCTCGGCGGCATTGTCGGTGCTATCGTTGGCGTCCGGCTGCCCGGAGGTGCGCGGCCAGGTACCGCGGCCTGACGACGACTCGTTAGATTCGCAAGCGCTTCGCAGCGCTACTTGGTTCAGGCGTATGTGCGTGCCACGACGACCCTCGCCATCGCCTCGTCCGATCACGATCTCGAGGGGATCCTGGTGCGCTCTCTCGCGCTTGCCTGGTCGCCGTTGCCGCGCGATGATAGGCGCGTCATCGCCTGCGATGGATGCTGTCGGGCAGTAGCATGTCGACCGTGACCCTTGAACGGAGGCAGCCATGAAAGCGGGGCGTACCTTCCTTCTCCTGGTGTCGTTGCTCGTTCCCCTCGGGTCGGGCGTCGCTGTCGCACAAGGTCCGTCGCCGGACGAGCGCGCGCGTCGGACCGAGCAGCAGATGACCGACGATGAGCGGTTCTCGCTCCTCATTAGCCTTATTGGTGCAGTCCCCGGGCTCGGCATACCGCGCGATCCGCGCATTCCCATCGACGTCGACAACATGAGCGCCGGCTACACGCCGGGCATCTCGCGGCTCGGTATCCCGGCTCTGCAGAGCAGCGACGCGAGCATGGGCGTCACCAATCCCGGCTACCGGCCCGACGACGAGGGTGCAACGGCCTTCCCGGCCTCGATCCTAGTCGGCTCGACCTTCAATCCGCGCCTGGCGCGCGAGGGCGGCGCGGCCATCGGGCGCGAGGCGCGATCGCGCCGTTTCAACATCCAGCTGGCGGGCGGGATCAACCTGCAGCGCGACGTGCGCAACGGCCGCAACTACGAGTACTACTCCGAGGATCCGCTGGTCAGTGCGCTCTTCGGTGCGGAGGCCGTCAACGGCATTCAGGGCGAGGGTGTGATCTCGACGCTCAAGCACTACACCCTCAACGCCAACGAGACCAACCGCCACTGGCTCGATGCGATCATCGACCCCGCCTCGCACCGCGAAACCGACCTGCTGGCGTTCCAGATCGCCATCGAGCGTTCGCAGCCCGGCGCCATCATGAGCGGGTACAACAAGATCAATGGCGAGTATGCGAGTGGCAACCACCATCTCCTCAACGAGGTGCTCAAGGGCGCCTGGGGCTACCGGGGCTACGTGATGTCCGACTGGGGTGCGGTGCCTTCGTGGGACTATGCGCTCAAGGGGCTGGACCAGGAGTCGGGCATCCAGTTCGACGTGCAGCAGTGGGGCGGCGAGGCATTCACCGACAGGCTGCGGCAGGCGTATGCCGAGGGCAAGCTGTCGAAGGAGCGCCTCTCCGACATGGTCCGCCGCATCCTGCGCTCGATGTATGCGGTAGGTCTCGACAAGTGGGGGCCGGCGCCCGCAGTCGATCTGGCCAGGCATGACGCGCTTGCCCTGGAGATCGCGCGTCAGGGCATCGTGCTGCTGGAGAACGATGGTGTGCTGCCACTTCCTTCCGACCGGAAGCTGAAGATCGCGGTGATCGGCGGCCACGCCCAGGAAGGCATCATCTCCGGCACCGGCTCGGGCGCGGTGAACCCCGTCGGCGGGCATGCCGGCGTGGTCAGGATCGGGGGTGCGGGCATCATGGGCGGCGGGCGCAACATGTTCCTGTTCGCGCCGTCGCCGCTGGCCGAGTTGAAGAAGGCCCTGCCGGACGCACAGTTCGATTTCGACCCCGGGTATACGCCGACCGAGGCGGCGCTGACGGCACGGCGCGCAGACGTGGTGATCGCCTTCGGCATCCGGGTCGAGGGCGAAGGGTTCGACAATGCCGACCTGTCGCTGCCCCTGGGCCAGGACGCCGTGATCAGCGCGGTGGCGAGGGCGAACCCCAACACCGTCGTGGTGCTGGAGACCGGCAACCCGGTGTCCATGCCGTGGCGCCACGACGTAAGGGCCATCGTCCAGGCGTGGTATCCGGGTCAGGGCGGTGCGCAGGCGATCGCGGACGTGCTGATCGGTAAGGTGAACCCGTCGGGCCATCTGCCGATCACCTTCCCGGCCAGCCTCGCGGACACGCCGCGTCCCACGTTACCGGGCCTGGGTACGGTCTGGGGCACGTCGACGACGGTGCGTTACGACGAAGGCGCGGAAGTGGGCTACCGCTGGTATGCCCAGAAGGGCATCAAGCCGCTCTATGCCTTCGGCCATGGCCTGAGCTATACCCGCTTCGCTTATGACGACCTGAAGCTGAGGGGCGGCGAGACCGTCACCGCCACGTTCACGGTGACGAATACCGGCGAGCGCGCAGGTGCCGATGTGCCGCAGCTCTACCTCACGAAGGCGGCCGGCGTGAAGCGCATGCGCCTGCTGGGCTTCGAGCGCGTCGAACTCGCGCCAGGAGAATCGAAGGAAGTCACGGTGATCGCCGAGCCGCGACTGCTCGCTCGCTTCGACGCCAAGAGCGGGCAGTGGCGGGTCGCCGGCGGAGCCTACGAAGTCGCTCTGGCCAAGGCCGCGGACGCACCGGTGTTCGCCGGGGAGGTCCTGCTGAATGCACGGCTGTTCGGACACTGACGTGCCGCGGGGCGATACCGAACTCGCCTCGGACACGTTGCTCGAGAACACCATGAGTCAGGAAGTCCATGCGCGCCTCGGCTGCAGCGAAACCGAGCGGCTCGTGTACTTCAACATGACTCTCCGCCTAACAGACGCTTCTTGATTCACGCGTTTCTCCGTGACATGACGACCCTCACCATCGCCTCGTCCGATCACGATCTCGAGGGGATCCTGGCGCTCCAGCAGCGCTATCTGGCTCGTGCCGTGTCGCAGCAGCAGCAGGCTCTCGAAGGTTTCGTCTTCGCGGAACACACCCTGCCCATCTTGAAGCGCATGGCCGCACAGGCGCCGCAGGCCATTGCCGTAGCGGATGGCCGGGTGGTCGGTTACTGTCTTTCGATGACGCTGTCGCTGCAGGACGAGTTGCCGAGCCTGCGCCCGATGTTCGATCAATTCGGTTCCTGCTTCTACCGGCAACGACCGCTCTGCGACTACCGATTCATCGTCGGCGGTCAGGTCTGCGTTGACCGCACCCACAGGGGCAAGGGACTGCTCGCGCGGCTCTACGAGCAACTCCGCCTGTCCCTGCCATTCCCCTGTGATCTGTGTGTCACCGAGATCGCCACCCGCAACGTCGTTTCGGTGCGTGCACACCAGAAGATGGGTTTCGAATCCGTTGCAACCTACTCGGACGGCCAGGAGGAATGGGTGATCGTCGCATGGGACCTTTCGCGGGCGGCGGTGGCGATGCGAAGGCCGGAACTCTAATGATGGTGCACGCACCCACGTATAGGAGCATCGATCGATGATAACGATCCATCATCTGGGTGTGTCTCAATCGGAGCGGATCGTCTGGTTGATGGATCATGCACTTGCCGTTTGGCTGC
Source organism: uncultured Burkholderiales bacterium (assembly GCA_964570955.1). GTDB lineage: Bacteria > Pseudomonadota > Gammaproteobacteria > Burkholderiales > SHXO01 > SHXO01. The sequence continues at coordinate 20,036 of CAZNBS010000032.1, read as the reverse complement.
GGTGTCCTCGGTCCGCTTACGATGACGCTGCCACGGCCGGCGTGCGCCCCCAGACTCCCGCAGCGGCCGCATCGCGCGCAAAGTCACGGAAATCGCGCGGCGCGCGGCCGAGGGCGCGCTGCACGCCGTCGCCAAGGTGAGCGTTGCGGCCATCCAGGACTTCGGAGAAGACGTAGGTGAGCAGCGACACCACCTCTTCAGGTTCCCCTTGTCGGGCCAGCGAAGACGCGAACTGCTCCATCGAGACCTGCGTGTAGCGCACCATTGTGCCGGAGGCCGTGGCGATCTCTTCGATCGCCTCGGGGAAGGTCAGCAGCCTGGGGCCGGTCAACTCGTAGAGCTTGCCGGCATGCCCATCCTTCGTCAGCGCAGCGACCGCCACGTCGGCAACGTCGTCGAGATCCACGAACGGCTCCCGCACTGTACCGGCCGGCAGCGCGACCTCGCCGCCGAGCACCATGCCCAGGAAGTTGCCCTCGCTGTAGTTCTGGCAGAACCAGCTGCACCGCAGGATCGTCCAGTCGGCGCCTGCATCCCGTACGGCCTGTTCGGCGAGCACCGCGCCGTCTTCGCCCCGTCCCGACAGCAATACCAACCGCCGGACCCCGTGCGCCGCGGCCAGCTCCGCGAACGCGCCGACCGTTGTCGCTGCGCCTGGCACGGCCAGGTCCGGGTAGTACGACACATATGCCGCAGTCACGCCACGCAGTGCGGGCGCCCAAGTCTCCCTGCCCTCCCAGTCGAAAGGCGGCAGCCCGGCGCGTGAACCGGCCCGCACGGGCATCGCGCGCGCGGAGAGGCGCTCGACGATGCGCCGGCCCGTCTTGCCCGTGGCGCCGAGAACCAGGGTCGTTGCCGTCGTCAGGTCCGTCCGTTCCATGGTGGATCTCCTTGGCTGCACGATTCGCGATGCGAACAGTGTGGTTGCTGGCCACCGGACCGGCAATGACCGGAGATCGCCGATTCATGCTCATCCGTCCAGGCCTGCTGGACGAGCGGATGCGCCGCGCACATACTCGGCCGCATGAAGGCGAAGGACCTGTGGACTCCGGTGGATCGGCTCGGCGAGGCGCTGCACCTGTTGAGAATGAGCGGCAGCTTCTACTGCTGTTCCGAGTTCACGGCTCCCTGGGCGCTCGAGCTTCCGGCGGTCGAGGACTGCCTGATGTTCCACGTCGTGACCGCTGGCCGGTGCTGGCTCGAAATCGGGGGCGGCGAGGGCGTGATGCTGCAACCCGGCGATTTTGCGCTCGTGCCCCATGGTCAGGGCCACACCTTGTCAAGCGAGCGCGGCATCGCCGCGTCGAAGCTTTTCGATCTGCCTCGCGAGGTCGTCAGCGACCGTTACGAGATCCTGCGGCACGGCGGCGGCGGAGAGGCGACGAGTGTCGTGTGCGGCGTCGTGCGCTTCGAGCACCCAGCCGCGCATCGCCTCGCCACGTTGCTTCCGCAGGTGCTCATCGTCGAGGCCTCGAGTTCGCCTCATGCCGAATGGATGCAGAGCACGCTGCGCTTCATGGCCGCCGAAGCGAAGGCGCTGCTACCCGGGGGAGAAGCAGTCATCACCAGGCTGTGCGACATCCTCGTGGTCCAGGCCATCCGGTCGTGGATCGCGCAGGACCCGGCTGCGCGAACGGGCTGGCTCGGAGCGCTCCAGGACAGACAGATCGGCCGAGCGCTGGCGCTCATCCATCGAGACCCCGCGCGCGCGTGGACCGTCGCATTGCTCGCAGACGAGGTCGCCATGTCGCGCTCGGCGCTGGCCGCACGATTCACCGAACTCGTCGGGGAGCCGGTGATGCGTTACGTGACACGCTGGAGAATGCACCTCGCCCTCACGCAACTGAAGGAGGAGGATAAGTCGCTCGGTGACCTGGCGACCCGCCTCGGCTACCAATCCGAGGCTGCGTTCAGCCGTGCCTTCAAGCGCTTCACCGGCGTGACGCCGGGTGCCGTTCGGGCGCAATCGCGGACTCCTGCCGGCCGACAGCCGGATGCGGCGGACGGTGCTACGCTGCGCCGCTGAATGGGAATGTCCAGCCGGCTACAGCCGTCGGCGAATGCTCCGGCGAAGGACTTCTGGTCGGTCGTGCTGTCGGATCCGCAGACGCGCTCCGAGCTGGAGACTTCGCAACCGTTTCCAAGCAGGAACAACAAGCGCGAAGCTGGTGACCTGGCGACCCTGCGAAATCGAAGTAATGAAGTGATCGAGAACGAGCGAACGCATGGACCGGCGTCGGTCTACCGGCCGGCCAACAACCGGACGCGATGCCGCCGAAGCCGTTACGCAATCAGCAAATCGCTATGGCCGAGTACAGCTCGAGTGATCCTCCGACGACTGGGGTAGGTGCGGATATCGAAGCCATCGAGGAGGCGCTGGTGGCGCAATGGACGAACTACGGCCATGCACCCGGCGGAGTGTTTCACGAAGAGGACGACCTGGTGTGGGCGGAAGCGCCGGTACCCCAGCTTCCCTACAACGCCGTACTTCGCACCCGGCTTGGGCGGGATGCCGCCGCGCGCATCGAGCAGGTGCTGAGCCACTTTCGCCGGCGTGCCGTACAGTTTCTGTGGCTCGTCCATCCCACGGCTCAGCCCGCCAACTTGGCGGCGCAACTCGCCGCACGTGGATTGTCGCTGGTAGAGCACGCCACCGGCATGGCGCTGGAACTCACGGCGTGGAGCGCTTCGGCAGGCCCGTCGCCTGGGCCCGTCACCTATCGAGAAGTGCAGGACGAACCGGGGTTGCGTGCCTTCGAAGAGCTGATGGCCGCTTACTGGGAACTCCCCGCAGACAGCCGCTCGTACGCGTTCGAAATGAACCGCTGGGCGCACGCAGCCGGTGACCACGGAGTCAGATGGGTTGCCTATCTCGACGGCCAGCCGGTCGGCAAGGTCTACCTGTCGTGCCTCGGCCGCCCGGATACGGCGGCCATCTTCGGCGTGTACGTGCGGCCGACCGCGCGAGGCTACGGGATCGCGAGTGCGCTCACGGCACTGGCCGTCGCCCGGGCCGCTGCGCTCGGACGGCGGCGCGTGGTCCTCCATTCCTCCGAGATGGCGGTGAACATCTACCGGCGGCTGGGGTTCGTCGAGCGCTGCACCATTCCCGTCTACGCAACAGCCGCCCTGCACGGCGTGCAGCCGATATAGATCTGCCGTCAGCCTTCAATGGACATCGAACCACTCTCATTGCTTGAGGAGATTTTCCCCGTTCTCATCGCATGCGACCTGCCGATTTCCGACATTTGCGCTGCATCGCCCCCGCAGTTCTTTGGATGTCGCGTTGCAAGGGACCTGGTCGCTGTCATCGGGTTGGAGCAGTTTCAGTCGGCTGGCCTGCTTCGATCGCTCGCGGTCCTCCCCCGTTACCGGGGGCGCGGCTTCGCGCCAGCGCTCGTGAGCCACCTGGAGGCCTTTGCCGCCTCGCATGGTGTCGAGTCCCTGTTCCTGCTCACTACCACCGCGGAGGCTTTCTTCATGAAGCTAGGCTATCGTCCCGCCTCGCGCCAGGAGGCTCCGCGGTCTATCCAGGCCACGTCCCAGTTTTCCGGCCTTTGTCCGTCCTCCTCCGCATTTCTCTCCAAGAGCGTCAAGGGCGCTGATTCGGCGGTCTAGGCGTTGGATTTCGCATGGCCGACGCCGTTTGGCGACGATGCGCGCGTGCATGCGCCCTCGGTCTCGCGCTAGACTCTCCGACCTCGAAGCAATACGAACCTGGCACAGGAGGAGTTGCGCGATGCGTCCAACCATCAATCCCGGAGCGGTGGACTGGTCCGGCGAGAACCCGGGCATGTACCTGAAGGAGGCCGCGGACGGTCCCTTCGTGACCCTGATCAGCTTCTTCCGCGTGGTCACCTCGCCACATGGGAAGGGACACGCGGCGTTCATCCTGCAGGACCCGCGGGGCGGCGGCAAGAACGCGGACAAGCCCAACCTCTGCATCACCGACAACGAACCGCTGGCGCAGTATCTGCGCGACGGTTTCGTCGCCAACTTCGGCGCTTTCAAGGGCGCAACCGGACTGGCCGGTGTGCGCATGGTGCCGGGCTGGGACTTCCAGCCGTCCGGAAACGGAACGAGCAACCACGTGGAGTGGTTCCGTAGCACGATCGGACAGGTCTGCCTGACGTGGCGGGAGTTGAGTGCTCCGTTCATGGTGGAGATGCCGCGCGACAAGTCGGCCACCGGACGACACGAAATGTTCTCGCTGTTCGTCGATGCGCACGCGGTGGACGTGTCCATCAACGGACGGGGTGTGGCGGGCAAACCCTTCCCGCGCGAATTTGCTGGCAAGCGCGACAGCAGCACGGCCTTCCTTGCCTTCTCCGAGACCTGGGTGAAGGCGTGAGGCCAAGCGTGCGCCCCGCGCTATCTGCTGCCGCGCTCGGGGTGGCCCTGTGCGCGGCCGGCGCGGCTACCGCCGCCATGACGGCGGTGGCGGCCAAGCCCACCGACAGCGTGCAACTGCGCAAAGGGGTGCTCGAGATCCGCAGCCCGAGCGGTGTGGGCAGCGCACAGCTGCTCAGCGAGGACGGCAAATGGCCGACCGCACCGGTGAAGGTCCAGCTGAAGGGATTCTCGGAGATCGAGCACTTCCGCGCCACGGCCGGTGCGCTGACCTTCCTGTGCGAATTGCGCCGCGAGGGGGGCGTGAGCACCACGCGCAACTGCCGGCTCGGTGAGGCACCCGCGGGCGAGGTGCAATGGGTCGAAGACGGTTTCGCCGTGGCCATTCCGGCTGCGCTGTTCGGCAAGGCGGACGACTCGGTGGTCCTGGAGTGGGTGGACCGCTGGCGCTGACTCGAGATCGGCGCTTGCGGCACAATGCGCGATGATCTGGCCGGAGAACAGCATGTCTACGCGCTACCGAACGTTCCTGCTCGCCTGGGTGGCCATGCTGGCCCTGGCCGCCGCCGGATGCGCGTCCACCAGCCTGGTGAACCAGTGGGAGAGCCCGGATGGGCACACGGCCCTCCGCAAGGTTCTCGTGGTCGGGGTTACGAAGCAGTCCAGCATCCGCCGGGTGTTCGAGGACGAGTTTGCCGGACAGCTGCGCGCCGCGGGGGTGGAAGCGGTGCCCAGCTATACCCTGCTGGTCGAGGATGGACAGGCGGAGCAGGCGCAACTCGAGCAGATCGTGGAGGACATCGGCGCCGATGGCGTGCTGGTGACGCGGCTGATCAAGCAGGAGCAGCGGCTGGACGTCACGCCCGGGACGTATGGGCCCGCATTCGCAGGCGGCTTCTACGGGTGGTATTCGTCGGCCTGGGTGGGCTACTACGATCCGCCCAGGGTCTACCAGTACGATGTCGTGATTGCCGAAACCAGCCTGTACAGTCCGCCGCAGTCGAAGCTCGTCTGGTCCGGGACCACCGAGACCTTCTCTCCTAAGGACGTCAAGAAGGAAACCGCCGGGTTCGCCAAGGTCATCATCGCTGCGCTACGCAAGCGCGGTATCGTCTGACCTGACCGAATCCACCTGACTATCAACACGCATGGCGCCGAACGCGCCATCGCGACGGATCCCCCAGCATGTCGAAGTTGCTCTGCATCCTCCTCGCCGCGCTGATGCTCGGTGGCTGCGTGCGCAGTGAAGTGCGTGAAGCGCGCCGCGAACGCCCGCCGCTGCGCGAGGTGTTTCCCCCACCCAGCCTGGAACAGGCGTCCCCCGCGCCGGCAGCCGAGCCGGACGCCGGGGTCGCGGTGGCCGACGCGCCGCCGGCAGCGCCTGACGCCGAACCTGCGGCCCAGCAGGGAGGCGCGGCGTTGACGCTCGACTCTCCCCCTCCTGCTCCCGCGCTCGCCGACGAGTTTGCCGAAGCGCGGCCGGCGGTGGAGGAGGCGCAGCAGGCCGCGGCCGAGACGGCGGCGGCGGACGTGGCCGCCGCGGCTGCCGCCGAAGCGGTACTGGCCGAAGCCGATGACGACGTCGTCGAGGACGACGGCGCCGTGCCGGCGACCGAGCCACCCTTGGCCGGTATCACCGACCAGGTTCCCGCGGACCGTCCGGAAGACGTCGCTTCGGCCCAGGGGTCGGCGGCCGGTGCGACCGAGGCGCTGGTGCAGGCGCTGCCCGAATCGGACACGCGAACGCCCCCGCGAATCATCGTATCCACGCGCCCGGCGATTCTGGTGCCCGTGTATGGCAAGCCACGCATGGTGAACGTCGCGGGCACCGCACTCACGCGCATCGAGAACACGCCGGCGGTGGTGCTCAAGGGCAAGAGCGGCAACTACTATATCCCGGTATACGACGGCTTCATGCACTCGAAGAAGCTGGACGGCAACTGGATCGTGACGAAGCCGATTCCCAAGGTGCTGTTCAAGGGCAAGGCCGAGGCGCTGAAGGCGGGTCAGCAGGACTTGTTCGCGGCGCGCCCCGATCCGCGCACCGGTCGCACGCCGACCTTCGAACTCGGTGCCCCGCGTGTCATCGTCAGCAGCCAGCCCACGGCGCTCGTCCTCGTCGACGGGCAGCCCGGGTTCCAGAGCGTCCCCGGCACCGAGCTCTCACGGCTGGTCAACAGCGAGTCGGTGATGTTCCGCCACGACGTCGATGGCCAGCTCTACCTGCAGGTCGGCGAGCGCTGGTATCGCGCCGCCTCGACCAACGGGCCGTGGCGCAGCGTGTCCGATGCGCAGTTGCCGGCAGGCATCGCGGTCGCGCTGCAGGCCGCGCGCTGAGGCGCGCGACCTGCTGGCTCAGCGGTAACGGTCCACCCAGCGCACTTCCACGCTGTCCACGTCCTCTGCCAGCATGGCGGCAGGAAGCTGTACCTGGTAGCCGCCACGTTCGCGCTGCATGAGATCGAGGACCGTGCCGGCGTCGAGGGTGCACAAGTGCGGCGCATCCGGCAGCGTGCCTTGCGTCTCGCAGCGCAGGGTGGCATCCGTGCTGCGTGCGCTGAAGAGGTCCAGTGCGGGAAAGTCGTGGAACCGGAGTCGCACGGCTGGCGGCCAGCCTGACGCCGGGCGCCGCACCGAAATTCCGCCCACCCCGCGTACGTGCCTGACATGCACGATCGAGGCCGCCCCCTCCATCGCCACGTCGATCCGGTCCGCGTTCGGTGCCGTGGTCGGAGCCACGCTCGTGCCCGTGGCGCTTGCTGCGGGAGGCGGTTCCAGCGGCGCTTCGCGCCAGCTTCCTCCGAGCGCCGCGTACAGTTCCACCACCGCCGACTGAACGCCGCGCCGCACTTGCAGAAGGCGCAGTTCCGAGTCGAACAGGTCCTGCTGCGCGATGAGCACTTCGAGATAGATCGTCACGCCGCCGCGATAGCGCAACTCGGCCAGGCGCAGACGTTCGCGGTTGGCCTCCACCACCCGTTCCAACGCCTCGCGCTGCCGGCGCAATTCCTCGTACGACGTCAGGGCATCGTCCACTTCGCGAAAGGCGTTCTGGATCGTCTGCAGATACTGCTCGAGCGCGATGCGCTGCTGCGCCTGCGCCGCCTCGACGTTGCTGCGCAGGCGGCCGGCGGTGAAGATCGGTGCGGTGATGGCGGGCGTCGCCGACCATGCGAAGCGATCGCCGTCGAACAGCTCGCTCAGTTCGGGACTGACGAAGCCGAGGAACCCGGTGAGCGAGATGGCCGGGAAGAAGGCGCGGCGCGCGGCATCGATGTTCGCCTGTGCGCCGATCAATTGCTGTTCGGCGCTGCGCACGTCGGGTCGCCGTTCGAGCAGCTGCGAGGGCAGGCCGGCAGGTAGCTGCTGGTCGACGTCATAGTCCGTGAGGGTGCGGGTCCGCGCGATCGGACCAGGGTTGCGCCCGAGCAGCACCGACAGTGCATTCTCCGCGCGCTGCCTGCTGCCCTCGATACTGGCGACGGCGCGCTGCGCTTCGGCGAGGTTCGCCCGCGCCTGCATGAGGTCGGCCGCAGATACTACGCCTCCCTCGAAGCGCGCCTGCACCACGCGCAGTGACTCCGCGCGCGTCTGCACCGTGCGCTGCGCCGTCTCCAGCTGGGCATCCAGCTCGAGCAGTTGCAGATAGGCGCTGGCAACCTGTGCCGTGAGACTGACCTCGACCGCACGCCGGATCTCCGCGGTGGCCATGAGATCGCGCCGCGCCGCTTCGGTCTGAGCGCGCACGCGTCCCCAAAGATCGATCTCCCACGTCGGAACCGCCAGCCCCACGCTGGCGACCGAGCTGGTCACGTTGCGGTCGCCGCCAGCGGGCTGTCGCTGGCGCGTGTAGGCGGCGTCACCGAGCACCGAGGGAAACAGGAAGGAGCGCTCGAAGCCGTAGCGCGCCCGCGCCAGTTCGACGCGCTCCGCAGCGATGCGGAAGTCTCGATTGTTCTCGAGGGCAGTTGCAATCAGCGTCTGAAGTTCGTCGGACGCCAGCATCGTTCCGAAAGGACGGTCGGTGAGGGCTTCGGAGGTATCGGCCGGCGCACGCCAGGTCTCCGGTATCTCCACTGCAGGGCGCTGGTAGGGCGTTGGCGCACATCCGCCGAGCCCGGCGGCGAGGAGCAGCACGACGAGACGCAACGGGTTCATGTGTGGCGCTCCGGCGCGTGCGCGGCCTGCATGGCCGGGCCCGTAGCCGGTTCGTGTCCCGCGCTCGCCGGCCGCGGCTTGCGTGCGCCCCCCAGGTACTGCATCGCGAGAAAATAGAACAGCGGCGTGAAGAACACGCCGATCAGCGTCGCGGCCAGCATGCCCCCGAGAATGCCGGTGCCCACCGAATGCTGGGTGGCGGCGCCGGCGCCGGAAGCCTTCACCAGCGGCAGCACGCCGAGAATGAAGGCGAGGGACGTCATCACGATCGGTCGCAGGCGCAGCCTGGCGGCTTCGAGCGCCGCATCGACGACCGACAGCCCTTCCTCGTAGCGCTGCTTGGCGAACTCTACGATCAGGATGCCGTTCTTACCCGCCAGGCCGACCAATGTGATCAGGCTGACCTGGAAGAAGACGTCGTTCGGGGTCCCACGCAGCAGCAGCGCGATGAGCGCGCCGAAGATTCCGATTGGCACGATGAGAAAGACCGAGACGGGCAGGGTCCAGCTCTCGTAGAGCGCGGCGAGGAACAGGAACACGAAAATGAAGGAGAGCAGGAAGATGAATCCCGCCTGGCCGCCGGAGATCTTCTCCTGCAGCGACTGGCCGGACCACTCGTAGCTCAGGCCCTGGGCCAGCTTCTGCGCCGAGATCTCCTCCATCGCGGCGAGCGCCTCGCCCGAGCTGCGACCCGGCGCGGACGTGCCGTTGAGTTGCACGGCCGGGTAGCCGTTGTAGCGGTTCAGCGCGATGGGCGCGGAACGGAAGTCGGTCTGCAACAGCGTGGTCAGCGGAACCATGTCCTTCGCCGCGTTGCGCACGTAGAAGCGCTGCAGGTAGGCCGGGTCGGAGCGGAACTCCTGGTCCGACTGCATCTTCACTTTGAGGTTGGTGCCGAAGGCGGTGAACTGGTTGACGAAGCTGGATCCCAGCAGCGTGCCGATGGTCGAGTACACCTCTCCGAGCGGCACCCCCAGTGTCTTCGCCTTGTTGCGGTCGACGTCGAGGAACAGCGTCTGCACCTCCGGCGCCGTGACGTTACGCACGGCCAATAGCCGCGGATCCTGGTTCGCCGCCCCGACGATCTCGTTCGCGGTCGCGTTGAGCTTGGTGCGGTCGCCGTCGAGGCCGAGCAGGCGATAGTCGAAGCCTGCGATCGATCCCATGCCGGAGATAGGCGGTTCGTTGATGGCGAACACGCGCGCCCCGTCGATGGCGAAAAACTTGCGGTTCAGGCGCTGGATGATGGCGAGGACGTGCTGATCGGCCCCTTCGCGCTCGTGCCACTCCTTCAGGGTGACGTAGATGAAGCCCTGGTTGGTGTAGCGGTAGAAGACGGAGAATCCGAGCACGCTGATCACGTCGCGCACGCCCGGCTCCGTGCGGATGATGCTCTCGACCGTCTCCATCACGGCGAGCGTGCGCTCCTGCGAGGCGCCGGAAGGCAGGTCGATGGCGACGAAGAGGGTGCCCTTGTCCTCCTCGGGGACGAAGCCGCCGGGGATGGTACGAAACAGGAACAGCACGCCGGCGATGATCACTGCGTAGATCAGCATGAAGCGCAGAGCGCGGCGGATCATGAACCCGACCACGCCGACGAAGCCACCGGTGACGCGCTCGAAAAAGCGGTCGAACATCTGGATCGGCTTCGGTTTGTGCACGCCGGGCTTGAGGATGAGCGCGCACAGGGCTGGGGTGAGCGTGAGCGCGGTGAGCGCGGACAGCAGGGTGGAGATGGTGATGGTGATGGCGAATTGCTTGTACAGCGTTCCCGTGACGCCGCCGAGGAAGGCGATCGGCACGAACACCGCGCAGATCACCGCAGTCACGCCGACGATCGCCCCGCCGATGCCTCTCATCGCCTCGCGCGCCGCCTCCTTCGCGGCGAGGTGCTTGTCGTGCATGATCTTCTCGACCGCCTCGACCACCACGATGGCGTCGTCCACCACGATCCCGATCGCCAACACCATCCCGAACAGCGTCAGCATGTTGATCGAGAAGCCCATCAGCAGCATGCCGGCCAGTGTGCCGACCAGCGACACCGGGATGGCCAGCATCGGGATCAGCGTCGCGCGCAGGTTGCCGAGGAACAGGTACACCACCACCAGCACCAGCACGAAGGCCTCGATGAAGGTGTGCACCACCAGTTCGATGGAGGCATTCACGAACACCGTCGTGTCGTAGGGAATCTGCCACTCGATCTCGCGCGGGAAGCTCGACGACAGGTCCTGCATCTTCTTGCGCAGCGACTCCGCAGTGGCGAGTGCGTTGGCGCCGGGGCTGAGGTACACCCCCATGCCAGTAGCCGGCTGGCCGTTGAAGCGCAGGCTGATCTGGTAGTCCTCGGCGCCCAGTTCGACGCGGCCGACGTCGCGCACGCGCACCACCGATCCGTCGGCAGCGGCGCGCACGATCACGTCGCCGAACTCATCGGGATCGGTGAACGTGCCGCCGGTCTGCACCGGGAAGGTCAGCACCTGACCCAGCGGAGCGGGCGAGTTTCCGATCTCGCCCACCGGGTAGTTCTGGTTCTGCTCCTTGATGGCGGCCGACACGTCGGCCACGGTCAGCTTGTACTTCGCGAGCAGGTCGGGATTGACCCACACGCGCATGGCGTACGGATAGCCGAACAGGGTGACGTCGCCCACTCCGGTCACGCGCTTGAGTTCGGGCAAGACCGAGCTGTTGGCGAGATTCGACAGGTAGTCGCGATCGAAGCCCGGGTTCTTCGAGGCGAGTGTGACGATCAGCAGGAGCTGCGGATTGGTCTTGTCCACCTTCAGGCCCTGCTGCAGCACGGCCTGGGGCAGCAGCGGCTCGACGCGCTTGGCACGGTTGTTCACCTCGACCGTGGCGATGTCCAGATCCGTCCCAGGCTCGAATACCACGTACAGCTCCATGAAGCCGCTGGCGGAGCTGGTCGAGTACATGTAGAGCAGGCCCTTGACGCCGTTCATCTCGCGCTCGAGCGGCGCGGCGACCGTGTTCTCCAGGATCTCGGGGCTCGCCCCGGGATATACCGCGGTGACCTTGACCTGCGGGGGCGCGACGTTGGGATATTGCTCGACCGCCAGTTGGCCTGCGGCGAGCGCGCCGACCAGCGTGACGATCAGTGCGATGACCGCTGCGAAGACCGGACGGTCGACGAAGAAGCCCATGCGCTCCTGCCTAGCCCTGCGGCTTCGCCGCGGCCGGCGACGCCGGCGGTGCCGTCGGCACCGGCCTCGTGCTGCCCGCCGGCAGGTATGGCGCCGGCTTCACCGTCATCCCGGGCTGCACGCGCTGGACACCCTCGACGACCACTCGATCCCCGGCCCCGATGCCCTTCTCGACGATCCAGCTGTCCTTGTACCACTCGCCCACCACCAGGTCGCGGCGCTCGACTTTTCCATCGGCACCGACGACGAAGGCCACGTGGCCGGTCGGCACCTTGACCACCGCCTGCTGCGGGATCAGTACGGCGTTCGGTCGCTGTGCCGCGGTCAGTTCCACGCGCACGAACATGCCTGGCAGCAGCGGCGGTTGCGAGTTCGGAAGCACGGCGCGCAGCGTGATCGTGCCGGTCTCGGGATTGACGCGCCTATCGGCGAAGTCGATGCGTCCCGCTTTGCCGTATTCGCTGCCATCGGGCAGGAGGAAGCGCGCGGTCTCGCCGGTGGCCGCTTTCATCTCGCCGGATTCGACCGCCCTGCGCAGGATCAGCGCATCGCGGTCGGGAATGGTGAAGCTCACGTAGATCGGATCGAGCTTGTCGATGTTCGCGAGCAGGGTGGGCTCGCCCTTGCCGACCAGCGCACCTTCCGGCACCAGCGACTGGCCGATGCGCCCCGCTTCGGTCGCATACACCCTGGTGTAGCCCAGATCCAATTTGGCACGGTCGACGCTGGCCTTGGCCGAACTGACCACCGCTTCGGCCTGCTTGAGCTGCGACAGGGCATCGTCGTAGTCCTGCTTGCTGATCGCGTCTTCCTTGACCAGCGGCGCGTAGCGCGCCTCGCGCGCGCGCGCGTTGGCCAGATTGGCCTGCGCCTGCGCCAGCTGGCCCTGCGCGTCGCGAAGAGTGGCTTGATAGGTCAGGGGATCGATCGTGAAGAGAAGCTGGCCCTTCTTGACGTCGGTTCCCTCGGTGAAGTGGCGCTTCTCCAGAATCCCCTCGACGCGGGCTCGCACCTGGACCGAGCGGTACGCCTCGACGCTGCCGACGTATTCGCGCATCACCGGCACGGATTGGATGCGTGCCTCGATTACCTTCACCTCGGGCGCAGGCGGCGCGGGGGGCGCAGCCTGCTCCTTCTCGCACCCGGCGAGCACGAGCGCGGCGGCAATGTATAGGACCAACCGGGCCAGGTGCGCCATGTTCGGGTCTCTGGTTCCGGAGACGACTGTCGTCTCCCGGCATCGTAGGAACTGCTGGCCTCTTACGGGCGCAGTCATGGTATCCGCAAGCGATGGCATATTCCAGCCCGGTACCGGGCTACCGCACCTCTTTCGGCGGTTCCTCGCCGGCGTCGTCAGGCAGATGCCACACCTGAGTCATCCAGTTGAACTGGATGGCGAGCATGCGCAGCAGGAACACGGTGGCGATGGACGCATAGGCCGCCAGCTGCATGGTGAGATCGGTCAGTCGCGTCAGCGCCAGGAACATCAGACAGCCGGCCAGCGCAGCGAGGGCGTACAACTGTCCGGGCTTGAGGATCAGCGGCTCCTCGCGCACGACGACATCGCGCAGGATGCCGCCGCCGACCGCGTTGATCACGCCGACCAGCACGGCCGCCATCGGCGAGAGTCCGGCGGCCAGGGACTTCTGCATGCCGACCACGGCATAGGCGCCCAGTCCGAGGGCATCGACCGCGGCGATCACCCGCTCGAAACGGCGGGCCAGACGATAGCTGAGCCCGCCCAGCAGCGCCGCGCCCAGCACCGCGTAGAGATAGCGCTCGTCGCGCAGCACCGCCGGGACTTCCTGCAGGAACACGCCGTCGCGGATGAGGGCGCCGCCCACGCCGGTGACCAGCGCCAGCATGAACACGCCGACGAAGTCGTGATGACGCCGGATCGCCACCCAGGCGCCGGTCAGCGCGAGCAGGAAGATCGCGGAGAGATCGAACTGGATGGGGAGCTGGAATTGCGTGGGCATCGTTGCGTGGCCGCGAAAAATCGCGATTCTCCCCCAATCGCTTGACGGCCGATGCCCTCGAGCGTGGCGACGTGCATCGCCGGATCGGTCGGCTAGAATGTCATGCACACAAGCGGGAGGAGACCATGGAGCACGTCCGATTCGGCCGCACCGGCCTGCAGGTGTCACGCCTATGCCTGGGCACTATGACATTTGGCCTTCAGTGCGACGAGACCACCTCGTTCGCGATCCTCGATGCCGCCGCGGAGGCCGGCATTACCTTCATCGACACCGCAGATGTCTATCCCCTGGGTGGTACGCTCGCGGACGTCGGCCGCACCGAGGAGGTGGTCGGCAAGTGGTTGCGCGGCAAGCGCGATGCGTTCGTCCTCGGCACCAAGTGCAGCGGAAAGATGGGTGCCGCCGCATGGCAGCAGGGCACCTCGCGCAAGCACGTGATGAACGCCATCGACGCGTCGCTCAAGCGCCTGGGGACCGATTACGTCGATCTGTACCAGGTGCACCACCATGATCCGAACACGCCCACTGACGAGACGCTCGAGGCGTTCGACGCCGTCGTGCGCAGCGGCAAGGCACGCTACGTCGGTTGCTCCAATTATCAGGCGTGGCGGCTGGCTCGCGCGTTGGGGCGCAGCGAAGCACTGGGTCTCGCGAAGTTCGTCTCGGTGCAACCGCGCTACAACCTGCTGTTCAGGCAGATCGAGCGCGAACTGCTGCCGCTGTGCGAGGAGGACGGCATCGCGGTCATTCCGTACAACCCGCTCGCGGCGGGGTTGCTCACCGGCAAGCATCGCCTGGACAGCAAGCCGCCGGAGAACTCGCGCTTCACGCTCGGAACGGCCGCGAAGATGTACACCGAGCGCTACTGGCACGAACGAGAGTTCGTCGCCATCGACGCCTTCGTGCAGGTGGCGGCCGAGGCCGGCATGGCACCCACCACGCTGGCGGTGGCGTGGGTGCTCGCCAACCCTGTCGTCACCGCGCCGATCATTGGCGCGAGCCGTCCGGAGCAGTTGGCGGCGAACGTCGCGGCGGTGGACGTGAAGCTCGATCCGGCCCTGAAGGCGAAACTCGATGCACTGACGCACGAATTTCGCATGGGGGATGCGCCGCGCTGAGGTGCGGTGGCCCCCGTCGTCCCGGCGCAAGCCGCGATCCGCGCGCTGCCGTCGCGTCAGTGACTTCCCGCATTCTCCGGGGCAGCGTCGTCCCGCCCCGGCGGCAGGAAGAACTGACCCGGATTTCGGAGCAGGCGTGCGCCCAGCGTGCGTCCGAAGTCCAGGAGAAAGCCGCGCGGCAGGCCGAAGGCGCGCGCTGCCGTGTACAGCGACAGGGTGAAGCTCACACCGAGGTTGAGCACGAACATCGTTCCAATGCCGACCACCGCCCACACGAAGAATGCCGTGTGCCAGCTTTCTTCCACGGCGGCCGTGGCGAGCGACAGTGTGCCGGTGTTGAGTGTCACGTGGCGCACGTCGAGGGGTAGTCCGAGGAACTGCCCGATCGCGGGTGTCAGCCCGAGCATCAGGCCGAGCGAGACGTTCGTGCCCCAGCCGGCGATGTTGCGCGAGACGATGCCTGCGAGCTTGACCATGCGCGAGCGTCCGAAGCGCTTGCCGAGGCGGTGTGCACTGATCGCCTCGGGCAGGCGATGCAGGCTGGCCCAGTTGTCGAACCACCCGCCAACCAGGCTGGCCGCCCACAGGATGGCGCCGGTGAGTGCCGCATACCACACCGTCAGGCTGGAGATCGGGCTGAGCGTGTCGAACACGTAGTCTGCTTCGGCGTCGTCCAGGAACGGATCGCCGAGCGCCAGCTGCCACAGCGCGCTCAGTGCGAAGGCGCCGACGAACACGATCACGATGTTGCCCAGCACGGCGGCGATCTGCGAGCGCACGATCTGTGCAGCATGCGTGACGATCTCGTCGATGCGTTCCGCCCCCTTGTGCTCGCGCATGATGCCGGCGAGCGAGGCGGCCGTCATGGCGGGCTGCTTGGTGGCGAGGATCAGACCGAACGCCTGCAGGATCAGGAAGCTCGCCGCATAGTTGATGCCCGCCAGGAGACCTTCCACAAACAGCGGTGCATGCATGCCGTGGATCTTCATCTTGAGGGCAGCAGTGAAGACGGTCACGAACCCTCCGCCGGCGGCAGCGAGCCAGATGTACCAGTACTCGCGCCGGGTCCAGGCGATGTAGTGCTCGCCGGTCTTTCCCGCACGTTCGACGATCTTGCGCTGGAGCAGGCGCAGGTTGTCGCCGACGAGTTGGCGCAGACTGCGATCGCTGTGGGTCGCCGCGATGAGCAGCGACAGGAGCTGGTGCAGGGCGGCGTGCCGAAGATCGGCATCCTCGTTCTCCATGAACGTCAGCATCAGGTCCATGCGCAGCAGGCAGCGGTCGAGGACCTCGAGGGTGTAGACGACATCCACGCTCACGCCCCGGTCGAGATGGCGTTCGATCTGCGCCATGGCCGTGCGGCATCCCGCCGCGCACTCCCTCCACTGGATGGCGATCTCGCCGAGGCCGGCTCCCGATTGCCACGCCTGCAGCGCCTGCTCGGAGAACTGCGGCAAGCGGAAGAACGGGGAATCCGACACGGGTGACGGCTGGCTGCGCGAGCGCATCTTCTGCGACAGCCCCTCGAACTGCACGCGCGCGACCAGCAGGCGAAAGCCGTCGGCAAAGTGCGCGCGCATCGCATTCCACGCATCGTCGTGTTCAGGCGAGACCAGCGCCTGTGCCAGGCGCGAGAACAGGCCGTGCGGCAGACGGGCGAAGCGCTCGACTTGCGGCCGCGTGCGATAGAGACGAAAGAGCAGCCGCGCGAGGTCGTGCTCGTCCGGCGGCTGCGGCAGGATGCGGCGCAGCAGCCGGTCGCCGAACTCCCCGAGGAAACCACGGCCGGTGGGCAGGCCGGCCGCTCCAAAAAGATTGTCGGCCTCGGCTTCGCGCAGGACCTCGGCGAACGAGGCCTGCACCGACTGACGCACGGCCGGTGCGGCCTGCAGCAGGTCGAGCAGCAGGTGCCAGCGCCACACGGCGCGCGCCGACAGCAGGCCATCCTCGTCCAGTTCGTCGGCGTGCCGGCCGCCGCGTGCCCAGTCGAGCAGGTCCGACCAGGCATTGAGCCGGCTGCTCAGGTCGTCCGAGCGCATGACCGCGGCGAGTACCCCCTGCAGGCGCCCGATCTCCAGGTGGTCGGGCTGCGGATGGCGCGCGAAGAAGTCGGCGATCTGATCGAAAGCGGTGTCGGTGCTCATGTCGAGTGGCGAGCAAACGCGATCAACTGCGGAAAGAACTCGTCGAAATCCGCCCCCAGGCCGACGTAGTGCGCATCCAGATCCGCGCCGGCGCCGAGCAGCGCGTTGCCGCGCCTGAGGCGGGTGCCCATCCGCTCCAGCGCGCAGCCGATCGCGCGCACTTCGCGGTACGAGGACAGCCAGTCCTGATGGGTCATGGTTGGCGCAATCTGGCGCAGACGCTCGGGAAGGCGGCTGTCCTGGTTCTCCAGCAGCCGGTAGACCCGATGCGCGAACTGCTCGAGCGGCAGCGAGGCGTAGCGTGCCCAGTCGCGTGCCAGGCAGTGGTCGTAGAACATGTCCACCATGATCCCCGCGTAGCGCCGCCGTGGGGGAAGAATGCGTGCGCGGCTGCGCGCCACCACCGGATGCGCGTCCGTGAATGCGTCGATGCGCCGGTGCAGCGCGAGTCCACGCTCGATGGCGGGAGCGTGCTCGCCGCGTAGCGGTCCCTTGACGAAATCCCCCATCAGGCTGCCAAGCAGCGCATCGTCGTCATCGGGAGCGAGATAGAGGTGCGCGAGGAAATTCATGGCGCGCCATTCTGCCACGCGCCGTGCCGGCTACCGGCCACTGCGCAGGCAATACCCGGCGATCGCGTCGAGCACGTCGCCCTGCTCGCCGGCGGCGGGCACGGCGGCGATCTCCACGCCCGCCACCTGCCTGGCCTGCTCGAGCAGGCGCGGCAGATCGCGGCGCAGATGCCCGCCGGTACCGAGGAAGAGCGGCACGACGACGATCCGCGAAACGCCGGTGGTCGCGAGCATTGAGGCCGCGGTTGCGAGGTCTGGCTGCATCAGTTCGAGGAAGGCAAGCTCGACCGGCCCGTCGTGTCCGCGCCGCACCTGCTCGAGCAGCTGGTCGAAGGGCTCGCGCCAGCGTTCGTCGCGGGCGCCATGGGCGAAGAGGATGAGTCCGGTCATGAAGGCAGTTTACCGCGGCCTGCCTGTCATCCTGGCCGCGGAAACAGCTGACGTCTTGCTGAGGTCTCGATTCTTCGGTGTCGTCGTGATTCTTCGGTGTCGTCGCGATCCTGCGGTGTCGTTGCGATCTTTCGGTGTCATCCCGAGGCAAAGCCGAGGGATCTTCGCCGTGCGGCGTCCACGGCGAGGATTTCTCGCTGCGCTCGAAATGACACCGTGGGAGCGGGGATTCCTGGTCTGTTCGGTCTGACGCCGGACGGTGCGACACCGCACTGCGCTCGGGACGACCCCTCAGCGCACGAAGCACTGCGCGCCTATGCGCTGCGTTGCAGCGGCTCCCAGTGCGCCTCGGTCGCCGCCTCCGCCTGCGCCACGATGCCTTCGTACACCGCGCCGATCATCAGCAGCGCGGGGCCGGCTCCCAGTCCGGCGGCTGCCTGCGCCAGGG
Organism: uncultured Burkholderiales bacterium; assembly: GCA_964570955.1. Lineage (GTDB taxonomy): Bacteria > Pseudomonadota > Gammaproteobacteria > Burkholderiales > SHXO01 > SHXO01. The sequence continues at coordinate 1,719 of CAZNBS010000032.1, read as the reverse complement.
ACGCCACGCGTGCGGGAATGACCCGCGACCCGGGCAGCGATGCGCTCTCCACGAACACCGCCGGCCGGGTCGGCGGGACGCCGGCTGCGATCAGGCCGTCGGAAATTGCCTGCGCCTGCCGGCTCGCCATGTAGAGGACGGCGGTGTCGGCCGCGGCGGCGCAACGCGCCCAGTCGTGTTCGCGCTCGCCGTCTGCCACGCGCGGTGTCAGGAACACCACGCTGCGGCTGGTGCCGCGCTGGGTGAGCGATTTCAGGACTTCGGCGCTTGCCGCATACGCGGCACTGATGCCGGGCACGACGTCGACTGCGATGCCGGCTTCGCGCAGCGCGTCGATCTCCTCCTGCGCACGGCCGAACAACATCGGGTCGCCGCCCTTGAGTCGCACCACCGTCTCGTGGCGGCGCGCGGCATCGATCAGCTGCTTGTTGATGAAGCGCTGCGCGGTGGACAGCCTGCCGCAGCGCTTTCCCACGGGTACCAGCACCGCGCGGCGCGCCAGCGCGAGCACCTCGGGATGGACCAGCGCATCGTGGAGCACGACGTCTGCCTGCTCGAGCAGGTGCACCGCACGCACGGTCAGCAGATCGGGCGCGCCCGCGCCGGCACCGACCAGGTGTACGGTTCCGATCACGCGTGGGCGCTCCCGACGATGGTGCCCGCCGCCACGGTTCGGTTGGTGCCCTCGTCGATGAGGATGAAGGCGCCCGTCACGCGATTGCAGGCATAGTCGTCCACGGCGAGCGGACGCTGGGTGCGCAGGCGCACCCTTGCGATGTCGTTCATCTTCAGGGTGTCGAGTCCCTCGATCAGACACAGGCTGTCCACGTCGATGCGCTGTTGCAGCTGGGCGAAGCGCGCGCGCACGCTGGCGCAGCCGTGTTTGAGCAGATAGGGGCGGGAGGGAACCAGTGCTTCGCCGTCGAACCAGCACACCTCGGCCACGATATTCTGGCCGACGGCCGGCAGCGCGTGGGGTGCGACCAACAGATCGCCGCGCGACACGTCGATCTCGTTGTCCAGCGTGACGGTGATCGCCATGTCGGCTCCGGCGCAGGGCAGCTCACCGTCCGCATCGAGGATCTGCGCGACGCGCGCGCGCGTGCCGGACGGCAGGCAGACGATCGGATCGCCCACGGCGATCTGCCCGGATGCCACGGTGCCTTGGTAGCCGCGGAACTCTGCCTCCTCGAAGCCCGAGCCCGGTTGCGCGTTGCCACCTGCCACCCGCACGACGCGCTGCACCGGAAAGCGCAGAGGCTGGGTACCATCGCGGGTCTGGTCGTCGTGGCGCGCCGGCGTGGTTTCGAGGTACTCGAGCAGGGTCGGTCCGCCGTACCAGCCGAGTGCCTGCCCGCGTACGACCACGTTGTCACCGCGCAGCGCCGACAGCGGAATCTCGTGCACCGCGACGAATCCCAGCCCGGTGGCGAAGCGGTGGAATTGCTCCCGGATGCGCTCGAACGCCGCCTGCGCGTCGTCGACCAGGTCCATCTTGTTCACCGCGAGCACGATGCGCGGAATGCCGATCCAGCGCGCCAGGTAGGCATGACGTCGCGTCTGCGGCTGCAGGCCGTGGCGCGCGTCCACCAGCAGCACCGCGACGTCCGCCGTGCTGGCGGCGGTGACCATGTTGCGTGTGTACTGCGCGTGGCCGGGGGAGTCTCCGATGATGAACTTGCGCGCCTCGGTGGCGAAGTAGCGGTAGGCCACGTCGAT
>CAZNBS010000031.1:9869-27906 GCA_964570955.1 uncultured Burkholderiales bacterium | reverse complement strand
CATTTCCGCTCTCGCCGCTTGTCTCATGACCGGTTGCGCAGAGCTTCCCTAGCGGGTCTCGGCGCCCGTGATACGGGGTCGCCCGGACCGGTCGGTTTCCTCGGCTGCCACGTGCGCGATCACCAGGTCGGTGATGTGACGCAGCCAGCGCCGCTGGCGTGCGTCGGTCATCAGGTTCTCGCCCAGGAAGCTCGACAGGGTGTAGCGATTGGACAGATAGAAGTAAGCGAGCGATGCGATGGTGAGGTACACCGTCACCGGGTCGACGCGCGGTCGAAACACACCGCTTGCCGCGCCGCGCTTGAGCAGCCGCCCGAGGATGGCCAGCAGCGGTGACGACAGCGAGCCGACGCGCTGCGACTGACGCAGGTGCTCGCCCTTGTACAGATTCTCGCTGTTGAGCAGCCGGATGAACTCCGGGTGCTCGAGATAGTAGCGCCAGGTGAAGGCGACCAGTTCGCGCATGCCCTTCACCGGGTCGACGTGCTCCAGGTCGAGTTGCTGTTCGGCCTCTCCGAGGCGTTCGTACACGTCCTCGAGCACGGTGCGGAACAGCCCCTCCTTGTTGCCGAAGTAGTAGTACAGCATGCGGTCCACCGTGCCGGCGGCCGCGCTAATGCGTTCGACCCGCGCGCCGCCGTAGCCGCTGGCGGCAAACTCGGCGGTGGCGGCCTCGAGGATCCGGCGCCGCATCGCGTCCGGATCCCGGACGCGGCGCCTGGTCTGCGTCGCCTTCTTGCCGGTTGCCGGGCGGGGCGGCACTAGCGTTCCAGGTACTTCAGTTTGTCCTTGACGTCCTTGAACTCCTCTGCCTCCGGCAGCGGCGGCTTCGTGTCGGTGATGGTCGGACAGGTCTTGGACATCTCGGCGTTGATCTCGACGAACTGCAGCTGATCCTTGGGCAGGTCCACGTCGGCGAAGATTGCGTTGACCGGACATTCCGGAATGCACACGGCACAGTCGATGCATTCGTCCGGATCGATCACCAGCATGTTCGGGCCTTCCTTGAAGCAGTCGACCGGACAGACGTCCACACAATCGGTGTATTTGCACTTGATGCAGGACTCGGTTACGACGTGGGTCATGCGACTTTCCTTGTCTTGTTGACCAGCCCCTTCGGGCCGGTAAGAACGAATCCGCAACCGCCCACCGCTGGAGCGCGTGGAGCGATTACTCGATACAATGGAGTGTCTGCTCCATAGGAGCCGAGCCGGGGCGTGGCGCCGCTGTTCCGACTGCCACGCGCCGCGCGTATCCACGCCGCCGACAGGGAGTTACGTGCACGCCCCACCATATCTTCAACCCGAGATTCTAGCCGACGCGCTGGCGGCCCTGTCGCAAACTCCGCTGGTGCCGCTGGCGGGCGGTACCGACTTCTACCCGGCGCGGGTGGGGCAACGTATTTCGGATGGCATTCTCGACCTGAGCCGGGTTGCCGGGTTGCGCGGTATCGACGCCACACCCTCGACCTGGCGCATCGGATGCCTGACCACCTGGAGCGACGTGCGGCGTGCGGCCTTGCCGTCGGCATTTCGCGCCTTGCAGGAAGCGGCCGCGGAGGTTGGCGGTGTGCAGGTGCAGAATGCCGGGACGCTCGGCGGCAACCTGTGCAATGCCTCGCCGGCGGCCGACGGCGTGCCGGCGCTGCTTGCCCTCGAGGCACAGGTCGAGCTGCAGTCGGTACGTGGAATACGCAGCCTGCCGCTGCAGGGGTTCGTGCTGGGCAAGCAGCGCACGGCGCGGGCGCCCGACGAGCTGCTCACGGCCATCCGCCTGCCGGCCTTCGGCCCGCGTACGCGATCGACATTCCGGAAGCTGGGCGCACGGCGATACCTGGTCATTTCGATCGCCGCGGTGGCCGCGCGTGTCGACCTGGACGAGAGCGGCTGCGTGAGCCGCGCGGCGATCGCGGTCGGTGCCTGCGCCGAGGCCGCACAGCGGCTGACCGGTCTCGAGGCGCGCCTGGCCGGCGTTCCGGCGCGTGCACTGCGCGACGTACCACGCGAGGACGATCTGGACGCGCTGACCCCGCGCTCGGATGTGCGCGGGTCCGCGGGCTATCGCCGCGATGCCACGCTGCAACTGGTACGCCGTGCGCTCGAGGAACTTGGCGATGAATGACCGGCGCGGCGTGGCGCTGCACCCCATCGAGTTCGAGGTGAATGGAACGGCGGTGGCCGTGCCGACCGCGCCGGCGGCGCGCCTGTCGGACGTGCTTCGCAATGCGCTGCAGTTGACCGGGACCAAGGTGGGCTGCGATGCCGGCGACTGCGGCGCCTGCACCGTGCTGCTCGACGGCGAGCAGGTGTGTGCCTGCCTGGTCGCAGTCGGCCAGGTGCGTGGGCGCCGGGTGACGACGGTCGAGGGACTCGCAATGGGCGGCGGAGCGCTTCATCCACTCCAGCAGGCCTTCCTCGCGCATGGCGCCGCGCAGTGCGGTGCGTGTTCCCCCGGCATGTTGATGGCCGCCACGGACACGCTCTCACGCTGTCCCGATCCGTCGGAGTCGGACGTGGCCGACGGCCTGGCCGGCGTCCTGTGCCGCTGCACCGGATACCGGCAGATCGTCGACGCAGTGCGGGCGGCGGCAAAGGGAGCGATCGTGTCGCCGGCGCCTGCGCGCGGCCAGGCGGTCGGGGCCCGACTGGTGAAGCTCGACGGGGCCGTCAGACTCACCGGAGCGGAACGCTACGGCGCCGACGAGGCACCGGCCGGGGCGCTGTGGTTACGGGCGGTGCGCGCCCGGCACGCACGCGCGCGCTTTGCGCTCGGCGACCTCGGCCACTGGGCACGGAATCAGCCCGGCATCGTGGACGTCGTGACCGCGGCGGACGTCGCCTGCAACACGTTTGGCATCTTCGACAGCGACAGGGACCAACCGGTGCTGGCAGATGGGCGCGTACGCTTCGTCGGTGAAGCAGTGCTGGCGTTGGTGGGGACGCTGGAGGCCGTGACGGCGGTGCGGGATGACGATGTGCCGATCCACTGGGAGGTCGAAGAGCCGACAATCGGCATCGAGGAGGGGCTTGTCGTAACCGATGCCCCGCTGCACGACACGGCGCCGGACAACGTGCTCGTCCGCGGGCGCGTGGTGAAAGGCGACGTGGACCGGGTGTTGGAGACGGCCGTCTTCGTGGCCGAGGGCGAGTTCACCACCAGCCACGTGGAGCACGCCTACATCGAGCCCGAGGCGGGTTACGCGATTCGCATTCCCATGCCCGACGGCCGCGACCGCCTGCGCGTATTCGCCTGCACCCAGACCCCGTACATGGATCGCGACGAGATCGCGCGCGTCCTGGGCATCGAACCGGATCGGGTGCACATCGTTCCATCGGCCATCGGCGGGGGGTTCGGCGGCAAGCTCGACCTGTCCGTCCAGCCCCTGCTGGCGGTCGCGGCATGGAAACTCAAACAGCCCGTGCGCGCCGTATACACGCGGCCCGAGTCGATGCGCGCCACGACCAAGCGGCATCCGGCCCGCATGCGTGCGCGCTTCGGATGCGACGCGGCCGGGCGGCTCGTTGCAGTGGATTTCCAGGGCGATTTCGACACCGGTGCCTATGCGTCGTGGGGTAGCACCGTCGCCAACCGCGTGCCGATCCACGCCTGTGGACCCTATGCCGTTGCCAACGTGCGCGCGGTCACGCGCGCCGTCTACACCAACGGACCCGTCGGCGGGGCGTTCCGCGGCTTCGGCGTGCCGCAATCGACGTTCGCGCAGGAGACCCTGGTCGACGAGCTGGCGCAGGCGTGCGACCTCGATCCGCTGGAGTTCCGGCTGCGCAATGCGCTTCGGGCCGGACAGGCGACCGCAACCGGCCAGGTCCTGCACGCCAGCGCCGGCCTGGCCGAGTGCCTGGCCCGGCTGCTGCCCGGCTGGCGTGCCGCGCGTGCACGTGCGCAGTCGTTCAATGCGGCCACTGCCGGTCCCCGGCGCCGTGGCGTGGGCATCGCGTGCATGTGGTACGGCATCGGCAACACCGTCATCGCCAATCCCTCCACCATGCGTGTCGGACTTCGGCGCAACGGACGCGTCGTGCTGTACAACGGCGCGATGGACATCGGTCAGGGCTCCAGTACCGTGTTGCCGCAGATCTGTGCCGACGCACTCGGCCTGCCCGTCGAGCTCTTCGATCAGGTGACGGGCGACACGGACCGCACCGCCGACGCCGGCAAGTCTTCGGCCTCCCGCCAGACCTTCGTGTCCGGCAATGCCGCGCGCCTTGCCGGCGGCGCCCTGCGCACGAGACTGCTGGCGTTGCTCGGCGCATCGGCCGATGCCGAGTTGCAGGTGGCAGGCACCCGGCTGCTTGCGCAGGCGGGGGGTGAGACGCGCTCAGTCGACCTCGAGGCACTTTCCGCTGACGTCGATGGCAACATCGCGGTGGGCGAGGGCAGCTTCGATCCTCCCACCACGCCGCTCGACACCGACGGACAGGGTGTGCCGTACGCGACCTACGGCTTCGGCGCGCAGTTCGCGGAAGTGGAAGTGGACGTGGAATTGGGGACCGTGCGCGTGCTGTACATCGAAGCGGCCCATGACGTGGGACGCGCGATCAACCCCACCCAGGTCGAGGGTCAGATCAACGGCGGCATCGCGCAGGGCATCGGCATGGCATTGATGGAGGAGTACCTCGTCGGCCAGACCGACAACCTGCACGACTATCTGATCCCGACCGTGGGCGATGTGCCGCCGATCGTCGTGCACATCGTCGAGGATCCCGAGCCGCTCGGCCCCTACGGAGCCAAGGGCGTGGGCGAGCCGGCCCTGATTCCCACCGCGCCGGCGGTCACCAACGCGATCCGCCACGCGACCGGTGTGCGCGTGACGCACCTGCCGGTGACGCCGGATCGGCTGCGTGCATTGCTGTTGCGCAAGAACGAGCGATACGCCTAAACCACGAAGGTCACGAGGAAACACGAAGAACTGCGAACAGCGTTCACCACAGAGGACACAGAGGATCACCGAGGAAAAGCGAGGTCACCGATTATCGTAGTTGCTCTGTGTACCTCTGTGGCCTCTGTGTTGAATGGGTTCTGCTGTTCTTCGCCTGTTTGCTGCGCTTCGTGGGGAACGATTATTTTCCGTACTGCTGGTTGAAGTGAACACCGACGACAAGATCCGCTGCGATGCCTGCCCGGTCCTGTGCATGATCAGCGAGGGCCGCACGGGCGCATGCGACCGCTATGGAAACGTCGGCGGGACGCTCACGCGCGTCGACCCGCTCGTGCTGTTCCGCAAGCTCGAGGAACAGGCGGGGGAGGTGACCGGCCTCCTGCAGCGCCCGGATTGGGATGGGGAGGTGCTGTCGCAGGCACCCGTGTTCGTCTCCGGAGTCGGCTCGGGCACCACCTATCCGGACTACAAGCCCGCGCCGTTCATCGTCTCCTCGGTTCACGAAGGCGTGGACATGGTGACCGTGGTGACCGAGGGCATCTTCAGCTACTGCAGCTTCAAGGTGAAGATCGATACCGATCGCCACCTCGGGCCCGAGCAGGCCACCGTGCGATGCCGCGGCGAGGCAGTCGGGCACGTCACTACCATCGAGTACGGCTCGCAGATGCTGTCCATCGGCGGCGTGCATCACCTCACCGGCGGCAGCAAGAAGGAGGGTCGCATCGCCTGCGAGACGATGATGGATCTCGGCAACCGCGTGCCGGTCGAACTGGAGGTCGAGGGCGGGGCGCACGTGATCGTGGAGGCCGGCAAGCCGCCGGTGGTCAACGGGGTGGAGGAGCGGCGCATGCGCGTGGGCTGCGGCTCGGCCACCATCGGCATGTTCGCCCGGCAGTGGCACGGCCATGTCGATGAAGTGGTGGTGGTGGACGATCACATCACCGGCGTTCTCACCGAGCACCAGGCCGGACGCTTCCTCGACATGCCGCCCTCGGGCATCCGGATCCGAGGCCGCAAGTCCACGCCGGGACGCTACTTCCAGGTCGCCAACGCCGGCAGCGGCTGGGGTGGCACCGATATCACCGACCCGCTGTCCATCGTCAGCGGCTTCGACCCACGCATCGCGCGGCCGGGACTGCGGGTGCTGATGGTGTCCACCACGGGCGAGGACGCGGCGTACTTCATCCTGGACGAAGCGCTGCGCATCACGCCGGCCCCGATGCCGGAACCCGTGCGCAAGGTGGTGGATCGCATCGGGGAGAACTGCGAGCCGGCCCTGTCCAGCGTGCTGTTCCTGATGGGCGCCGGGGGCAGCCTGCGCGCCGGTGTCACCGACAACCCGGTCCGCCTGACCCGTTCGATCAAGGATCTGCTCACGCGCGTGACCTGCGGTGGCGCGCCGGTGTATGTGTGGCCGGGCGGCGGAATCGCCGTGATGGCGGATGTCATGCGCATGCCGGCACATTCCTTCGGCTGGGTGCCAACGCCGGCGATCGTCGCGCCCATCGAGTTCACGTTGTCCCTGGCCGATTACGAGACGCTCGGCGGCCATCTGGATCGCGTGCGCCGCATCGAGGACGTGCTGCGCGCCGAGCGCGTACGGGTACTGGGATGGGACGGCCTGAATCCCTGGCCGCACCGACGAGTGGGCGAATGACTGTAGTGGCGGCGCACTCGGCAACCGGCGGCGCACTGCGCACGCGGCTCGATGCGCAGCGCTGGCATTTCCAGCACGGCCCGATCGACATCGTGCTCGGCGCCGACGGTGAGGCCGACGTGGTCACGGCGTTCGTCGAGGACGCCTGGACGCGCTTGCAGCACGTCCTGACGGAACTGGTGTGCGAGTTGCCTGCGCTGCGCATGCCCGCAGCGCCCGGTCTGCTGCGAGGCCCAATCGCGCGCCGCATGGAGGCGGCGTGCCTGCCGCACTGCCCGGCGTTCATCACGCCCATGGCAGCGGTGGCGGGGGCCGTCGCCGACGAGTTGATCGCACTGGCGCAGGCACGCCCCGGGTTGCGGCGCGCCTACGCCAACAATGGCGGTGACATCGCGCTGCATCTGCCGAGCGGCTCGAGTTTCCGCGTCGGGTTGTTTGCGGACCTCGGCCGCCTCGCGCAGCGCGAGCGCTTTCGCCTGGACGGCGATACCCTGATCGACTGGACCATGCCTGTGCGCGGCGTCGCGACCAGCGGTTGGCGCGGCCGTAGCTTCAGCCTGGGTATCGCCGATGCGGTGACGGTTCTCGCAGGCAACGCGGCCCACGCGGACGCTGCCGCCACGATGATCGCCAATGCGGTGAATGCCGACCATGCCGGCATTGCCCGCCGGCCGGCATGCGCGCTCAAGGACGACAGCGATCTCGGCGATCGCATGGTGACGGTGCATGTCCCACCGCTCCCGGACGACATCGTGCAGACAGCGCTCGCCGCGGGCGCGCGCCACGCGCAGGACCTGGTCGAGCGAGGACTCGTGTTTGCCTCCGTGCTGTGGCTGCAAGGTCGCGTGCGCTGCGCGGGCGCGCTGGCACCTGCCCTGGCGAGTTCGTGTACATTCCGATCAACTTCCCTGTGACCGGGTGATCATGAGAGCGAAGATCAGGAAGATCGTCGTGCAAATCGACGAGACGAGGATGGAGATGGGGCGCGAGGTGGCGCCGCCCACCCGCCGCGCATTGGCAATGGCGGTGATCGAGAATCCGTATGCGGGTCGCTATGCGTTGGACCTGAGCGACTTGGTCGACATCGGCGAGGAACTCGGCGGGTTGCTCGGCGAGCGTTGCGTGCAGGTGCTGGGCATCCTGCCCGCGCAGGTCGAGAGCTACGGCAAGGCGGCGATCGTGGGCGAGAGCGGTGAGTTGGAGCACGCTGCGGCGATCCTGCATCCCAAGCTGGGCGCGCCCTTGCGCAAGGCCGTCGAGCGCGGCGCAGCGCTCGTGCCCTCGGCTAAGAAGATGGGTGGTATGGGCAGCGCCATCGACGTCCCATTGGGTCACAAGGATGCCGCGTATGTACGCAGCCACTTCGATGCGGTCGAGGCGCGCGTCTACGATGCGCCTCGCGCCAACGAGATCCTGGTGGCGGTCGCGGTGACCGACAGCGGACGCCCGCTTGCGCGCGTCGGAGGGCTGCAGAAGAACGAGATCCGCGGCGAGGACGGATTGCGGTGAGCGCGGCCGACGCGAGCGCGGCGAGCAGGCGTCCCTGGCTGGCGAACTACCCGCCCGGTGTGCCGGCCGACATGGGACCGCTCGAGTTCGAGTCGATCCCGGCCATGCTCGACGCCTCGGTGCGGCGCTTCAGCGCCAGGCCCACGTTCGAGAGTTTCGGCGTACAGATCACCTACAGCGACCTCGACCGTCTCTCGCGCCAGTTCGCGGCCTACCTGCAGTCGGGCCTGGGATTGCAGGCGGGCGACCGCGTGGCGGTCATGATGCCGAACATCCTGCAGTATCCGGTCGCGGTGTACGGAATCCTGCGGGCGGGCATGGTCGTGGTCAGCGTCAATCCGCTCTACACCGCGCGCGAACTGGAGCATCAGCTGCGCGATTCCGAAGCGAGCGCCATCGTCATCTTCGAGAGTGCCGCGCACACGCTGCAGGCGGTGCTGGCCAACACCCCCGTGCGCCACGTCATCGTCTCTTCGCTGGGCGACATGCTCGGTCTGGCCAAGGGCACACTGCTGAACTTCGTGTTCCGCACCGTGAAGAAGATGGTCGTGCCGTGGAGCATCCCGCACGCGAAGCCCTTTCCGCAAGTGCTGGGGGAGAGCGCGGGAATGACCTTCCGGCCGGTGAACGTGACCAACGACCACCTGGCATTCCTGCAGTACACGGGCGGGACGACCGGTGTGTCGAAGGGGGCGATGCTGTATCACCGACACGTCCTCTCGAACCTGCAGCAGATGCGCATCTACTTCGGCTCGCACGTGCTCGAAGGGGAGGAGGTGGCGATCGCACCGCTGCCCTTCTATCACATCCTTGCGTTGGTGCTGAACTGCATGTTGTTGGTCCGGCTGGGCGGGGTCCAGGTGCTGATCGCCAACCCGCGCGACATCCCGCGCTTCATCAAGACGCTCGCGAATAGCCGCTTCACGTTTTTCGTGGGCGTCAACACGCTGTTCAATGCGCTGGTCAATCACCCCGAGTTCGCGAAAGTCGACTTCAGCAGACTGCGCATCGCAGGCGGCGGCGGTGCGCCGGTGCAGCTGCCGGTCGCGAAGCGGTGGAAGGAGATTACCGGGCGGGTGCTCTTGGAGGGGTACGGATTGACGGAGACCTCGGGCGCCGTGTCGATCAACCCACCCACGCTCGACGAACACACCGGCACCACCGGATTTCCGGTGCCGGGAACCGACGTGGAGATCCGCGGCGATGACGGGAACCCGCTGCCGCAGGGGCACGCCGGACAGGTATTCGTGCGCGGGCCGCAGGTGATGGCGGGCTACTGGCGCAAGCCGGAGGAGACCGCCAAGGTGATCGGACCTGACGGGTACTTCTCCACCGGAGACATCGGCCTCATCACCCCCGAGGGATACCTCAAGATCGTGGACCGCGTGAAGGATATGATCCTCGTCTCGGGCTTCAACGTGTATCCGAACGAACTCGAGGAAGTGGCGGTGATGCACCCGGGGGTGCTCGAGGCCGCAGCGATCGGCGTGCCGGATCCGCACACGGGCGAGGCGGTGAAGCTGTTCGTCGTGCGGCGCGACCCGGCGCTCACCGAGGAGCAGCTGATCGCGCACTGTCGCGTGAACCTGACCGCCTACAAGGTGCCACGGCACATCGAGTTCCGGGACGTACTGCCGAAGAGCCCGGTCGGCAAGATCCTGCGCCGCGAGTTGCGTTCCGAGTCCTGAGGGAGGCCGATGAAAGTCGAATCCCAGTACGTCCCCTGGCAGCCCAGCCAGCGCTACCCCGATCCGGCGATCGAGATCGTCGACCAGAGCTTCGACAAGTACCGCATCAAGCAGTCGTCGGTGGAGCGCATCGCGCATGGCTTCCGCTGGGCGGAGGGGCCGGTGTGGTTCGGAGACGGTCGCTACCTGTTGTGGAGCGACGTCCCGAACGACCGCATCGTGAAGTGGGAGGAGGAGACCGGGGCGGTCGGCACGTTTCGCTCGCCCTCCGGCCTGGCCAATGGCAACACCCGTGACCGGCAGGGGCGGCTGGTCACTTGCGAACATGGCGGGCGGCGCGTCACGCGCACCGAGTACGACGGTAGCATCCACGTCATCTGCGACGGCTACCAGGGCAAGCGGCTGAATTCGCCCAACGACGTGGTGGTGAAGTCCGACGGTTCAGTGTGGTTCACCGACCCGCCCTTCGGCCTGCTCGGCTGGTACGAGGGCACTCGCGCCGAGCAGGAGCTGCCGCAGAACGTCTATCGCGTCGATGTCAGCGGCGAGGTGACGGTTCTCGAAAGCGAGGTCAACCGCCCCAATGGCCTGTGCTTCTCTCCGGACGAGTCGATCCTGTATCTGGTCGAGTCCGGCACCGTGCCGCGCAACGTCTATGCCTACGACGTGGTGGACGGCGGGCGCCGCCTCGCCAATCGCCGCAAACTCATCGACGTCGGCGCCGGTACGCCGGACGGCATGCGCTGCGACGTGGACGGCAACCTGTGGATGGGTTGGGGCATGGGCGATCCCGTGCTCGACGGCGTGCACGTTTTCAATCCCGACGGCCGCCTGATCGGACGCATCCGCCTGCCCGAGCGCTGTGCCAACGTCTGCTTCGGCGGGCGCTATCGCAACCGGTTGTTCATGGCGGCGAGCAAGAGCGTGTATGCGCTGTACGTGAACACGCAGGGGGTGGCAGGCGGATAGGGTGGGTGCGGTCCAGTTCCCCCTCGTGCTGCGTGCGGCTGGATCCGCGCTGCCTTCTGGATCGAAGAATCGATCTTCGCTCTGTAATCAGCAGCGGACACCCGGAATGTTCGCGAGACGCTGAGAAGCAAGTGCCGACAGCCGGCGGCAGCCACATGTCCGCACCAGGCGGTCAACCGCCGCGCACCGACAGATGCAAGCGCTCAGTCGTGGTCGATGGGGCCAATCCCAGTGTCACCGACAGCGTCTGCTTGAGCCGCCGATAGGCGGCGATGGCCTCCGTGCGCCGGTCCAGTGCGACGTAGCAGCGCATCAGTCCCTGGTAGAAGGTCTCGATGATGGGATCGGCTTCCAACCCGCGAAGATACCAGCCGATTGCCTCCTCGTAGCGCTGGTGCGCTTCGAGCTGGCGCCCCAGTTCACCCAGGGCATGGACGAACTTCGCGCGCAGGCGCTCGCGCGTGGGCACCGTGAACGAGGCGTCGACGTCGTCGGGCAGGAAACTGCCCCGGTACAGGCCCAGGGTTTTTTCCATCGTGCTGGCCTCGCTCGCACTGAGGCGGCGCTCGAAGGCCCAGGCATCGACCCAGCAGCGCTGCGGGTCAATGGAGAGCTTCCCGCCACACTGGCGGATCATGTCGTTGTCGCCCAGCAGCCGGCGCAGGCGCAATACGGTGATGCTCAGCGACTTGTGCGCGGCGTCGCCCTCCTCGTCGGGCCACAGCGCATCGACGAGCTGCTGCTCCGGGACGTCGCGCGGTCCCAGGGCGACCAGGGCCTTGAGCAGCGCGAGGACCCTTCTCGGGGTCTTGCGCCCGACTTCCAGGGGACGCTCGTCGAGCCGCACTTCGAAGTCGCCCAGCGTGCGGATGCGCAGCGGCCAGGGCCAGCGCTCGATGTCGGGCGAGGGCGGGCGCAGGCGGAAGGTGTGGATGAGCCAGCGCGCCTGATCGGCTTCGATGTTCTCCTCCAGGGCAATGGGCAGCATGTGGGCGAGGGTGGTGTCGATGTAGCGCAACTGACACCACCCGTAGTCGATCTTGGAATTGTGAAGGGCGCTGCGCAGCAGCTCGGCCGATGCCCGGCAGTCGCCTTGGATCGCGATGGCCCAGGCCTCCACCATGGTCACGGTCGCCCCCATGTTCACGAGGGCCGGGGATCGGTAAACGATCTCGCGGGAGCGAGCGATGAACGGTCGTGCGTCGTCGAGCCGCCCGGCGTGCATGAGCATCTCGGCGTTGATGACGCCGAAGATGAACTCGTGAAACCGGGAGCCAGTGCGGACCATGAACGCCTGGGACTCGCCGGCGAAATCCGCGCCCGCCTGCACATCTCCGTGCAGTTGCGCCAAGCGTCCCCGGTAGCAGGCGAGGAGGGAGCGGGAGTAGTCATTGGTAGCGGGCGGAAGTGCCTCGATACGCGCCATGGTGTTCTCGGTCGCCCGCGTGTCGGCGAGACGGAAATCGATCATGAAGCGGTGCATGAGTGCAGCGGTGACGACCTTCTTTAGATCGTGCTCCTGCGCCAACGACCAGATCCGGTCGAAGTGCTCCAACGCGTCGTCGTACTGGGCGTTCAAGAAGTGGGAGTGCGCGACCTGGAAGAGGCCCCAGCAGGACAGCAGTGGGCTGGCGTCCTCGGCCGCAGCGAGTCGACAAACGATCTGGCGAAGCTGTTGTGATCGACCCATCTGGACCGACTGGGTCGCGACCGTCAATGCGCTAATCGCAGCAGGCAGACTGACTGAAGTCGCGCGCGCGGTCTGTAGCAGTGTTTGGATGCGATCGAATACGGCTGGTATGCACGGGTGCCAGGGCACCACGAAGAATGCCGACCAAATGAGCGCGCCGAGAACCGAGAGCTCCTGATCCTCCGTCAGCAAACCGGGAGTGGAGACGTCCTCGGCCAGGCCGTCCAGCACGCGCTCGACAGTACCGTAATCGACGTGGTCGACGGAACACACCTGAAGCAGGCCAGCGGTGGAAAGGACCACGCCGAGCTTCTCGCTTCGCTTTTCGAACTGTATTCGGGCGTTCGAGTAAGCAGGGATGGCGGCAGCCGGTGCGATCTGGGCAAGGGCGCAAGCGCGCCAATATTGCAGCCAAGGTGTCTCCTCCAGATCGCCCTCGGGTAACGACTCCGCCCACCGCACGAGCGTCTTCCAGCGGCCGCTTTCCATCAGCGTCTGTGCCCGTTCCAGTAGCAGGCTACGCGCGTCCGCCCATGCACATGCATCGACCAGTAGCTCGAAGGCGGGCTCCCAATCGCCGTGCTGAACCAGCAATTGCGCAGACAACTGCAGCAAGGCCGCACGAGATTGGGCAGTCCGTTGCGGCAGCAATCTGGTCTGCAGGAACTCCCGGAACAAGGCGTGGAACTGATAGACCGGCTCTGGTCCTGCCCGCCGGTCCGTGAAGAGTTGCCGTCGATGCAATATTTCGAGCAGCTTGCCTGCGTCGGGATTCCCGCTTACCGCCGCGGCGAGGGCTGCGGTCATTCGCGGCAGGTAGGCGAGCGACAGCAGCGTCTGCTGCGTCGTGTCGCTGGCCTGGTCGAACACGAGGCTGGCGAAGTAGTTGAAGACCGACTCGGGCGTCTCGCCGGACAGTTGTCCCGCCCCGCTCCCTGCATGCTTGAAGCGCTCCAGCATCAGGGTCACGCCCGCCGCCCAGCCCGAAGCCTGCCGATGCAGGGACTGCACGATCCAGTCCTCGGCGATTCCGCGCCTGGCCGACATCGCCCGTGTCTCCTCCAGTGTCAGCTTCACCTCGCTCCAATCGATGCGGAAGAGCTGTGCACGGACCTCGAGTTCCGCGAAGTTCGCAGGCGGGGCGCTGCGGCTGATCACGATGAGGCTGCGTTGCGGCGGAACCTCCTCCACGGCATGTCGCAGCAGCTCCGTCAGCAGGGGTTCGGCCGCCTCCTGGAAGTTGTCCAGCACCAGCAGAGGCACACGCGTGAAGAACTGACGAAAGAAGCGCCGGGCGAACGCGGGCAGATCGTTCAGATGCTCGGGAGCGAGTTGCGGCAGACGCGGGCTGCCGCGTGCCTCGACGGTCGATGACAGGTAGTGGAAGAAGGCGGCTGGGTCGCCGTCGCCCGTGTCCACCTGGTACCAGACTTCCCTGCCTTCCCGGTCCTGCAGGTAGCTCGCGACCAGGGTGGTCTTGCCCGAACCCGGTGGAGAGTCGATCCACACCAGCGGGCACTCGCGCGCGCGGTCGAGCAGCGTAAAGAGGCGCTCGCGCGCCACTGCCTGGTGAGTGCGCGGACGGGTGAGCTTTGCGAGCACAGGGGAGCGTGGCATATGTACCGCGCCGGGCCCGTCCGTGCCCGGCGACCTCCTGGGTTATCGATGCTTGGTCCGGCAGCCCAAGTTTGCCTTCGGCGCTCGCGAAATACGAGTAGGCGGATGTATACCTTTCGTTGCATCAGGGCAGCTTGTAGTCCAGGCGCTGTGCACATTGGAGTTCGCCATTGGAACCCATGACCTTGCATTTCCAGGGACCGCTCCCGCTTGCGCCGTTGTACTTTCCCGTGCCGCCGATGATTTCATTGGTACCGCTGGCACCATCCGGACCAAAGGAGCCGGTGAATTGGGTGAAGAGCCGATCGCCGTCGGGATCGCCGAACGCGCAGAAACCGTGTTCCTTGCCGATTCCATCCTTGATGAGGAAGGAGTCGAAGCAGTTTGCGGGTCCGAGATGCAGCGGCCCAGCCCCCTCGTTGTTGAAGGTAACTCCCGTGACGTTTCCGCGACCCAGCACGTAGTTTTCTGCGGGGCTCACGGTGTCCGCGGTGATCTTCCACCCGGTGTGGAACTCGATGCTGCCCGACTTGGGTAGCTGCTCCGCTCTGGCCGTACCGGACGCGACGGCAACGGCTCCGATGAGCACGACGGTGACTGCTTTGACGTTACTGGTCATGGTCTGGGTTCCTTTCCTGACGTGAGGGAGTCGAGGCCCGCCTGGTGCGGGCGCCTCGTCGGCCCGATCGGGGAGGCGGGCGTCTCACCGCCTGCCACAGTTCCTCCATCGTCTGGAAGGGAACGGTACGGCCGGTGCGAACCTCCTGAACGATGCCCGCCAACGCATCGCCCTGCTGCCGATACACCTTGACAACGAAGCTGCGCGGGTCGGGCATGGTCGTGCTCCTGATCGGTGCAGACACGGTACGGCCCCCGTCACTACGTTTCGCTTACGGATTCGCCAGCACGCTGGCATGCCCCTGGGTGGGCGGTACGGCCGCCCGGTCGATCCCGTCGAGCACCCGGATGACGCCGCGGGTGCCCCATGGCACCATCCGTTCATCCAAGGAGGATGCGTCATGGCCGTCGACACCGGCGTCAGTCCCAAAGGCAAACTCGTGATCCGCAACATCGGCCTGCTGCTCTCGGGCGACCTCGATCGGCCGATCCTGGACGCCGACACGGTGGTCGCAGTGGACGGCGTCATCTCCGCGCTGGGCAGGGAGAAGGACTGCGACATCGCCCAGCCGGACACGCTGATCGACGCCCGGGGCACCTGCCTCGCACCGGGGCTGATCGATAGCCACGTGCATCCGGTCTTCGGCGACTGGACGCCGCGCCAGAGCCAGCTGGGGTGGATCGACTCGACCCTGAATGGCGGCGTCACGACGATGATCTCTGCCGGGGAAGTGCACCTGCCCGGCCGGCCGAAGGACATCGTCGGGCTGAAGGCGCTGGCCATCACCGCGCAACGCGCCTTCCACAACTTCCGCCCGGGGGGAGTGAAGGTGCTGGCGGGTGCGCCGGTTATCGAGCAGGGCATGACCGAGTCCGACTTCAGGGAACTGGCCGATGCCGGCGTCACCCTGCTGGGCGAGGTCGGTCTGGGCTCGGTGAAGGCTGGCGAGGAGGCTCGGCGCATGGTGGCCTGGGCACGCCGGTACGGCATCCAGAGCACCATCCACACCGGCGGTCCGTCGATTCCCGGTTCCGGCCTGATCGACAAGGACGTGGTGCTGGAGGCCGACGCGGATGTCATCGGTCACATCAACGGCGGCCACACCGCGCTGCCGGAAGCCCATGTATGCGAGTTGTGCGAGCGCTCCTCACGCGCGATCGAGATCGTGCACAACGGCAACGAGAAGATCGCCGCCGCTGCCGCGCAGACGGCGCGCGACCGCAAGTGCATGCATCGCGTGATCCTCGGCACCGACGGCCCCGCCGGCTCGGGCGTTCAGCCGCTGGGGGTCCTGCGCATGGTCTCGCTGCTGTCGAGCTTTGCTGGGATACCGGCCGAGCAGGTGTTCTGCTTCGCCACCGGCAACACTGCGCGCATGCGCAACCTCAGCTGCGGCCTGATCGAGCCGGGCCGGGCTGCCGATTTCGTCTTCCTCGACCGCGCACAGCACAGCGCCGGGCGCACGCTGCTGGAGAGCGTGCAGCTGGGTGACATCCCGGGCGTGGGTATGGTGGTGATCGACGGTATCGTGCGCTGCGGGCGCAGCCGCAACACGCCGCCGGCTACCGAGGTGCCCGAGTTGCTCGGGCACTGATCCCGCTCCATCGGCGATGTATGGCCGTCGGGCACTGGTGCTACACTCGGTCGGTGCGGTAGCCAGGTGGCGCCGCGCATCCTCACCCATTCACTCGCACGCTAGGAGAGCGCTTTGGACACGATTTCTCGACGCAGATTCCTGATGGGAGCGGGGGTCATGGCCTTGGCGGCGGGCACTACGCTCGCAGTGGGCCGCGCACGTGCCGATGGAACCATGAAGATCGACGAGAGGGACGCGCTGCTGGTCATCGACGTGCAGAACTGCTTCGTGCCCGGAGGCAGCCTGGCGGTGAAAGGTGGCGACGAGATCGTGCCGCTCATCAACCAGATCGCGAAGAAATTCCCGAACGTGGTGCTCACCCAGGACTGGCATACGGCCGACCACGTGTCGTTCGCGTCACAGCACGAAGGAAAGAAAACGTTCGAGGCGATCGATCTGAATTACGGCAATCAGGTCCTGTGGCCGGACCACTGCGTGCAGGGCACCGAAGGTGCCGAGCTGGTGAAAGGCATCGACATCCCGCACGCCCAGTTGATCATCCGCAAGGGCTTCCACCGGGATGTCGACAGTTACTCCGCTTTCCTCGAGGCGGACCGGAAGACGCAGACGGGGCTGGCCGGCTATCTCAAGGGCCGAAAGATCAGGCGCGTGTTCCTCTGCGGCCTGGCCACCGACTACTGCGTTGCCTGGTCCGCGCTGGATGCGCGCAAGTTCGGATTTCAGGCGGTCGTCATCGAAGACGCCTCGCGCGGCATCGACCTCAATGGCTCGCTTGCCGCAGCGTGGAAGGACATGGAGAGGGCTGGGGTGAAGCGCATCCAGGCCGCCGACCTTCCCAGCGCCTGAACCGCACCAGCGGGCGCGGGCGGCACGTCGACGTCTCCCGCGCATGCGCGCTACGGCGCGCCCTGAGCAAAGGTGACAGGCATTCGCGACGCTAGCGCACGCCGAGCAGCCATATGCCTGCCGCCGCCCAGAAGATGAGCGTGCCCACGAGATTCGCCCAGCCGTTGTTCTGGCGCAGCAGCTCGCTCTTCCAATAGATCACCGGATTGCCCTGGTAGGGAGCGCCGGGCAGGAAGCGATGGACCCGCGCGCAGTAGGCCTCGTAGGGTTGGCCGAGCGCCGGCCGCAGTCGCCGCTCCTCGCGCTTGACCCGGTTGACCATGTAGAAGTAGTAGAGCACGGTGTAGATGCCGATCAGCCAGGGATTGCCGAGCAGCATCAGGGCCCCGAGGATGATGAAGTAGCGGCCGAGGTACATGGGATTGCGCACCAGCGCATAGGGACCGTTGCAGGCGAGGTCGACGTTCTTGTTGAGCGAGGCGAACGACCACAACTGGATGAACTCGCCGAACATCGACACCGCGAAGCCTGCCCAGAACCATCGTGGCTGCGCGAACCAGATCACCGCGCCGGCCACGAGGATGCCGAGCGGCACGCGGGCCTTCACGAAGGCGGAGCGAAAGCCGGGGTGATTGAAGAAGCCGTGAATGGCGTCGAGCATCGTATTCGTCGTCATGTTCGGGGCGCTCATTTTACCGAGCGCGATTTGCCCACGCCGAAGTAGCCGCGCAGAATCCAGAAGCGGCGCCAGCGGTTCATCCTCCCGAGGTGCTGCAGACGGGCCGGATCGATCGTGTCCGGGCTACGCCGCGCCCAGTGCTTGTACACACCGGCCATGTCATAGGCTTCGAGCCAGCGGCGCAATCTTGCCGGAAGCCGTTCGGTGCGCAGGTGCGACTGGAAGTCGATGAGGACGGGCCGGCCGTCCTGCGCCACCAGGATGTTTCG
>CAZNBS010000031.1:0-9859 GCA_964570955.1 uncultured Burkholderiales bacterium | reverse complement strand
CATGCACCTCCTGCATCAGGCGCTCGAGTGCGATGAAGAACTCGCCGTCGCGCCCGTCCAGTGTGCTCCTCGCCAGCGTGTTCCCCGGGACGAACCGGTAGCCCACGGCGTTCGCGTCCAGGCGGAAGGGACCGCGCGGCACGCCGGCGATGCCCTGCAGACGACGCAGCGCCGCGTGCTCCCGGGCCACGAACAGCCGGCCGATGGTCGCACGGACCAGCCATGGGCGCGGGGCGAAGTCCTTCACCACCCAGCGTTCGCCGTCGTGCTCGATCAGATGCAGCACGGCGTTTGCCCAGCGACCCTGGCTCAGGACGCGTGCATTCCCGGACGAGAGCGCGTCGCGACCGAACGGCGGCATGGAGGAAGGTGCGGCAGGCGCAGTCAAGACGGGAAGGCGGCGAGAGCGAGCGCGAAGTATAGCCGCGCCGTGCCGCGGGCGAGGGTGCGGGTGGATGGCGGGGCGCCGGCATGGCGCAACGCATGGCCCCGGCGCCCGCCAGGGCCGTGCATTGCGCGGCCGCTGCTGTCCTAGGCGGCCGGCTGCAGTCTCTCGCGATGCTTCTGCAGCGCCTGCAGCACCAGCGGCTGCAGGCCTTCTCCGTTGCGCTCGTCCACCCACTCCAGCAGCGCCCGGCGCATGCGCGGATCCCAGAAGCGACGGATGTGGTCGGCCACGCTGTCCGCAGCGGTCGCGGTATCGGGATTTGCGCCGAAGAAGGCACCGATCTGGTTGGCCATCTGCACCAGCTTGGCGGCGTCCATCTCAGGCCTTGGTGTCGACCCGTTCGCGCTGCGCCAGCAGATCCTGCTGCTGGCGGTCGAATTGGGTGAACTGGCGCTGCCATTCCGACGGCTGGGTCACGCGCGAGACCTGCACTGCCGTCACCTTGTACTCGGGACAGTTGGTGGCCCAGTCGGAGTTATCCGTGGTGATGACGTTCGCTCCCGAGAACGGATGGTGGAAGGTGGTGTAGACCACCCCGGGCTGGATCCGCTCGGAGTACGCCGCCCGCATGACCGATTCGCCCGCGCGGCTGCGGATGCCCACCCAATCGCCGTCGGCGATGCCGCGCTGCTCGGCGTCGTGGGGATGGATGTCGAGCTTGTCCTCGTCGTGCCACACCGTATTCGGCGTGCGCCGCGTCTGGGCGCCCACGTTGTACTGCGTCAGGATGCGTCCGGTCGTGAGCAGCAGCGGGTACTGGCGCGTACTGCGCTCGTTCGTCGGCAGGAAACGCGTGACCATGAAGCGCCCCTTGCCTCGCACGAACTGATCCACGTGCATGACCGGCGTGCCTTCTGGCGCCTGGTCATTGCACGGCCACTGGATGCTGCCGCGCTTCTCCAGTTTCTCGTAGCTCACGCCGGTGAACGTGGGCGTCAGGCGCGCGATCTCGTCCATGATCTCGGACGGATGCGCGTAGTGCATCGGATAGCCGAGTGCGTTGGACAACGCGACGGTCACTTCCCAGTCCTGCATGCCGGCCAGCGGCGGCATCACCTTGCGCACCGGCGAAATGCGACGCTCGGCGTTGGTGAACGTGCCGTCCTTCTCGAGGAACGACGACCCGGGCAGGAACACGTGCGCGAACTTGGCGGTCTCGTTGAGGAACAGGTCCTGCACCACCAGGCACTCCATGGCCGACAGCGCCGCGGTCACGTGCTGGGTATCGGGGTCGGATTGGGCGATGTCCTCTCCCTGTACGTACAGGCCCATGAACGAGCCGTCCAGCGCCGCATCGAACATGTTGGGGATGCGCAGTCCCGGCTCGGGATCGAGCGTCGTGTGCCAGGCGGATTCGAACAGGGTGCGCGTCGCGACATCGGAGATGTGGCGGTAGCCGGGGAGTTCGTGAGGGAAGGAGCCCATGTCGCACGAACCCTGCACGTTGTTCTGGCCGCGCAGTGGATTCACCCCCACCCCAGGCCGCCCGATGTTGCCGGTCAGCATCGCGAGATTCGCGATGCCCATCACCATGGTCGATCCCTGGCTGTGTTCGGTCACGCCCAGGCCGTAGTAGATCGCAGCGTTGCCGCCGGTCGCATACAGGCGGGCCGCACCGCGCAGTGCCTCCGCGGGGACGCCCGTCACCTCGGCCATCGCCTCGGGCGAATTCTCCGGCAACAGGATGAACTGCTTCCACTTCTCGAATTCCGCGACGTCGCAGCGGGCCGCGACGAAGGCCTCGTTCCACAGGCTTTCCGACACGATGACGTGCGCCAGCGCGTTGACCACGGCCACGTTGGTGCCGGGCCGCAGCTGCAGGTGATATGCCGCCTGCACGTGCGGCAGGCGCACCAGATCGATCCCGCGCGGATCGATCACGATCAGCTGTGCGCCCTGGCGCAGCCGGCGCTTGAGGTGGGAGGCGAACACCGGGTGGCCGTCGGTGGGATTGGCGCCGATGACCATGACCACGTCGGCTTCGAGCACGGAGTCGAAGTCCTGCGTGCCGGCCGACTCGCCCAGCGTCTGCTTCAGACCGTATCCGGTGGGCGAATGGCACACGCGCGCGCAGGTGTCGACGTTGTTGTTGCCGAAACCGGCACGCACCAGCTTCTGCACCAGGTAGGTCTCCTCGTTGGTGCAGCGCGAGGAGGTGATGCCGCCGACCGCACCGCGGCCGTACTTGGCCTGGATGCGCTTGAACTCCGAGGCGGTGTGTGCGATCGCTTCGTCCCAACTCACTTCGCGCCAGGGATCGCTGATCTTCGCGCGGATCATCGGCTTGGTGATCCGATCGGGGTGCGTCGCGTATCCCCAGGCGAAGCGGCCTTTCACACACGAATGGCCATGATTGGCCTGACCGTTCTTGTTCGGAACCATGCGCACGACTTCTGCGCCCTTCATCTCGGCGCGGAAGGAGCAGCCGACCCCGCAGTAGGCGCAGGTCGTGACCACCGTATGGTCCGGCTGACCCTGCTCGGTGATGGAGTTCTCCATCAGCGTCGCCGTCGGACACGCCTGCACGCAGGCGCCGCACGACACGCACTCGGAAGCCAGGAAGTTGCCGGTCGGGCCCGGCATGATCACCGAGGCGAAGCCGCGCCCGTCGACCGTGAGGGCGAACGTGCCCTGGACCTCCTCGCAGGCACGCACGCAGCGTGAGCAGACGATGCACTTGCTGGCGTCGAAGCTGAAGTAGGGATTGGAGAGGTCCTTCTCCGCCTGCAGATGGTTGGCGCCGTCGTATCCGTAGCGCACTTCGCGCAGCCCCACGACCCCGGCCATCTCCTGCAGCTCGCAGTTGCCGTTGGCTGGGCAGGTCAGGCAATCGAGCGGGTGGTCGGAGATGTACAGCTCCATGACGCCGCGGCGCAGCTTGGCGAGCTTCGAGGTCTGCGTGCGCACCTTCATGCCTGGCTCGACCAGCGTGGTACAGGAGGCCGGATAGCCCTTGCGGCCCTCGATCTCGACCAAGCACAGGCGGCAGGAACCGAATGCCTCCAGCATGTCCGTGGCGCACAGCTTCGGTACTCTGACGCCCGCGGTCGTTGCCGCGGCCATCACCGAGGTGCCCTCCGGGACGGTCACCGATTGGCCGTCGATCTCCAGGCTGACCAGGCGCTTGGACAGGCGGATCGGCGTGCCGGTATCGAGTTCCTTGACTGAGTACATCGTGTACCTCCGTTCGCCGCATCGATCCGGCGCGAGCCGGAATCCGTGCATTGCGCTACGCCGCCCTCGGCGTCTCGTTCGTGAGTCCGAAATCCGCGGGGAAGTGGTTCAGGGCGCTGAGCACCGGGTAGGGCGTCATGCCGCCCAGGGCGCACAGCGAGCCGCCCAACATCGTGTCGCACAGGTCGCGCAGCAGCTCGTGATTGCTCTCCACGTTCTCGCCGCGCACGATCTTGTCCACCACTTCCACCCCGCGCGTCGCGCCGATGCGACACGGCGTGCACTTGCCGCAGGACTCCACCGCGCAGAATTCCATGGCATAGCGCGCCATCTGCGCCATGTCCACGCTGTCGTCGAACGCGACGATGCCGCCATGCCCGACCATCGCGCCGAGCGCCGCGAATGCCTCATAGTCGAGCGGTGTGTCGAACTGCGATTCGGGCAGGTAGGCGCCCAGCGGCCCGCCGATCTGTACCGCACGGATCGGCCGGCCGCTCGCGGAACCGCCGCCGTAGTCGAACAGCAGTTCGCGCACGGTGATGCCGAAAGCCGTCTCGACCAGCCCGCCGCGCCTGAGGTTGCCCGCAAGCTGGATCGGCATGGTCCCGCGCGAGCGGCCCATGCCGAAGTCGCGGTAGTACGCGGCGCCGCGCTCGAAGATGACGGGTACGCTCACCAGCGTGATCACGTTGTTGATCACCGTGGGCTGGCCGAACAGGCCCTGCAACGCGGGAAGCGGCGGCTTGTAGCGCACCATGCCGCGCTTGCCCTCCAGACTCTCCAGAAGAGAGGTTTCTTCCCCGCAGATGTACGCGCCCGCGCCGCGTCGCAGCTCCAGGTCGAAGCGCTTGCCGGAGTCGAGCACGTCGGCACCGAGGAAGCCCGCCCGATAGGCGAGGGCGATGGCGCGGCCGAGGATGCGCTCGGCATTGGGATATTCCGAGCGCAGGTAGATGTAGCCCTGCGTCGCGCCGGTCGCGACGCCTGCGATGATCATGCCCTCGACGAGGAGGAAAGGATCGCCTTCCATGATCATGCGGTCGGAGAAGGTGCCGGAGTCGCCCTCGTCGGCGTTGCAGACGACGTACTTCCGTTCGGAGCGGGCGCCGAGCACCGTGCGCCACTTGATGCCGGCCGGGAACGCGGCGCCCCCGCGGCCGCGCAGGCCCGACTGCACCACGGCTTCGACCATCTCCTCGGGCTGCATGGCGAGCGCATTGCGCAGGCCCTGCCAGCCGCCGTGTGCCTCGTACTCGGCGAGGTCAAGTGGATCGGTGATGCCGCAGCGTGCGAAGGTCAGGCGCTGCTGGCGCCGCAGCCAGTCGATGTCGCCGGTGCGGCCGTGGCAGAGCGCGTGAGGAGCACCGCGCAGGAACCCGGCGTCGAACAACGCCGGCACGTCGGCGACGCCGACCGGCCCGTACGCCACGCGGCCTTGCGCGGTGTCGACCTCCACCAGCGGTTCCAGCCACGCCATTCCGCGCGAACCGTTGCGCACGATGCGCACCGGCTGGTTGCGCTCGCCGGCGAGGCGCGCGATGGCTGCCGCAACCGCACCGGCACCCGCGGCCAGTGCGCTTGCGTCCTGCGGCACGAACACGATGGTGCCGCCGGACGTGGTGTCTCCCGCGGGCTCGGGCGTGCGCACCGAATCCGAATCCTGCAGCAGCGCATCGAGGCGCGCAGGCGTCATCGATCCATGCAGCATGCCATCGAGCATCACGTTCGGTCCGGCCGCGCAATTGCCCAGGCAATACACCGGTTCCAGCGTAACGGCGCCGTCGGCACTGGTGTCGTGATAGCCGCAGCCCAGCCTGCGCTGCACGTGCCGCTCCAGTTCCACGCCCTGTCTGGACTGGCAGGCCTCCGCGCGGCACACCTTCAGAACGTGACGCCCGGGGGCCATGCGGCGGAAATCCGGATAAAAGGAGATCACGCCGTGGACTTCGGCTTGCGACAAGTTGAGCGCGTGGGCGATCGGTGCAACGCACGCGCGTGGAACGAAGCCGAGTGCATCCTGCACCGCATGCAGGAGCGGCATCAGGGCTCCGGGTCGATCGCGGTGGGCGGCGATGGCCTCGTCGACGGCCCGTTGCTCCCGGTCGCTCAGCGGACGCGCGGCGGCGGCGGGCCTTGCGCCTTCTTTCACGGATCCTTCTCCTCCGGTAACCTATGTACGAGCGTTCATAGGTTACGCCACATGGGCAACCCGGGGACGCTAGCAGGTTGCATGCAAGCCAACAATATGCACTCCAGTGCCGATGTCGCAGATCGAAATCCGCCCCGCCTGGGTATTCCGTGACACGCTCAGCGGCCGCCAGCTCGATTCTCAGCTGTTCGTCCTGCTCGAGGCCGTGCACGAGAGCGGCAAGCTGACGCTCGCCGCGCGCCGTGCCGGGATGTCGTATCGCCATGCCTGGAACACGATCGGCAAATGGTCGGACTTCTTCGGCACACCCTTGGTTCAGATGGAGAAGGGACGCGGTGCGAAGCTCTCCGCTCTAGGGGAGAAGCTGCTGTGGGCGCAGGCGCGTGCCCGCGCACGCCTGTCACCGCAACTGGAGAATCTCGCCTCCGAGCTGAACCTGGAGATCAGGCGCGCCGTGGCGCACGGCAACACCGTGCTGCGCCTGCACGCGAGCTACGGCTACGCCGTCGCGGAACTGCCGGATCTCCTGCGCGAGCACCCCGATCTCGAACTCGACCTGCAATACCTGCCCGCAACGGACGCGCTCGCTTCGCTGGCGCGCGGGGCCTGCGACCTGGCAGGATTCCACGTTCCCGAGGGGACGCTGGGGATGCGTGCGCTCGCGCTCTATGGTCAGTGGATCGATCGCCGCGCCCAGCGCCTGGTGTACCTGGTGCGCCGCCAGCAGGGCCTCTTCCTGCAGCCCGGCAATCCCCGCCGCATCCGCGGTCTGGCCGACCTGGCGCGCGCGCGCTTCGTCAACCGCAATCGCGGTTCGGGGACGCGGCTTCTGCTCGACACGCTGCTGGAGGAGTCGGGCATCGATCCCAAGAGCATCGAGGGATACGCCAACGAGGAGTACACGCATGCCGCAGTGGCAGCCTACGTCGCGAGCGGCATGGCGGACGTGGGAATGGGCGTGGAGCCGCCCGCGCGGGAGTTCAAGCTCGACTTCCTGCCGCTGGCGGCGGAGCGCTATCTCCTGATCGCCCGGGCGGAGACGTTCGAATTTCCGGCAGTGCAGGCCTTGCTCGGTGTGCTGCGCGGCCCTGCCTTCAAGGCGCGCGTGGCGCGGCTGCCGGGATACAGCGCCGAGCGTTCGGGAGAGCTGACGTCGGTGAAGGAGGCATTCCCCTGGCTGTCGGGCCGCCGAGCGAGGCGGGTGACGGCGGCACCCTAGCGTCGCGCGCCGTACCGACTTGCTGTTGGCGCGCCCGCTTGCTGCGTCCGGCCCGCTAGAGCGTGGCGCGCCACACGCCCCAGCCGTAAACCGCCCAGGCGGCGATGAAAGCGAATCCACCGATCGGGGTGATGGCTCCCAGCCAGCGCGTGCCGGTTGTCGCGAGCAGGTAGAGCGACCCACTGAAGATCACGATGCCGGCGAGCATCAACCAGCCTGCCATGCGGACCGCGACCGAGCCGGGTACGTGCAGCAGGGTCAGTCCGATGGCGAGCACGCCGAGCGCGTGCCAGAAGTGGTACTGCACCGCGGTCTGATAGACCGCCAGCAGCTCGGCCGGCAGGCGCGCGCGCAGCGCATGCGCCCCGAAGGCGCCGAGCACCACGGCGAGCATGCCCGCGATTGCCCCGAGGGCGAGGAGGACCCGGGCGGAAGCCGGCATCGGTCGGTGCCGGTCCGCTACGCGCGCACCACGCGTTCGGTGGCGACCCCGCGGCACTCCAGCTCGACCTCGGAGCCGACGATCGGCGGGCGCGCATGATGCAGGCGCAGCCCCCTCCGGCTGGCGCCGCCCAGGGCTGGGACGACCAGCTCTCCGATCAGCTCGTCGACGTCGCGCGCCACGCACAGGTCGATGTGCGTGGTCATGCTCCAGTCCAGCCCCAGCTGAGCCAGGCGCTCACCGATCGCCTCAACGCAGTGCGCGATGCGCGTGCGCATGCCCGCCGCGGAGGTGTCGCCCTCGGCGACGATCTTTCCCCGCTCGTCGATGTCGGCTGTGCCGGACACGCAGAAGGTCGGGGTCGACACCGACGCGGGGGCGCAGTAGGAAAAGGCATGCAGCATGGCCTCGCGCGGCGCGTCCGCTGCCGGCACGACGTTCGTGCGGCATACCGCGCTGTAGTTGCCGATGATCAACTGGTGCTTGCGCAGCTGCTCGACGTAGGGCGCGTTGAATGCGCGAAACCCCTGCCAGTCGAGTTGCGCGGGACTGCGCAATTCCATGCCGCACAACGCCTGCATCGGCAGCTTCAGCGCGGCAAGATGGGATTCGACGAATGCCCAGCCGTCGCGCAGCGGCACCCAAGGTGCCACCAGGGCATGCACGATCTCCCGCCCCGGGTGCGGGACGACACCGCCGCAGAACACCGAGCCGGCGGGCAGCACCCGATAGGCGCCGATCTCGTTGTCGAGCAGGGCGGGAGGGTTGATGATCGGTTTCTGCTGCGCGAGTGCACGGCTGGCCGAGGTGGCGCTGGCGCCCAATGCCGCGACCGCGGCCAGGAACGCGCGGCGGGATGCGAGCTTCCGAACTTGCTGATGCACGGACTGTCTCCTCACAATTCGATCGTCGGTGTGCCGGGCGATGCGGAGTCGGCCGTATCGCGCGGTGCCAGTGTAGCGAAATCGCGGGTGCGGTCGGTATGGGAGAACGGATGCGGCAACGGATGGCGAGGTGGGTTTGGGTGGCGGCGGCCGTTGCCGTCCTCGGCGCGTGCAGCGCGGTCAAGCTCTCGTACGAGAAGGCGGACTGGCTGCTCGCGCAATGGGCCGAGCGCTATGTCGACCTCAGCGTCCAGCAGGAGCGGGCGCTGCGTGCCGAACTCGCCGACCTTCGACGCTGGCATCGCGACCAGGAACTCCCGCTGTACGCGCGCGCCTTCGAGGATGCCGCGCTGCAGTTGGAAGCGGGAATGACCCGCGCGCAGATCGAGCAGGTTCTCGCTACCGTGCGCAGCCGTGCGCGGATCCTGGGTGCGCACGCCGGGAAGTCCGTTACGCCGCTGCTGGCGTCGCTTTCCCCCTCGCAGGTGCGCGCGATGGAGGCGCGCTTCGCGGCCGACAACCGGCGCTTCGAAAAGCGCCACCTCTCCGGGGATCCCTCCGAGCTGATCGCCCAGCGTAGCGCGTGGCTGATCTCCCGGCTCGAGGACTGGGTCGGCCGGCTGGACGGCACGCAGCGCGCGCACGTCGATCGCCTGGTGACCGAGTTTCCCACCCTGCCGGCGTTGCGGCTGGCCGAGCGCAAGCGGCGTCAGGCGGCGCTGCTCGCGGCGGCGCGGGAGGGTCGGGCCGGCGGTCCCGCTGCCGTCCGCCTCACCGCCCTGCTGGCCGATCTCGAACATGGCCGCGCGGCGTCCGTGCACGCCGCCATGCTGCAGTGGGAGCGCGCTTTCGTCGACATGCTGGTTCAGCTGGAAGCCGGTCTCACCCCGGCGCAGCGCGCGCGCGGCGCGCAGCGGCTGCGCGAGTACGCGGCGGACTTCCGTGAACTGGCGACACGCGAAGCCGGGGCCGTATAGTCCCCTGGACACCTGCGCTTGACGCTGGCCGCTCATCGCGGCGGCTGGTAGCGCTGCACCTCCTGGTCGATCGCACCGAAGATCGACGCGCCTTCGGCGTCGAACATCTCGATGCGCACACGATCCCCGAAGCGCAGAAATGGCGTGCTCGCCTTGCCGGTCTCCAGCACTTCCAGCGTGCGCTTTTCCGCCAGGCAGGCTGAACCGCGGCTGCGGTCCAGGTTGGAGATCGTGCCGGAGCCGACGATCGTACCGGCCGCCAGGAAGCGCGTGCGTGCGGCGTGAGCGATCAGTTGCGGGAAATCGAAGGTCATGTCCTGCCCGGCGTCCGGTTGTCCGAACAGCGATCCGTTGAGGTGTACCGTAACCGGTCGATGCACGCGGCCGCCGTCCCAGGCGCCGGCCAGTTCGTCGGGGGTGACCGCGACCGGTGAAAAGGCTGTTGCCGGCTTGCCCTGAAAGAAGCCGAAGCCCTTTGCCAGCTCGCCCGGAATCAGATTGCGCAGGCTGACGTCGTTGGCCAGCATGATCAGGCGGATGCGCTCTCCTGCCCGACTGGCATCGAT
>CAZNBS010000030.1:0-28488 GCA_964570955.1 uncultured Burkholderiales bacterium | reverse complement strand
CAATGCCCATCGGCGGGCGACCCGTCTTGCCCCTCGGGTAGTGCGGCTCGATCAGCGCGATCAGTTCGGCCCACGGCACCACGCGCCGCATCTCGTCGAGGAACTCGCGCTTGCGCGTTCGCTTGGTCGACAGCTTCAGGCCCAGGTCGGCTTGCTACATCGCTTCATGCGCTTCAAATCGGTATCCGAATCATCGCATCGATACCGCGTGGTTCGGCCGAGTTATGCAGACCTTCCCTAAGACTCCTGCATCTTCCGCACGGGGTGATGATGGAGAAGGCCTTCTGCGACAAGCAGGGAATCACGTGCGAACCCGTGACTCTCACGAGCGCGCCTCTTGCGCAGGCTGCTTCCGCGGCCGGCAGCGTCGATATCGCGATCACAATGATCGACACGACGCTACGCGCGATCTCGAAGGGCAACGACCTTCAGATCGTCGGCGGAATGTGGGAGAACAACCCGTACATCCTCGTTGCACGTTCGGACCTGCAGCGACCAAACGCGAGTGCCGGTTATCCCAAGAACATGGCAGACCTCAAGGGGAAGACGATTGGCGTTACGGTGCGCGGCAGCGCGGCCGAGATGTTCGCGAGGGCGTTGCTTGTCAACGCGGGCATGTCCCCTGACAGCGTTACCTATGTACCGGTCGGCCCACCCGGAACCGCCTTCGCCGCGCTTGCGGCGAAGCAAGTGGACGCGGCAGTGGCCTGGGATCCGGCGCCCGCGTTTTGTGCCGCGAGCGGAGCGTGTTTGCCTGTCGTCGACATGCGTAACGGCGAAGGCCCGGAGAGCTTCAAGGCCTTGAACAGCACCGGCGTTTTCTATCAGGCGCAGCGGCGTTTCATAGCGGAGCATGCGGAACAGATAGCAACCTTCAATCGAGCGTCCGCGGAAGCGATCGCATGGTTGAAGGATCCCGCGAACTACGAGGAGGCACTCGCGCTCGCTCAAGTCCGCGTAATGCGGTGAATCCACCGCACAAGACTGCACTGCACGTTCGACACGACGAGCGGCGGCAGCCGCCTATGTCGGGCGATTGCCTGGCTCTTGCTCACGCAGATTCGACGAACGTTCTCGGGGCGCGCGACGAAGTCGAGGCTGGTGAACTCCTTGATCTGGCCTTCTCTACCCGTAATCACGGTGCAGCCAACGCACCGCCCGATCGGGAATCCTTCACCCGCGTCGCGATCCAGTCAGTGATATCGGATTCGAGCCAGCCCACCGCGCGCAGGCCGAGCTGCACGGGCTTCGGGAAACCACCGTCCTTGATGTACTGATAGAGCGTGCTGCGCGACAGACCCGTGCGTTCCTGGACCTGTGGGCGCCGCAGGATCGCAAGCTCATGCTGGATCTTCTGGTGCATCTTCGTCATCTCCTCAATGTAAACAGACGATCGTCAGGCTCGAACTGCACACCAGCGGCATGCATCGGCCCTACCCAGAAGAAACGGATTCCCGCGGGAAAGTGTCAGATCCGCGCTATACGAGTCCGGTGTGTAAAGCCCCCGCCCAGAAGCGTCGACGAATCGTCGTGAAGAACGAAAGCAGCAGCATCTGTAAGGGGGCAACTATAGGGGCAACTACAAGAGATCAACTTTCCAATCGCGTGTACTGACAACAGTCTCCGCTACCTGTGTGGTTGACGCCGGCATTACATCATCCAACGCCGTCCGACGGCATCCCGAAACCCGCCTAAGTGCGGGTTTTTCTTCGTCTTTTTGTCCGAGCACGTCCAACAGCGTCCGTTGACAGCCAAGTGTAGGTAGGGGCAACATTTCGGGGCAGTCACGGAAATGTCGAAACGTATGCCTAGTCGACGACAATTATCTTGGCCGGTCGACGACAACTATCTTGGCCGGTCCGTGACCTGAGCCGGGCGGTCCGGGAGGCGGGGCTACCGTATGCCGACGATCATGAATCGAAGGCGATATCGGGATGCCCGGCAAGAGGATCACGGACCATCAGGTGCACAAGTACAAGGAACGTCGCAAGCGGCTGAGCCAGACGGCGGCGGCGGCCAAGACGGGCATCAGCGAGCGCAGTGCGCGACGGATCGAGCGCATCGAGGCGCTGCCGTCGCAGCGACCCGAGCGGCAGTGGCGAACGAGACAGGACCCGCTGGCGGGCGTGTGGGACGACGAGGTCGTGCCGCTGCTGCAGGCCGACAGCGCGTTGAACTCGGTAACGCTGCTCGAGGAGTTGCAGCGCCGCTATCCCGGCGAGTACGGACCGGACGTGCTGCGCACGCTGCAACGGCGCGTGCGGCAGTGGCGCGCGCTGCACGGCGCCGAGCGCGAGGTCTACTTCGCGCAGGAGCACCCACCGGGAGTATGCGTGCGGCGAACCCACATGGCGGTCGCCGCCGTGATCGATCACAGTGGCGCGCATGCGATCGGTTGCGTCAGTTCGGAACGAGGATCAGCGGCAACGGCGGCGCAGCGAGTTCGGTCGCAATGTCGCGTACGGTGCTCGGCTTCCAGTTCCAGGGCAGCATTGCATCGAGATCGCGCCGGCGCGCCGTGGGCATGCGCTGCAGCACGTCGGTGATGTAATCGAGCGGCGCCAGCGCGGCCAGGCGCGCGCTGCCCAGCAACGAGTAAATCTGCGCCGCTCGCACGCCGCCGGCCTCGGATCCGGCGAACAACCAGTTGCGCCGACCCAACGCAATCGGCCGGATCGCGTTCTCCACGGCGTTGGTGTCCAGCGGCAGTCGCCCGTCTTTCACGAACCGCGTGAGCGCCGCCCAGCGGTTGAGCGTGTACTGGATCGCCTTGGCCAGCGAGCCGCGCGGCGCACTCTTCGCGTGAATCGCAACGAGCCACGCCTGCAATTCCTCGAGCAGCGGTCCGGCGCGCGATTCTCGCCATCGACTGCGTTCGAGCGTCGGCACTTCGCCGGCCTCGTCGATCTCGTGCTCGATCTTGTAGAGGGCTGCGACGCGTCGAATCGCCTCCTGCGCCACGGGCGAGCCCGTCGCCTCGAACACGTCGACGAACTTCCTGCGCGCGTGCGCCCAGCAACCGGCCTCGGCAACGTCTTCCTTGCGCAGGATCTCGTTGTAGCCCGCATAGCCGTCGACCTGCAGCGTGCCGGCGAAGCCGGCCAGCATCCGGTTCGGATGCACCTGCGAGCGGCTCGCCGCGAAGTCGAACACGACCGCCTGCACGGGATCGCCAGGCAGCGTGCGGTACGCCCACAGGTAGCCGGTGGCGGTCTTGCCGGTGCCCGGGTCGAGCA
Organism: uncultured Burkholderiales bacterium; assembly: GCA_964570955.1. Taxonomy (GTDB): domain Bacteria; phylum Pseudomonadota; class Gammaproteobacteria; order Burkholderiales; family SHXO01; genus SHXO01. The sequence continues at coordinate 25,252 of CAZNBS010000030.1, read as the reverse complement.
CCGGCACCGGCGTCTCGTCGGCCTGCAGCGCGCCGGTGGCGATCGCGCGCTCGGCGAGCAACTCGACCAGCGGCTGCACCGACACGCCGATGCGTCCGAGGCAGCCGGCCATCGTCGAGCGCGGGATCGCTACGCCCATACGCGTGTAGATCGCCTCCTGGCGATGCAGCGGCAGATGGTCCACGAACTTGGAGACGACGACGTTGGCCAGCACGCTGGCTCCGGCGATCGCCTTGTCGATCGGCGCGCTCTCCACCGGTGCCATCGCGATGCGCTCGCAGCAGCGGCACGCCCACTTGCCGCGGATGCGCCTGCGCACCCAGAAGCGGCTCGGAATCATCTCCAGCGTCTCGGCCACGTCCTGGCCGATGCGCGTCATCGTTGCCCCGCAGCAGCTCGTGCTCTCGGGTTCGAGGATCTCTTCGAGCCGCGGCAGCGTCGCCGGCAGCGCCTGGCGCTTCGGAATCCGCTTCGGCGCAGGCTTCTCGCCCGCGAGCTTGCTCTGCAGATTCTCCAGGCGCTGCTCGATCGCCTCGATGTCGGCGTCCAGCTCCGCCTCCCACAACGCGATCTGGTCGGCGCCCAGCGCCTCGCTCTTCTTGCCGAAGCGCCAGCGCCGATAGCGCGCGAGCTCGAACTTCAGCTTCTCGGCCAGCGCGTTGGCTTCGCGCAGTTCCTGCAAACTTGCGGCCAGCGCGCGGTCGCGTTCTTCGATGTCCTGGGTGCGCTGTGCAAGCGCGTGATCGCGTTGGGCGATCTGTTGTTCGCGCTGTTCGATCTGCTGATTGCGTTTCGCAAGAAGCTCGTCCTTGCGCGCGAGCTCGGCGATCAGTGACGACGCGAGTGCCTGTAGTCCTTTGTTACTCGTCGGCAATGCGCGCTCGAACATGAACGCATCATAGCGGTCGTTCGCCTGCTGCGGATCGGCGCTACGCGATCAACGGCGCGCAGCGTTGCGCCAGCTGCACACGACGCCAGTCCAGGCCCTGCGTGAGCACCGCGAACTGCGCACTCGAGAGCTCGATCGCACCGCGCGCGTCGATCGTCGGCCAGGTGAAGGTGCCCGATTCCAATCGTCGGTAGTGCAGCCACCAGCCCACGCCGTCGAAGGTGAGGATCTTGATCCGCGTGCCGTTTCGGCTCCGAAACACGAACCAGTGCCCGCAGTACGGATCATGCTCGAGCACATGCGCGACCTTCGCCGCCAGGCCGTCGAACGAAAGGCGCATGTCCACCGGCTCGAAGGCCAGCCAGATGCGAACGCCAGCGCCCGCGTTCATGGCGCGCGCTCGATGGCGCTGATCAGCTGCATCAGCACCGTCGCCTCGATCGTCGTGGCCACGATCAACGAGCGCGCGCCGCGCAATCGGATCTCCGCCGTCGATGCGCTCGCCTTCGTCGGCGCAACCGACGCGGCAATCTGCACGGGCACGACGGCCAACGACGATGACATGCTGCTGCGCTCTCCAAGCTGCTCGGCACGCGGGGCACGATGCTTGACGACGATACCGACCTCTTCAGCGTACTTCAGCCGCCAGCGGCGCAGCTGCCAGTACGACTGGTCCGTCTGCTAGCTCCAGGCCTGCAGCGACTGCCCGCTCGCATACCAGGTCGCGATCGCATCGCGGCGACGCTGCTCCTCGTCATCACGCTCGATCTTCGTACCCATCGAAGCCCTCCCGTCATCGCATCAGTGACGCGAGAGTGCCGCGGCGCGAGACGGCGTTCAATGTGGGTTCGGCGAACGCTTACGAACATGGCGACCACAGTTCGCGGTATAGCCATGATTCGATGCGAAGTGGCCCGGATGTCTGAGCACGCAGCCGAGGCTGCGATGCTGCACGCGATTGCGATCGCATCGCGATACAACCAACGCAGCGACGCGCACTCGTAAAATTGCTCGGTGCACATCGCTTCGAACTCGCTGCCCGACGACGTCGAAACGCTCAAGCGTTTGTTGAGCGAACGCGATGCGAAGCTAGCCGCCGCCGAGCAGCAGACGCTGTATCTGCGCGCGTGCATCGAGAAGCTCGAGTTGCAGATTGCGCGACTGAAGCGCATGCAGTTCGGGCGCTCCTCGGAGCGGATGGCGCAGCAGATCGAGCAGCTCGAACTCCTCGTCGAGGAGCTCGAAGCCTGCCAGGCGCAGGCCAAGCCTGCGAGCCCGATGCGCAGCGAGCCGAAGGTGGTGCCGCTGCGCAGGTCGCTGCCGGCGCACCTGCCGCGCGAAACGGTGGTGCACGAGCCCGACTCGAACTGCCCCGATTGCGGCTCGACGATGAAGCGCCTTGGCGAAGACGTCGCCGAGATGCTCGAGTACGTGCCGGCGCATTGGAAAGTGCTGCGGCACGTACGTCCGAAGTATGCGTGCCGATGCTGCGAGCGCATCGTGCAGGTGGCCGCACCGAGCCGCCCGATCGAGCGCGGCCTGCCCGGGCCGGGGCTGCTCGCGCATGTGCTGGTGTCGAAGTACGCGGATCATCTGCCGCTATATCGGCAATCGGCGATCTACGCGCGCGACGGCATCGAGATCGACCGCTCCACGATGGCCGACTGGGTGGGCGGCTCGGCTCGTCTGCTCACCCCGCTGGTAGACGCGCTCGGACGTCATGCACTGGGCGCCGGCAAGCTGCACGTCGACGACACACCGGCACCGGTGCTCGAGCCGGGGCGCGGCAAGACGAAGACCGGACGGCTGTGGGTGTATGTGCGCGACGATCGTCCGTCGGGCGGCACGACACCTCCTGCCGTTTGGTTCCGTTACTCGCCCGATCGCAAAGGGGCGCATCCGGCCGAGCACCTAAAGCACTTTGCCGGCATCTTGCAGGCCGATGGCTACGCAGGCTTCGACCAGCTCTACGAGAAAGGCCGGATCCTGGAAGCCGCGTGCTGGGCGCACGTCCGGCGCAAGTTCTACGACCTGCACAAGGCCACCGGCTCGCCGATCGCTCACGAGGCGATAAGACGAATCGGCGATCTCTATGACATCGAGCGCGAGATCCGCGGCCGGCTGCCCGATGAGCGTCGACTCGAGCGACAGGCGCGCGCCGGTCCGCTGATCAACGAGCTGCAGCAATGGCTGCAAGCGACGCTATCGACGATTCCGGCCAGGAGCGAGCTCGCCGTGGCGATTCGCTACGGGCTCACGCGCTGGAAAGCGTTGAGCCGTTACGTTGACGACGGACGCATCGAGATCGACAACAACGCCGCCGAGCGCTCGTTGCGTGACGTCGCACTCGGACGCAAGAATTACCTGTTCGCGGGCTCGGACGCCGGCGGCGAACGGGCGGCGGCGATCTACAGCCTGCTGGGCACGGCCAAGCTGAACGGCATCGATCCGGAACGGTACCTTCGTACTGTGCTTGCGCGCATCGCCGAGCATCCGATCAACCGGATCGAGGAACTGCTGCCATGGCGTCTCGAAGCGGAAGGCGTCGCGCCCCTTCGCAAGGCGGCGTAGCCAAGGCAACGGCTTCGGCCGTGCCGGCGTTGCCTCACATCGAGCAGTTGATCGACGACGGTGGGCAGATCACCGTCGGCGAACTCGCGCCGATCGAATGCGCGGCGATCGCCAACGACGGACACAACAGCCTGGCGATGCTGCGGCGCCGGTCCGGCGAAACGCTGCTGCAGCTCCTGGAACGCCTAGACCTCGCCGTGGCGCTGGCCTACGTCGAGGATGTGTTCACCGACGAGATCAACGTGCCGTCAAGACGGCGCTGAGCGGACGCTTACGTTGGAGCAGGCGAGAAAGCACACCGCCAGGAGCAACAGGAGGGTCATGAACTGCTCTTTGCACTTCAAGTGGCAGACAGCGCGGCTGGCTGGCTGCCTGCACGCCACCGCCGACTTTACTGGCGAGGCCCGCAATTCCAATCGGCTGTGTTGACAGCGGCCGTCATCGCCGGCCCCGTACCGACAATGCCTTATGCAGCTTCGGCCAATTCGCGTGGATGAAGCTCCAGGTAATCCAGGATGAACCCTGCGACTTCATCGGGATCATTGAGATCGAGTCGGGGCAGCGCGTACGGATTTTCCGAAGGGACCTTCGTGTCGCTTGCGATCGCGACGATATTCATTGCCTTGTCTTGCAAGCGTGACTTCCCCAGGGCCGACCTGTAGATCTCTATCTTCGGTATCAGCGAGGTCTTGAACCCCTCCACGAGCAACAGATCGCACGGCGACATGCGAGCGATCTGCTCGTCCAGCGACGGTTCCCTTTCGTCACGCAGTTCGTGCATGAGGGCCCACCGGCCGGAAGAAACCAGCATGACCTCGCTGGCCCCCGCCTGGCGGTGCCGAAAGGAATCCTTGCCCGGTTTGTCGATGTCGAACGCATGGTGCGCATGCTTGATGATCGACACACGCAGCCCCTTTTGGCGCAGGCGCGGGATCAACTGCTCGATCAAGGTCGTCTTCCCCGAACCGGAATACCCGGCGAATCCGAGAATCTTCATGTCTTGAATTCCCCTATTACGCGGCCGCCTTCGCAGTCTTTCTGGCCGGCAGCTCGGGCTTTTCCTTGGGCGGATTTCCCCATGACTGCGCTTCGGAATAGACGCGAACGGGAATGCCTCGAAGTTGCACCGAACCGGTTGCCGGGCAGTTGAGGCCATCCCCCTCCGACAGGATGTTGATGTTGTACTTGCGCCATTCGTACTGGTTGTTTTCGGCCTCGGTATCCCACCAACCGAAGGCGGCCAGCACGACGTTGGGGTGAACGTACTCGGAAATCTTCAAGCGCTGCTGGATGCGGCCCTTGCGCGATTCAATGTAGATCATCTCGCCTTCCTCGAGCCCGTACTTGGCCGCCGTTCTGGGGTTCAACTCGCAGATCGCCTCGGCCTTGCGCCTCTTCATGCCCTCGATGTGCCGGTAGCCGGAGGAGAAATAAGCCCCTTCCTTGCCGTTGGTCAGGCACAGCGGATAGCGTTCCCACTGCTCCTTGCTGAAACGTTGCATCGAGACTTCTTTGAACGTCGGCAAGGGGCTCAGGCCCAGTTGAGCCATCTGTTCCGAATGGAACTCGAACTTCCCGGAGGGTGTCTTGAAGTAGCGCTCCGGATTGTCCCGGAGGTAGTGCTTGGTCGGGTTGATGACACGCTTGTCCGACGCGCAGAACTCCTTGTAGGTCATTCCGGAGTCGGCCATCATGAGGTCGAGACTCTCTTCCCAGTCTTCGAAGAAGTGCTCGCGCATGCCCATGCGCTTGGCCAGCTCGTTGATCATCTTGGCGTCCGGCCACGCCTCTCCAGGCGCCTCGACAACCTTCGGCATTGCCCGGATGTGGCCGAGCCAGGCCGGCCAGTACGCGATCGAGTTGTGCTCGAGCGGCAGCGCCGCCGGCAACACGATGTCCGCGATCGCCATGGTCGACGTCGGGAAGATCTCGGCCACCACCAGGAAAGGAACCTTCATGAAGGCTTCGTAGGTGGCGACGGAATCGGGATAGGTCAAGAGAGGATTGGTGACATGGCACATCATCATCTTGATCGGATAGGGATCTCCCGTGAGGATCGTCTGCACCAGCGACTGCGTGGGCACATACGCCGCACCCATCGCAATCGGGAACTCCTTGCCGACGGACTTGTGCGTCGGCCGGGGGAACCTGCGGTCGAAATAGAAGCGGCCCGGGCGGCCGAATTTCGCCGGCGTATTGATCAACTCGCCGCCTTCGACCCCGACATTGCCTGTCAATCCCCGCAACATGTTGATGGACCGGCAGATCTGCAGCGCGGCGACGGAGTTCTCCAGGGCGTTGCCCCACATGATCAGGCCGGGCTTGCTGGTGGCATAGACCCGTGCCACCTCGCGGATGACATCAGCGTCGATCCAGGTTTCTTCCTCGACATCGGCCAGCGTGAAGCTGGCCACTTCCTTCTTCAGTTCCTCGAAGCCGACCGTGTAGTGCGCAACGTAGTCCTTGTCGTAAAGCTCTTCCTCGATGATGACCTTGGCCATGCCCATGGCCAGCGAGCCATCGGAGCCCGGCTTGAGGCGCAACCAGTAATCAGCCTGATCGCAATACCGGTTCTTGCCCGGCTCCATCATGATCAGCCTGGCGCCATTCTTCATGGCCCTTTCCATATCCTTCTTGGTGAAGCAACGGAAGTTGCTGCCCGTGTTCCGCGGATTGGCGCCCCAGACGATGACGCACTTCGGATCCACCTCCGTATCGGCCAGCACGTGCATCGTGCCGATGCTGAACTGGTCAGCATGGCCGGTCTGCACACCGCAGTAGTTGCCCGGCGTGATGACGTTGGGCGTCTGCAGGAAGGTGGCGAAGCGCTGCGCGAACGCGTAGTCCATGGTCTTGGGCTCGCCAAGCACCATCGCGATGCTTTCCGGACCGTAGGTGTCGCGGTAGTGCTTCATTTTCTCCGCGATGGTGTCCAGCGCCTCCTCCCAGGTGATCCGAATCCACCTGTTTTCGCCCCGTTCGCCGGCGCGCTTCATGGGGAATTGCAGCCGCTTGCCGTGGCTGTGCACTTCCGGAATCGTCGTGGGACCCTTGGCGTCGTCACAGATGTCGACGTGCTGTCCGCTGCGGGCATCCGCAATCACCTTGATCATCTTGCCCTGCTCGTCGAACGTAGCTTTGAGCGCGCAGTGGCTCGGGCAAATGAAACAATAGATATCCTTTTTCGTTTCCATTTTCTAGCTCCTGATCGCGGCTGACGTTGGGTTGAAATGGGCGCCGCAGCGCCCTGGTCTTGTTGCGGTGATGTTCGCGGCAGCGAGAAACTGCTCGAGTCCGGCGCCCGGCGCCCAGCCGCAAAGCAGTGAATCGCTGTGTTCTGCGGTGTCGACCTTCTCCGACTCGAAACCGGTCCGGCGCAACATCCCCAGAAGCTCGTCGCGCAGGGTGGTGCCGCCGATGCAAGCCGTGCGCGATTCCAGATCGTTCTGCACCGCGGCCGGCACGGGAGCCACGGCGACGATGTCGGCCACGGCGAGCCGCCCGCCCGGTTTGAGGACGCGGAATGCCTCGCGCAGCACGTGCTCCTTGTCGGTGCAGAGATTGATGACGCAGTTCGAAATGACGACGTCGAAGGTTTCGTCGGGGAGCGGCAGGTGCTCGATCTCTCCCTGCACAAAGTGCGCGATCGCGACACCCGCTTCGGCGGCGTACCGGCGGGCCAGGCTCACCATGGCGGGCGTCATGTCGACACCGATGACACACCCTGCGTTGCCCACTTCGACGGCAGCGACCAGGCAGTCGAAGCCCGGGCCGCTGCCCAGATCCAGCACCCATTCGCCCGGCACGAGGCGGGCGAAGCTCGTCGGGCTGCCACAACCCAGGCCGCTGCTCGCAGTGGGGGCGCAGTCCCGGCCCGGGACCACAACCGCTGCCTGGGTCGCGGCGCGCGTGTAGGCCCCGCGCACGTGCGCGCGCCAGTCATCGTGCTGCGCATGCGGCCGTTCATATGACACGTCGCAGGTGCGGCTCGCCGTATTCACGATGATTTGCCGCGCTTTCCCAGCGCGTCCCCGGTGGGCCGGTACTTGATGTTGTACGTGCAAAAGGGCATGAGGCGGCCCTCGGGCGTCAGCTTGTGCACGCAGCAGCGTCGCGCACGCTCCTGGTCGAAGCAAAGCGCGTCCATCATTCCGTGGAAGCCGATCGAAAACAGCTCGCCGCCGTCGAGTGCATCGGCCAGTTGCACACGCGCGTCGCCATCGCCGCAACCGCAACCGCCATCCTCGCAGCCGAGCTGGCTCAGCAGGATTTCCCAATCGCTGAAGTCCGCGACGTGTTTGCGCAGCCTTTCATCTCCAACCAGCCGGGATATCGGCAGCACGCGGCCGTTCCTGTCCACGACGATGTAGGAAAGCAGGCCGCAGCGGGGATCGGAACACGACATGGGCATGAAGTCCGCGCCGCGCAGGTGGCCCGCGCTCTGCTCTTCGATGGCTCTCATGAAGTGGGTCGCAGTCATGCGACGGTGGCCGTGTGCCAGTTCGCGCGGATAGCGTCCGGACAGGACCACCGGCTGAAAGTTGATGCCGGTCAGGCGCTGCTCGATGGCGAACCGGATCAAGGACCACAGCGATTGGTCGTTGACGCCCGGCACCACCGTCACCGACAGCACCACCTGCAGGCCGGCTGCTCGGCAATTGGCGATGGCCTGCAGTTTCTCGGCGTGAAGGTCGCGGCCGCGGATGAATGTATCGGCCTCTGCGGTGAGGCCGTCCATCTGCAGGTAGACGCCGGAAAGACCCGCTGCCTGCAATTCGATGGCGAGGTTGGGATCGTGCGCCAGCAGCAGGCCGTTGCTGTCGATCTCCATCTTGCGGAAACCCAAGGCACGTGCCCCGCGCACGATATCCAGGAGTTCGCGGTGCAGCGTGGGTTCGCCGCCAGCGAACTGCAAAGCCACGGGTTGGCCTTCCGCGTCCAACAGGGCTCGCAGTGCGCAGAGAACCTGCTCGCAGCTCATTTGATCGCCTTTGGCCGTGGCGCTGGCCAGGCACACCGGACAGGGCAGGTTGCAACGGTCGGTGATTTCGACGATGGCCAGGCACGTGTGCTGCTCGTGCGCGGGACAAAGGCCGCAATCGTCCGGGCAACCTTTGTCGATGGGCATGCCCACGCGCGCGGGGAACTTCACGAAGCGCGGCGAATGACGCATGCGCTCGTAGCTGGCGATATCGGTGGCGATCAGGCTTTCGAAGGCGCCGTGCTCGGGGCAGGTCTTGCGCATGACCACACCTGCCGCCGTCGACGAGACCCGGCCGGGAATCGTCACCAGGCATTCCGGACACATGGTCGCCACGTCGTGGCCGTATCGCAGTCCGCCGGCTTTGCCGATAGCGGCATTCAGCCTCACCTCTCGAGGAGCTGGGGCATTCAAGGTGATATCGGCCCGCTCGCTCATTTGAGTTGGATCCTCATTTGAGTTGAATCATCACGCACGCAAAAACCATGTTGCGCTTGAAGGTCGGCAGGTCGCGTATCGTCAGCATGACGCTGCGCGACGGCCAATCGGGTGGTCCCAGTTCATCGTTGACGCCCAGGGACGGCCTGATATCTCGCTCGACGGCCTCGAGGAGGTCCGCCTCGGCAGGCATTTCCGTGAGGAACACGATGCGAAATCGCTGTTCCCCCAGATCGTCCAGCCTTACTTTCTTCCATGGCTTGGAAGGCAGAGACAACATGCGGACCAAGGCTCCATGGTCGATGGGTGATTCCGGCACGACGGGTTGGGTATGCAACTGAACATGCGCCAATCAGTTCCTGCCCTTGACCAACAAGGCGGCGGCGATCTCCGCGGCTCGCGAGGTATAGCGCTCGCAACGTGTATGGAGTTGCGAGCGCTGAAACACTTCCTGCCCCTCCGGGGTGCTGATGTCGCAGCCGAGCAGTTGCTTGCAGTCCCGCCCGCCGAATTCCTGTTCGAAAGTGCGCACCAGTTGCCCGGCGGCGGTAAAGGCGGTGTCCACCGACTGACGCGCATCGCTGCGGCCCAGGGACAGGCTGAGTCCCATGACGGCGCCCGTCAGTGCACCGCAGGTGCCGCAGGTGTGCGACATGCCGCCGCAGAAGGCGGTGGCCATTTTCGGCACCAGCCCGGAATCGATGCCCTGGGCCCTGGCCAGCGCGCTCAAGACCGCTTCTGCGCAGTGCAACCCCGAATCCAAAGACTCCTCGGCGAGGTTCCGCACTTCAGCGGCAAACCGGGCTGCCTTGGGGTCGTCGTTCGTGCTCATCGGTTCAATTGGCGATCGAAGCGCCGCCGTCCACCGTGACGTATTGGCCGGTGATGTGGCGCGAGGCTTCCGTGGCCAGGAACACCGCGGCGCCCTTGATGTCCTCTTCGCCGCCCAGACGTTGCAGCGGCGTGGCCGCGATCAACGATTCGCCCACCTTCTCGAGGTAGCCGTGGGTCATCCTGGTCGGGAAGTAGCCGGGGCAGATGGCATTCACGTTGATGTTGTACTTGCCCCATTCCGAAGCGAGCGCACGGGTGAGGTTGAGCACGGCCCCCTTGCTGGTGCAGTAGGCCACTGTGGTCGTTCCGACCGGGCCGCCCGCCAGCCCGGCGACCGAAGAGATGTTGATCACCTTGCCGGACTTTCCGGGAATCATGCTGCGCCTGGCCACCGCCTGCGTGAGGAAGAACATGGCATTGACGTTGAGGTTCATGACCTTGTTCCATGCCTCGGCCGGATGATCCTCGGCAGGGGCGCCCCAGGTGGCGCCGGCGTTGTTCACCAGGATGTCGATGGCGCCGAATTTCGCGATGACCGTGTCAACGAGCTTTTCGATCGCATCGAATTTCCCCAGGTCGTTCGGCACGGTCAGTACCTCGATGCCCAGATCGTTGAGGCGCTTCCTGGCTTCGTCGAGCTCGGCGGCCTTGCGCGCCGTGATCGCCACCTTCGCCCCCATCTCGCCCAGGGCTTCCGCCATCTGCAGGCCCAGGCCGCGGGACCCGCCAGTCACCAGGGCGGTCTTCCCGGTGAGGTCGAACAACTTCTTGACGCTCATCGCCTCTTGCTCCTGATTCGATACAGTCATCGAGAGCAAGTCTATTGAACGGGGGTGAAACCCGGCACTACCCAGAAATGGGGGGTGGGACGACCAGGGCGTCCCGGCGCGTGGTCAGTCGATCACGTCAAGAACACCCAGCATGCGAGCCCGGGCCAGCAGGTGCCTGCGGTTGCCCGCCTCCAGCTTGCCAAACAGGTTCCTCAGGTGCCACTTGACCGTCTCGCCGCCGACGCCCAGCGCCAGGGCGATCTGCTTGTTCGACAAGTTTCCGGCGAGCAACTGCAACACCTCCCCCTCCTTGGGTGTCAGCAGCGTGGAAGGGGCAACGCTGGCATGAGGCACCGGGCGCACAACCGGCGCTCGCGACTCGACCTCTGTCGGTTCGGGCGGTGCGGCGGGACGAGGCGCGCTTTGAACCTGCCGCATGATGTCGCCCAGGCCCGGATGTGTGTCGACGAGGATGCGCTCGAGGCCCATTGTCCTGGCCATGCTGATCGCCTCGTTGAACAAGGCCAGGCTCTCCTCTTCGCAGTGCGTCAGCGCCATCGCCTGCAGCAGACTGATCTGGACGAGGTCGCGCCCTCGTCGCAACTGCTCGGCGATCTGTTTGGCCTCCCTGAGTTCAGCGAGCGCACGCCGCCAGTCTTGCGAAGCCACTGCGCCATAAGCGCGGGCGACGCCGATCTGCAGCCTCACAAACGGCGCGAGCAGGCCCAGGCGCTCGAGTGCCGCGGGAGTCGCCAGGGCTTCCAGCCGGGCGATGAATGCCGAGCAGGCCTCCGCGTGCCCATAAAAGGCATGCATACGGACTTGCTCAGCGAGGCTGGACACGCACAGACGCGGCAAGCCGCGCGCCTCGCCCAGTGCGTAGAGTCCTTCGAGTTGGTTGAAGGCCCGCCGCTCCAGTCCTTCCTGGGTCGCACCGCGCGCCGCGCACAGGTAGCCCATGAGGATGGCGTCCGGCGAACACCGGCGTTCGAGGACATCCAGGCGATGGGCCAGCAGGAGCGCCAGTTCGTCCGTCCGATCCTGCTCCCAGAGGGATGTCGCGAGAGCCGAAGCAAGCATGGCCGCGACCGGACTACGACGCCCGCGTTCCTCCTCGGCATGCGCCAGCGCTGGCCGTAAATGCTCCTCCGCCAGAAGCACCTGACCTTGCCACAAATGACTGATGCCGATCACCCAGTCCATCAGTCCACGGGTGTAATGTCCGATGCTGGATGTCAGGTCCGATGGCAGCTCCCGGTAGTGATAGCGAGCCTTTTCCGGCATACCGCGGTAAAGGGCTGCGACCGCCAATTGGTTGATGCCTACGACATGTTGCAGTGCCGGCAAAGTCCGCAGCGAGCTGGTCCATGGCGCAATTATTCGCTCCATGCTGTCGAAGTCATCTGCGAAAAATGCCGCCGAGGCGCAGATTTCGGCACTCTCGCAGCGTTGTTCCGGGTCGGTCGCCGGATCATCGAGCAGTGGCCGCACCAGCTGGGTCGCCTCCTCATTGCGCTTGCTCATGGCCAGGATCCAGGCGACCGCAAGCCGCAAGCGCGGGCTCTTTTCGATTTCAGCTGCGGGCAGCCGCTCGGTCCATTCGGTAACGCCGCTGCCTTGCCCAGCGATGACCATGTCATAGAGGCAATGGGCCATGAATTCGCAAGCGAGCTGGTCCTGTCCCGCATTAAGCGCCTGCCGCGCCGCGGCATTGAACATCCGGCGCTCCGCCAGCCAGCATGCCGCCCGTTCATGCGCCTGACGCCGCTGCTCGATCGGCAGTTCGTCGAATCGTTTTCTAAGGAATCCCTGCGCCAGGGAGTGGATGCGCAACCAGTCGCTGTCGACGCCTCCCACGAAGATCGGTGTCTCGAACTGCAGATGTTCCAGCAAATGCGTGGAGTCGAGGCGCCCGGTGATGGCCTGGCACAACTCCGGATGCAACTCGTCGGCGATCGATATCTGGATCAGGAAGTCCGCGACGGTCGGTGACAGTCGGTTCATCAGGCACTCGACAAAGTACCCCCATATGTCTCCCGCCTGGGCCAGGCATCCGGCGATCGCCTCGCTCAAATTCGCCTTCTTTTCGATCGTCGCCATGGCAAGCTGCAGTCCGAGGGGCCAGCCTTCGGTGAGATCGTGCATGCGGGCGCAAATGTCCGAGTCGGCGCGAGAGCCGAAACGGGAGGTCACGATGGCGATGGTTTCCTCGAGCGAAAGCCTCAGCGCGTCCGGGCCAAGCTGCTCGAACTTGCCATGGTCGAGCAAGTCCGACACTTCCAGCGGAAGCGGCTTGCGCGACCCCAGCGAAATCGTCAGATTCGCCGGCGCGTTGCGAATGAGATAGAGCAGCGAATTCTCGAGCGTCGACTTCGGCAGCATGTGCACGTCATCGAGAAACAACTCGATCTCGACCGCCATGTGCGCCACTTCGGCCAACCAGTTCGTCAGGGCTTCCAGAGCGCCCTCGTCGGGGCCTGCGGGACGCAACTGTCGCCTGAAACCCGCGCGGGCGGTCGCCATCCTCATGCCGACCACCAGCCCCTGGACAAACCGGCTGTCGTGGTCCATCTCGTCGACGCTCAACCATGCCGACATCACTCCACTGCGCAACGCCTCGCGGCGCCACTGGGACAACAAGGACGTCTTGCCGAAGCCGGCTGGCGCCTGCACGACCACCACGGATTTGTCGACAAGTTCCGGCGCTGTGCAGGACAGGCGCGAACGGTACAACAGCGTCTTCGAGACCCGCGGCGGGGTGGTTTTCAGAATAAGCTGAGGGTCGCTGGTGTAAAACTTGTTCTGCCGACCTTCCATGGTGTCCGCACCGAGAGGAATTTGAGCATGCCGACCGAATTTTGAGCCGGGGCGGAAGTCCGATGGGGCGGTGTGCCGCCCCATCATCCAGTGACCGCGGACCGATCGCCCACGGTTCGGCAGTTTCGTCTACGGGTTGTTGGCGACAGCGGCTGTGCGCATTTTCTTGCCGCCGCGAAGACGCGACAACAACTGTTGCACGTTGGGCAGCTTGCTGACGATCCCCTCCGGCAGGAACATCGCCACCACGATGTAGAGGCCACCCAGCACGTAGACCCAGTTGCCACCGCCGATCAGCGAAGTGGCCCAGGCTTCCGTCAGCACCACCACAAAGGCGCCGAGTACGGGACCGATCCGGCTGCCCGCGCCGCCGAGCACCACGATCAGCAGGATTTCCGCGCCCACGTGCCACTCCACCATGGCCGGCGAAACGATATTGTTGTGGAAGGCCGACAGGGCACCTGCGATAGCGCAGATGGCGCCGGAAAGCGAGAACGCGAGCACCTTGTAGGCGCGGGTGTTGAAGCCCAGGCTGCCCAGACGTTCCTCGTTCTCGCGAATGCCGTGCAGGACCTGCCCCCATTGCGAGCGCATCAACAGCATCACACCGAGCACGACGGTGACCAGGGCAGCCAGAGCGACGTAGTACAGGCCGGTACCGGAAAACCAATGTACCGAGAACAGGACGCCGGAAGCAGGCCGCACGCCGACCACGCCGTTTTCACCCAGCGTGATGCCGCCCGGATCGGACAGCACGACGAGCTCGAAAATGTGCGCGATTGCAAAGGTCAGGATCGCCAGGTAGATCCCGCGCGAGAAACTGCAAAGCAACCCCATGGCGGCGCCCAGGAGCAATCCCGAGAGGACCGCGGCGGAAATCAGCAGGAGGGGATTCGTGACGTGAAACAGCGTGGTGCCCACCGCCGCGACCGCGTAGGCCGGCAGGCCGAACAGGACGCTGTGTCCGAACGACACGATCCCCGTGTGACCGAACAGCACATCGTAGCCAAGCGCGAAGATGCTGAAGATGAGCGCCAGCGTCAAGAGATGGACCATGTAGGGTCCCGAGAATCCTGGAACGATGGCGAGTAGTGCCAGTGCGAGCAACTGAACCCGCAATGCCATACTGGCGGAACGCGTATGTCGCATCTGATCAATCCATTACCGATTTGAAGCCCATCAGGCCGCGTGGGCGGATAAGCAGAATCACCAACAACAGCGAGAACGCCAGGATGTCGGAGACATTCCCTGAGAAGAACACGCTGGATACGGACTTCGTCAGGGCGATCATCAGCGACGCCAGCACGGTGCCCGCGATGCTGCCCATGCCGCCCACGATGGCGATGACGAACAGGATCCCGATCACTTCGATCCCCATGTTCGGGTAGACGGAAAAGATCGGGCCTGCCAGGCCGCCCGCGAACCCGGCGACCGCCATGCCGATCGTGAACATCAGCGAACTGATCAGCGTCACGTTGACGCCCATGGCCCCGGCCATGTCCCGGTCCTGGATAGAGGCCAGGCAGCGGATGCCGACGTCGCTGAAGCGGAACATCAGCGCCAGGCCCCCGAGCACGATCGCCGATGCTGCCGTAGCCACCAGGAAATAGACGGGGTAGCTGAAACTCAGGCCGGCAAAGTCGATCTGCATGGTGCCGAATGGAATCGGCAGGAGCTTCGGTTCGGCGCCGAAAAGGGACCGTGCCGCCTGTTGAAAGATCATCGAGACGCCGACCAGGGCGAGCAGCGCCGCCACTGCATCGTGCTTCGTCAGTGGCCTGACGATGACGATGAACAGCAGGAAGCCCACCGCCCCGCAGACGGCCGCGGCGACGAGCAGTCCCAGCCAGAACGAGCCGAGGTGGGCATAGACGACATACGTCATGTAGCCGCCCAGCATGTACAGCGATCCGTGCGCGAAGTTCAGCACGCCCATGAGGCCGAGCACCACCGTCAGCCCCAGGGCCACGCAGGCGAATATCATCCCCATGGTGACGCCGTTGAGCACTTGTGTAGCCAGCAGGTTGATCATGTCATGCCCTCACGCCAAGGTAGTGGCGTTGCACTTCCAGGTCATTCAGCAGTTCCTCGCGAGGCGCCTGGTGCACGATGCGCCCCTTCTCGATGATGAAGGCCCGGCCGGCCAACCGGAACGCGAGCTGGCAACTCGTGGCGGCGAAGAAAACGGTGACGCCCATATCGCGGATGGCCTCGAGCGCGTCGATCACCCGGGTCACGGCCTTGGGGGACAGTCCCTCCATCGGCTCATCGAGCAACAGTAGGCGCGGCTTGATCATCAGCGCGCGTGCGATGACCAGCATCTGCTGCTGACCGCCGCTCAAGCCGCGCGCGTTCTCGTCTTTCTTGGCCTTGATCTCCGGAAAAAGGTCGAACACCAGTTTCAGGCGTTCGTCGCGATCGACGCCGGAGGGATTCACAGGCACCCGCAGATGATCGAAGACGCTGAGCGCGGAAAAGATCCGGCGGCCTTCGGGCACGATCGATATGCCGGTGCGCGATACCGCATGCGGAGCCCAGCCGGTGATGTCGGCGTCGTCGAAGATCAACGAGCCGCTCGTTGGCTTGAGCAAGGACATGATGCTCTTGATGGTGGTCGTCTTGCCTTGTCCATTGCGCCCGAGCAAGGCCACGGCTTCGCCCTTGTCGCATGACAGCGTGATGCCGCGAAGCACGTGGGCGAGCCCGTAGTGGACGTGCAGATCCTGCAGTTGCAGAAGCGCCATCAGTGACTCCTCCCGAAATAGACTTCCTCCACCTTGGGATTCGAGGCCACTTCCCTGGGCGAGCCCTCGGCAATGATGGATCCCTGGTCGAGCACGCTGATCTTGTCCGCGATGGCCATGACGAACCCGATATCGTGGTCTGTCAGCAGCACGGTCCGGTTCTTGGCGAGGGAACGAATCATCTCCACCATGATATTGATGTCGGTCTCGTCGATGCCGGCCGCCGGCTCGTCCAGCAACAGCAGATCCGGGCTCGACGTCAAGGCCATGAGCGTCTCGAGCTTCTTCTGCTCGGCGTAGATGAGCGTTCCGGCTTTGGCCAGGGGGTCCTTGAACCATCGGTACCGGTCGAGGATTTCGTCCGTTTTCCGGTCGATGGCGCGCGGACCGACCCATTCCAGGGGATGCGTGGTCCTTTTCAGCGCCGCCTGCGCGCCCAGCCGTACGTTTTCCTTGACCGTGTGGTCGACGAACAGGTTGACGATCTGGAATGAGCGGCCGATTCCCAGCTTGTAGCGCTTGTAGGCGGGAAGATGCGAGATCTCCTGGCCCTTGAACTTGATGCCGCCTGCGGAGCATTTCAGGACTCCGGTGACGAGATTGAACAGGCTGGTCTTGCCGGCGCCGTTCGGCCCGATGAGGGCGCGGACCTCTCCAGAAGCCAAAGTCAGATTGACCTGGTTGACTGCCATCAGGCCGCCGAAGCGTCGCGACGCACTTTCAACTTTCAGAATCGCGGAGTTCGAATGCATGAAGACTCGCATCCAAGAAAGTAAGGGGAAGGGTTGCTGCTTTGAGAGCGCGGGCCATTCCGTGTCGGGAGTGCCCGCGCTCGATTGCCATCAGTAAGGCATCTTTTGATAGTTCGCCTCGACGTCGCAGGACAACAGGACGTTTTCGGGCTGGCTGTACTTCTTCAGGATCTTCCAGGTCCCGGGAGGCGTTTCCTTCGATTTCGTCCACACCGCCGTATAAAGCGGATGGATGGGCTTCTGGCCGCAGGCGCGGATGAGCCAGCACTGGCGCGGTGCGTCGAGTTATTCGGGGCGACCGAACTAGAGCCGCTCACTCCACACTCGCACCTCCTCCATAAACGCCGCAGTTTCCGGCAGGAACGAAAATACAGGGTAGACGTGCACCGAATCATCGACCCATTTCTCCGTTACATCCACGCCTGCCTTCCTTGCTGCCTCCACCATACGCACTGCATCGCTATATAACACCTCATCCCTGGATGCAGTTACGAAGAATGGCGGCAGCCCCGATAAATCTCCAAACACGGGAGAAATAAGCGGGTCCTTCGGCTCATGGCCTTGAAAATATCCCTCTGCCATCATGCGCAAAGTATCCGGATTCGCCGCTGCATCGTAGCCGTCGAAATCTGCAACACTTGACCCTGAAACAGTCATATCGGCAAACGGTGCTACGCATATGATGCCTCCCGGCATTGCGTCGCCAGCCAACTTTGCAACGAGCGCAACTGCCACCGCCAAGCCCGCACCTGACGACTCTCCGCTCAAGATGACGTGCCTCGCTTCCACACCTTCCTTCAGCAACTCTCTGTACGCCAAGACGCCATCGTCGAGCGCTGCAGGATAGGGACACTCCGGCCCCCGTCTATAGTCTACGGTGACACATTCCCTCCCTTTCACCGCCATCAATACTCGCGATGCGTACTCGATCGAGCTTTGCGCCGAGCCCAACATATATCCGCCACCATGAAAATGCAACACGACGAATCCATTGCTCTCATACCGCGCCTTGGGCCAACTCAATCTTACAATCGGTACCTCATAGAATTTCTCCTCGCGACAGTCAAGACTCTTCGCCGCGGGGAAATTATTCATCAGCATGAACTCATACCCGTCACGCAACCCCTCGTATCCACGCGCAACGTTCTCCGGCGTTGCCACACCGAGCCATAGCTCCAGTGCTCTCTGACTTTCAGGCCGGCCCTTCTTCAATCCTCGATAGGTACCAGCAACGCCTTTTACATACTGCTGACCTTGCCCAATCGCCTCGACAACATCATATCCCCACACAAATTTGAAATCCGACTCCAGGTATGGATCGATACGACGCTGCCCCTTCCAGAGTCCATTTCTGGCCCGTATTTTGACCGGCTCGCTTTCGTGTGTTATTTTTACCATTCTCCGCGACCCTGATTGCAATCTCGTCGCGCGAGGTTTGCGAAATTCCTCGTACATTTCAAATGCGGCCTTCACGTCGATCGCGCCGTGCTTTTCTACCATCTCTGCCAGCACCCAAACATCTTCAAGCGACTGCGTCGCGCCTTGAGCATAATAAGGCGTCATCGGATGAGCAGCGTCGCCAACCAGCGTTATTCGACCCTTGCTCCATTTCTCTATCGGATCTCTAAAATACATGCCGGTCAGGAACGCCTCTTTGATCTTGCCCATGAGCTTTGCGGCCCGGGGCTCGACGTCGCGAAAAGAAGCCTTGAGTTCTCTAATATCTCCGCTCAAATCCCAGCTCTCGCGGGTAACCTCCTCGCTCGGAACTGTAGCCAGGATACTATAGAGCCGTTTCGGTCTGAGCCAATATGTCACCATCGTTCGACCCGGGCCGGTCCAATAATTACCACGCTCTGGCAACCAAATATCCTCTATATCCTCTGCCTTTAGCAACGCCCGCCACATCAACTTGCCTGCGAATCTTCGCTCCGTCTCCCCCCACAACTGGAGTCTAACAATTGAATTAATTCCGTCAGCCCCGATCAGAGCATCTCCGCGATATTCACTTCCATCCGCAACCTTCGCCATGACACCGTCGGCATCTTCGCTTACGGAAACGACTTTGGCATTCAGGTGAATGCACTTCTTTTCCAGGAAGGAGGCGAGAATATCTATGAGATCCGCTCTGTGCAGATTATAGAGTGGCGCGCCCCAATAATCAGAACCATTATCCAGTTTGAGTGGCGCCTTATATACGACGTCGCCGCTATGAAGGTCCCTGAATTCCCAGGCGTCGGGCTGAACCCCCGCTGCAGCGATTGCTCCCTCAGCACCGAATTCTCGAAGCACTCTTGTGCCATTGGCGCCGATCTGAATACCAGCACCAACCTCGGTCAACTGAGGCGCGCCCTCGAGTATCTCCACCTCGACGCCTTTTCTCTTGAGCGCAATTCCCGCCGCCAAGCCAGCGATGCCACCGCCCACAATCACCACTTTCATACCGTGCTCCTTCACAGGGAAGTTCGAAGTTCCTCTGATCTCACTATTCCTTGTTCTCTCGCGCTCGAAACCGGAGACCAGTGCGTCGGATGGAGTGGCAATGACTGCGCGAGCGCGCGCGGCCTCGCCGCGGACTCGGTCGGCTTTTCTAGTGTTCGAGTGCGCGCGTTTCCTCGCCCATCGCTTCGGCAACGAGGCAGTTGAGTCAGATTGACCTGGTTGACTGCCATCAGGTCGCCGAAGCGGCGTGACGCATTTTCAATTTTCAGAATCGAACGCATGAAAACTCGCGTCCGGAAAAGTAAGGGGGTGGGTTGCTGTTGTGAGAGCGCGGGCCATTCCGTGCCGGGAGTGCCCGCGCTCAATTGCTGTCAGTAAGGCATCTCGTGGTAGTTCGCCTTGACGTCGCAGGAGAGCATGGCGTTCTCGGGCTGGCTGTACTTCTTCAGGATCTTCCAGGTGCCGGGCGGCGTTTCCTCCGACTTCGTCCACACCACCGTGTAGAGCGGCTGGATCGACTTCTGGTCGCAGGCGCGGATCATGAACGGGCGGCCCGTGATCGGGTTCGGGTCTTCCAGGCCCTGGAGGGCGCGCATGATCTTCGTGCTGTCCGTGCTTCCGGCCTTCTCGATCGCCAGCAGCAGCATGCGGGTGCCCTGATAGGCGCTGGTCGCGGGCCAACCCGGCCAATCACCGAAGCGCTGATTGAAGCGTTTGGCGAATTCGGAGGAGAGTTTCCAGTCCGGGTTGCTTTCCGTGAAGTCGACGGTTGCCGTCACGCCGTAAGCCGCATCGCCGGCTGCCGTGGCCGAGACGCGTTCACCATAGGACCAGTGAATCTGCGCGGCCTTGGTCAGGCCGAGTGCCGCCGCCTGCTTCTGGAACTGAACGAACTGCCCGGGTAGCATGACGAAGACCACATCGGGTTTTGCGGCCATGGCGTTCGTGACGGCCGAGGTGTAGTTGACCTCGCCCTGTTTGGTCCAAGTCTCTCCCAGATTCTTGAACTGGTCGCCGAACTTGTCGGTGAGCGCCTTCTGGGCGAAGCCCACGGCTTCCTTACCCTGCTCGTAATCGGTCGCGATGAAGTACCAGCGCTTGCCGTTGAGTTCGGCCACGTCGATGGCGGCATAGCCACGCTGGATGCTATCCAGCCACGTGTAGACCATGTACGGATGCACGTTGGCCTTCACCACGCCCTTGGGGTAGGTGATGTCCTTGGCGATACCCGACAGGAACACCGAGCCCCCGGACGGATACAGGAACGGGATCTTCCGCTCGTCGGTCAGGGTGGCGAGCGCATTGTTGATCGGCGTGTGGATGTGCCCGATCAGGACGTCCACCTTTTCGTTGGTGATCAACTCGATAGCGGCAGTCATGGCCTTGTCGACCCTGGTGCCGTCGTCGCGGATGAACAGTTCGGGCTTCTGGCCGAGGACCTTGTCGTGATCCTCGATGGCCATCGTGACCCCGTTCAGGTGCATCGGCCCCAGGCTGGAATAAATGCCCGTCTTGGGATAGACGATGCCGATGCGAACGGCCTGCGCGGCGTAACTGTTGGCAAACGCGCTGCACAGGGCCAGTGCGCCGAATGTCGCAACGGCATAGGCCTTGCGCTTGAACGAAGATGCGTCAGCAAACACTACTGTCTCCTTGCTTTTTACAGGGGGTTAGGTGGAACAAGCGGCGATTTCAAGATCACGCAGGTCCTTGCGCCGGATCTTTCCTGTGACCGTCCGGGGCAATGCGCGCGCGTCGGCAAACTCGATGCGGCGTGGATATTTGTATGGCTCCAGCTCCTGTTTGACGAAGTCCTGCAGGCGCTGGGCGAGCTCGGGATCCGCACGGACGCCATCCCTGAGAACCACGAAAGCCTTGATGATGTTTCCGCGTTCCCCATCCGGGACACCGATCACCGCGGATTCCAACACATCGGGATGACGGTTCAGGACGGCCTCGACTTCGCCGCCGGGAACCTTGTAGCCAGAGGTGACGATCATGTCGTCCAGGCGGCACTTCAACCAGAAATAGCCATCCGCATCCCGAGCGCAATAAAGCCCCGGTCGGCTCCATCCCGCGAACCGACTGTCGGGCGGACAGACACCGCGCTCCTGGGCGTCGGGTCGGCGCCAGTAGAGTTGTCCCACTGGACCGCGAAGGATCAGTTCACCGGGCGTGCCGGGCGGCACGGGCTCGAGCTGCTCATCGACCACCAGGCATTCGTAGCCCGGCACGACGACGCCGCTGGAGCCGAACTTCTCCTGCGGCATGCCGGGGAATGTCGACAGGAAGTAGTGCAACTCTCCGGATCCCAACGCATCGAGAATCACATGCCCGAAGCGCTGCTTCCAATCGCACAAGGTTTTCTCGGGAAGCGGTTCGCCGGCGCTTTGCACCGCCCGCAGCGTGGAGAGCTGGTATCTGGATTCGGCGTCCGCAATGCCCAGCATCATTCGAAGCGCTGTCGGCACGGCGAACAGCAGCGTGATGCCGTGCTTGCCGATCTGCTCGAACAGCCGTTCCGCGTTGAAGTGGGGCGTGATGGAAACCGACGCGCCGAAGCGCCAGGGCAGATAGAGAAAGCTTCCCGCCCCGAAAGCGAACGAGTAGTAGGGGTGGCCGCCGAACACATCGTCCGGCCGCACCTCGAGGACATTGCGGCCGAATGTGTCGCAGATCGAAAGCACCCCTTCGAGGGTCATGACGATCGCCTTGGGATTGCCCGTCGTACCCGAGCTGTAAATGACGCGCCCGATATCCTCCCTGGAGGTGTCCGCACTGAGGGCTTGGTCCGGCTGCGTGCGAAGCAGGTCCTCGAAGTTCAGCGTGCCCGGGATGGATTCGCCATGCACGATGATGTGGCGCAGGCCGGGGCAGTCGTCCCGTGCCTTGCCCACATCGGCGTAGCTTTCCGAATCGACGCAGATTGCCACCGCTTCGGAATCGTTGACCTTGAAGGCGAGTTCGGGAGCGCGATTGAGGTGGCTTACCAACACCGGGATCGCGCCGACGCGCCAGCAGGCGAAATTCCAGATGATCTGCTCGGGGTTGTTCAGCGAGCGCAGTACGACCCGGTCGTTCTGCCGGATGCCAAGATCGCGCAGAGCATTGGCGAACCGGTTGACCTTCGCGTGCAGCTGGCGATAGCTGAGGTTTCCCGTGTCGGCGTAGATCGCGATCTTGTCCGCATGCTCGGCCAGGTTCGCATCGAGCAACTCCTCGGCCAGATTAAGCCGCTTCGGATATGCCAGCTCGGGCAGCGATTTCAGCAGCTGCGGCAAATGGCTCCTTGGAGCCAGGTAGTCCTCGGGAATGACGCTCCGGTTCATGCCTTGTTCGGTCTCCTGGTCCGCTACTGCGGCTGGTTCGATCGACACACGAAACAGGTCTGGATCGAGCCGCCGAGAAATTTGTATGCATCTATGCGCCGATGATTTAAGCACTGGCAGCATCCACTTTCCCACCCCCAAAAAAAGGGGGTGATCGGTACCGGGATGGGGGGCATCGATACCGAGCTGACGCGATCTCGAAGGACACGGAGGCGATGGAACGTAACTGTCCGAGAGTCGCGTTCTATCGCGCCGTCGTCGTGTCGACGCCTGTCGAGACGTTGTTGAGAATGCGAGTCGATCCGAGAGCGGGCAAGGAGATGCTGTGTCAACCACTCAATTGCTGTGAGATAGCTTCATGCAATTGAAGCGCCATCGTCGATGGGGTGAAGTGGCGCGAGTGCGAGGAAGGGCTTGACGAGCGGATCGGCAAGCCATGGGAGGGCCGACATGCCAAGTTCGAACGGTTGGTTCCAACTGAAGTCCGATTGGAGGTGGTTCCGACGCGACGCGCATTGGTGTCGCCCGCACTGCGCTGAACCGCGCAGCCAGTCGAAGCAGGGAACCGATGTTGTGCGATGATGGAGATGCTCTTATCAAGCGCAAGAGCTTGATTCAGTATGATCGGCCGCTCCATGACATCGCCGAGCTGCTGGGCTTTTCCGAGTTGTCGGCGTTTTCGAGATGGTTCGCGCGGCGCTTCGAACGCTCAGCGACCACGTGGCGCCGACGATAGCTGACAGGTCACCGGAATTAGGGCGTGTTAACACTAATTGAGCCGGTGACCTCGTTGAGTGACACTGCTCATCATGGAAATCACACCCGAGCAATTCGCACGCATCGAGCATTGCCTACCGAGGCAGCGCGGCAACGTCAGCATGAGCAACCTGCAGGTTATCAACGCAATGCTGTACGTGGCCGAGCACGGCTGCAAGTGGCGAGGCCTTCCCAAGAGGTTCGGTAACTGGCACACGATCTACACGCGCATGCGTCGCTGGACCAGAGCCGGCGTGCTCGACAGGATGTTCGAGGAGTTGCAGCGTGAGCAGGTGGTGCGAATCAAGATCGAGGCGGTGTCGATCGACAGCACGAGCATCAAGGTGCATCCGGACGGCACTGGGGCTCTAAAAAAAACGGCCCGCAGGCCATCGGCAAGTCACGAGGCGGATGGAACACCAAGGTTCATATGGTTGCCGCGGATGCTCGAACGGCCGTGACGTTCTGCCTGTCGCCCGGTCAAGCCCACGATGCGCCCGAGGGTCGGCGACTGCTCCAGGCACTGGGGCCAACGAATCGTCCGGTTCACTTGATCATGGACCGCGCCTACGAAGGAAACGAGACGCGTCAGCTGGCGCTGGAGCTTGGCTTCATCCCCGTTGTGCCGCCGCTGAAGACGCGACTCGATCCGTGGGAGTACGACAGAGAAATGTACAAGCGCCGGAACGAGGTCGAACGGCTCTTCCGGCGGCTGAAGGGCTACCGGCGCATCTTCTCTCGCTTCGAGAAACTCGACACGATGTTCCTCGGCTTTCTCAGCTTTGTGCTCGTGGCCGACGGTCTGCGGAATTTGTGTTAACACGCCCTAGTCCACTGATATGGCGGCCGATACGACGAGTCCGGACAAGACCGATCCCAGGTTGGTGCTGAAGGCGATGCCGCCGCGCATGCGCAAGTCTCAGCTGGTGCGTCCCAGGCTGAGTTCCGAACGCATCGAATTCGCCGATACGTCCGTCATCGCGGTCTACGCTCCCGGCGGATTCGGCAAGACTTCGCTGCTCGGGCAGTGGCGTCGCGAATGGCTGCAGCGCGGGGCCGTCGTAGCTTGGTTGTCCCTCGACGAAAACGATGACGACGAGCGTTTCGTGCTCGGGCTGGCCGTCAGCATGCGCCAGGCCACCTGGAACCCGGTCTTCGACAAGTTCCTGGCAGGAACCCAAGCGGTCAAGTACAGCCAGCAGCCCTTGACCGAGTGGTTGACCGAATTGACCAATTTGGCGCTGGACATCGTCCTGATCCTCGACGATGCCGGCACGCTACCGGCGCTGACGGTGCAGCGGTCGCTGACCTATCTGCTGCGCAATGCGCCGGCCAACCTCAGAGTCGTGGTGGCGTCGCGTCGACCGATGGCGTTGCACCTGGCCGAACTGATGGCCAGCGGGCAGTTCGCACTGGTCGATGCCGAGCTGCTGCGCTTTCGTTTCGACGAGACCACCGCGCTTCTCCAGGCGAGGTTCGGCCCGCGCATCGTCGCGGACTCCTGCGGGCACCTGCACGAGCTCACCGAAGGTTGGCCGCTGGGGCTGCAATTGGCCATCACCGCGATCGAAAGAAGTGCCGATGTCAACAAGGCAATCGCCGAACTGCCGGAGTGCCCGGCGGACATGGAGCGCTATTTCATCCTAAACACCGCAGTTGACGACGACCGTCTCGCCGGAGACCCTTGCGGGCAGTGCGTTTGAGCCCGATTACGGAGGCCACCTGATGGGTGAGGCGAGATTGCGCCGCAAGAACACGGAATTGGAGCACGCCGTGAGCGTCGGCCTGCAGACGATCGGTGGCCGAGTAAATGTCCGCTGGGACGCGAGCCGCGCAGCAACTCCGATGGGCCAGCTCGCATTCTTTATCGAATTTCTCACGCTTACCGGTTTGTGGGAGCGCTGGAAGAACGAGTGCCCGTTGTTTTAC
>CAZNBS010000029.1:0-28675 GCA_964570955.1 uncultured Burkholderiales bacterium | reverse complement strand
TCGATCGCAGAGAGTTTTTCGCGCGGGCGGTGATGGGCGCCGCGACCGCGGGTCTCCCCCTTTCGACTGCTTTTGGGGCGTCGGTTCCGCACGTGGATCGGCAGGATTCCCCGGCGCAGGAGATCGGGCTAGCCGACCTTCAGGCTGCGGCAAAAATCGCCGGCCTCGAGTTCGAGAACTCAGAGTTGGAGGACATCCTTCGAAGCGTTCGAAGCCAAAGGGCTTCGTTTGCGGCTCTGCGGTCCCAAGAAGTCGATTACACCCTCGAACCCCCGACGCCGTTTGTTCCGCAGGGAAAGAGCCTGGGCGGCGCGCCAGGAATCGAGCTTCGACTCGATCCGCCGTCGTCCGACTCGCCCCCCTCCGATCCCGAAGACCTCGCGTTCTCCTCCATCCGTGACCTCAGCCATTGGGTCAGGACCCGCAAACTGTCCCCCGTCGAACTCACCAGGCTGTATCTCGACCGGATGAAGAGGTACGGCGACGAACTGCTGTGCCTGGTGACTTTGACCGAAGAACTGGCCCTCGAACAGGCGCGAACGGCCGAAGCAGAAATCGCCGCAGGGCAATATCGCGGGCCGCTGCATGGATTGCCCTATGGAGTCAAGGACCTGTTCGCGACGAAGGGATATCCAACCTCGTGGGGCTCCGACCCTCACAAAGACCAACTCTTCGACTACGACGCCGGCGTGGTGGAGCGAATGAGAGAAGCGGGCGCGGTCCTGATTGCAAAGTTGAGCCTCGGCAGTTTGGCGCAGGGGGACGTGTGGTTCAAAGGACGCACGAAGAACCCGTGGAACCCAGCCCAAGGCTCGAGCGGTTCCTCGGCGGGCTCGGCTTGTTCGACCGCGGCCGGGCTTGCGGCGTTCACCATCGGAACGGAAACCCTCGGCAGCATTGTCTCACCGACCCATCAATGCAGGGTCACGGGTCTTAGACCCAGCTACGGGCGGGTGACCCGCAGCGGAGCGATGGCGGTGAGTTGGACCATGGACAAGGTGGGACCCATTTGCCGTTCGGCGCAAGATTGCGCGATTGTGTTTGCTTCGCTCCAGGGTTCCGACCCCAGGGACCTGACGTCCCGAGACGCAGGGTTTCATTATCGGTCCGACTTGCCGTTGAAAGAACTCCGCATCGGCTATCTCATCGGTCCCAACGACGATCCGGCAGATCGCTCTGCCATCGGGCGCACCGATTACCTTTCGCTGCTGGCGTCCCTCGGCGCGAATCTGGAGCCCGTTCGGATTTCACCGACCCCGAGCGGGGTCATTCTTGTGCTCAGCGTCGAATCGGCTTCAGCGTTCGACGATTTCACCCGGAGCGACGCAATCGATCGCCTTCAGAACAGTTCATGGCCGCAAACCTACCGCTCCAGCAGATTTGTGCCGGCTGTCGAGTACCTCCGAGCTCAACGCCTGCGAACGGAAGTGATGAGGAGATTCGAGGCCGAGTTAGGGGAGTTCGACCTTGTCGTCGCCTATGAGCGTGGCGGGCATACCCTCTACACGACGAACCTGACAGGCCATCCTCAAGTCCTTGTACCGTACGGGCTCACCCCCCAAGGAACTCAGCGCAGCATTTCGCTCATCGGGCGGCTCGATGGCGAAGCCACGATCCTCGCTGTGGCGCACCAGATTCAGATGCGGGCCGGTTTTCACAGGCTCCGTCCTTCCCTCGGGTAGCGGACTTAGCTTTGCGCCCCGCCCAAGAGTTCGGCTAGGGCGTCTGGCGCTTCGATGAAGCGGGTCAGTTCGTCGTCGTTCAGGTCCCGGATCTTCTCGCTAAGACGCCTGAGATCGTCGCTCCACCTCTTACGCAACTCGCGCCTCAGCTTGCCCTCCAGGTACCTCACCCGTTCTTCGCGGGTCTCACAATCCAAGCGAGGCACTTCGACCGGCTTGCCGTCTCGAATCGCAACCATCGTCACGCGCGCCGTGTTCGTATGGCGGCGGGTTTGCTGAAGGACGTCCTCCGCGTACACCTGGATCGTCACCTCCATGCTCGAACGGCCCACGTAGCTCACCTCACCCTCGCAAGTCACGACTTCGCCGACGTTGATCGGCTCGAGGAAGTCCACACGGTCGAAACTTGCGGTTACGGCGATGTTGCCGGCAAACCTCGAAGCCGTGGCGTAAGCCGCAAGGTCGATCATCGAGAGGATCGAGCCGCCGAACACCTTCCCCAGAAAGTTCGCGTGATTGGGAGTCATCACCTCGGACATCGTCAGCCGGGTGGAAGCTACGGTACGGTCGTTCATAGTCCCTCACGCGCTCATGACGATGCGGCTGAACTCCATCGGATCGAGGCTCGCGCCCCCCACCAGCCCGCCGTCGATGTCGAGTTGATGAAACAGCTCTTCCGAGTTCGTGGACTTTACGCTTCCCCCATAAAGGACCCGAACCGGATCGGCCTCCGACCCAAACCTTCCACGAAGCCAGTTCCGAATGAAACCGGCGACTCGATTGGCTTCCGCGGCGTCGCACGTGTTGCCGGTTCCGATGGCCCAAACAGGTTCGTAAGCGACGGATACGGTCGCCAACTCAGGTCCTTCGATGCCTTGAAACGCACCGGCCAGTTGATCCTCAATGACCTTCTCGGTGGCCTGCGATTCGCGTTCCGAAGCGGTTTCGCCCACGCACAAGATCGGGCGGATGGAATGGAAGAGCAGCGCGCGAATCTTGAGGTTGACGGTTTCTTCGGTCTCCGAAAAGAACGGAAGCGTCGTCGGCGGAACCTCCAACTTTCCAAACCGCCCTCGAGTCTCGGAGTGGCCCACAAGGCAGAACTCAACCCCGGAATCGCGCAGCATGGAAGCGCTGACCTTTCCGGTAAACGCCCCTGAAGGCTCCCAGAAAACGTCCTGCGCCCCCAGAAAGACTCGCGAGCCCTTCAGACTCTCGCGGACCACGCCCAACGAAGGGTAGGGGGGGCAGACCGCTACATCGGTGCTCGGCTTGGCGTCCGCATGACGCAAGAAAGCCTGCACCAAAGCCGCCGACTCCGTTGGAGTCTTGTTCATCTTCCAGTTTCCGACGATGAGCTTTGAGCGCATGAATCGCCTCCTGGCTATCCGGCAATTTCAGCCGACCGTGATCGAAGGCTCCAAGACGACTTCGACCTTGTCTCGGACCGCGTTCGTGATGATGCAGTAGAGTTCCGCTTTGAGCGCCATGTCGGTGGCGAGTTGAATCTGCTCCTCGGTCGCTCCTGCTTCGAGCACGATCTCCGGCTTCAATACGATCTGCTTGTAGGTGAATTGCATTCCGCTCTGCTCCACAAGGCCGGTCGCAGGTACTCGCAGCGAGCGGACGGGGATTTTCCGGTTCTCGGCGATGATCCCAAACGTGATCGAGTAGCAGGCAGCGAGCGCCGCGGTCAATAGTTCTTCCGGGTTGGTGCCCTTGCCGGGCCCGCCGTATTCGGGTCCGACACTCAGCGGGAACTCAGTTCCGCTGTTTCCGCACCGCACCCCTCCGGAGCCGCCCCGACCCCCTTCCCAACTCACCGTCATCGGATACTCGTGGTTCTGCGCCATGAGGCCATTCTACCGGCTGGGTTCAGGGAGGAGGGTGGCCGCAAGCAGCCTTCGTCCGTGCCGACCGTCACTTCTGCGTCCGCCGTCGCGACAGGGTCCGTGGCCCAGATCAGGGCCGCATTAGTTGCTTCGGGAACGGTAGGCATATTCTTGTTATGGACCCGGCAGGTGTTTGTTTCTTTTTTTGAATTGTATTGATTTGGCGGGTACTGTGTAGACTAAAGGTGAACCCGCGAAAAACCACCGAATTGCACGACCAGGTCCGAGCGGTGCAACGGAATTGGGAGCGGGGGTTGAAGACGACTTCTGCATGGAGTAAGGAGAATATCGATGATGAATCGCAATCTGGCCGGACTCGTTCTTGGCCTTTCTGGGTGCCTCGCGCTGCCTTCAATGGCGAACGCCCAGTGGAGTGGCACTTGGAAGGCAAACAGCACCTACCTGTCGCGTCTCACTACGTCAAGCAACTGGAAGCTTGTCCCAAACGCCACCGACCGCTGGTATTACAAGGGCGGGTCATCGAGGCCGTCGCCGAACGCAGAGAAGTTCCTCTACGCGGGGACTTCGCGGTATCGCGTCGAGAAGGATGGCGTCTATCCATATCAGTGCGTTGATTTCGTTA
The DNA here is from genome assembly GCA_964570955.1 of uncultured Burkholderiales bacterium. Taxonomy (GTDB): domain Bacteria; phylum Pseudomonadota; class Gammaproteobacteria; order Burkholderiales; family SHXO01; genus SHXO01. The sequence goes on along the minus strand of CAZNBS010000029.1, from coordinate 24,518 downwards.
AGGATCTCGCCAAGAACGTGCCTACAAGTCGCTGGGGTAAGGGAACGTCACTCGTTTATCAGAACAAGATCAGAACCGGCATTCCGGCGGGAACAGTCTTTGCGTCGTTCACAAATGGGGCCTATGATCACAGGCACACTTTCATATTTCTGGCCCGCCTCAGCGCTACGCAGATTCTCGTAGCCGATCAGAATTGGGATTACAAGGAACACATTTGGAAGCACAAGAGGATTAGGGTGGGCGGAACCAACACCTCGAACGCTGCAATCTACTACGCCGTGAAGGACAAGTAGCCAACGGTAGTGCCAGAGGAGCCTACTTCACATCAAGGCGAGCTCCGTCTTGGCCATCAGGAAAGCCGTCTGGGCCAAGAAGCACATATTCGAGTCCAGACGAAGGTCATCTTGGCCAAGGCGAAGCCCACGCTTCGATCAAGGAACCTCCTCCGTGGCCCATCAAACCCGCTCCCCGGCACACGGCATGCGCCGTTCACACCTGGCTAAAGCCCGCCGCCACCTGCCCGTGCTAACGGAATGAAAACCGGGATCGGTGGTTGGGAAACGTGGATGATCCCCGACGCGTCGAAATCTGCATGAGGTCGCTGTTGGGGTTGCTCGCGTTGGCGTGCGCCCCTGGAATGTCCTTCGCACAAGTCGGACGTGTCTTCACTCCTGCGGAGGGCTTCGTCGCGCTTGCTGAGACCGTGCGGGTCGGGAGGATCGTCAGCCTCGAGCGAATTGAGTACAGCCAGGAGCTGGTCGGCGAGCAGGTTCTCGGCAAGCCCTATCGCATGGTCTTCCAAGTCAGAGAGACGATCCGCGGCAAAGATGCGAAGATGGTCGAGCTCGTGCTCTCGCTGCAGCACTCGCACATGCTCGACTACATGCGGGACCACAAGAGCGAGGTGCTATTGGCCGGCAGCGCGAACCGGATCGACAGCGACCCGGACCCGGAAGTGGGGATCGAGGAGGACGGCAAGCGCGTCGACGGCCATTGGTACCATTTCCGATTCTTGGAAACGCCGCCGAAGACCGACAAGAACACGATCGAGAGGCAGATCAACATCACCTACAACGAGGGGAAGATGTTCACGTTCGACCTGAAAGTCATAAGAGGTCGGGACGCGATCCTCAAGCGCATGAGGGAGTTTGCGAAGAAGCACAAGGAGACGGTGGAGGCGGTCTATCTGCGAGTGCCCAACGACTTCGCCTCGCTCGTCGGGTATCCGAACGCGTTCGCGAAGGTGCGATTGCCGGCGTGCGCAGAGACGGAACGGACGCTGGTCTCCTTGCTGAAGGACCCCGACCTCATCTTCGGGCGGATCGGGCCGCAGCCGGAGTTCGAGCGCGATGCGACGCTCGGCAGCGCGATCCAGTGCCTGAAGCCTTTCAAGAATGAGGCGAACGCATCGCTCGTGCGTGGGTTCTTGGAGGGTTTCGCACCCAAAGAGGGCGAGAACCTCGTCGAGTCGCGAGCAAAGCGGACGCAAAAGGCCGCTTGGCTGCTATTGAAGGAGTGGGGGATGGAGTTGCCCCCTCTCCCGGCGTCCTGGGAGAGCTTTGGGAGTGCGCGGACGAATCCGCGCTTTCCATAGCGCAAGCCAGTCAGCCCCTCCCGCGACAGCCTTCAAACAGAATAAGGGCCGCCCACCGCGCAACCGTCGCCGCCCTCGTCCAGCGCACCCTCGACCGGGCAGCTCGCAGCCCCTCACCCCCCGACCCCGCTCGCTCTGCTCAATAGGTAGCCCGCCGACCCGGCGGCTTCGCAGCCCCTCACCCCCAACCCCTCTCCCCCGGAGGGGCGAGGGGAGATCGAACGCCTTGAAACCGAGATCGACGCCATCGTCGAGTTCCTTTACTTCCACCAAGAGGGTACACCGAAGTGTACGCACTTAGAACCTACCTCAGGGCGTGATCCACTGGCTCGTCGACAGACACAGGGGCCACTACGGTAGGCAGCGGGTAAAGGCGGAGGGCACGGGCGACCTGGAACTGCATTTGAGAAGCCTGGCTCAGCCTCACCCTAGCCATGGCCTCCAGCAAGCAAGTCTTGGCAGTCACCTTGCAAGACTGCCAAAATCTGCGACGATATAGGCGTATCATCCGTCTACTAGTGTTGGAGGAGCCTCTAGGACTCCGAAGCCCAATCACATGCCGAGCAAAACGCCATCGATCAGCCCAGTTTTCAAGATCCCCCGGGCCGCAATCAGTATACAAACTGAGCGACAGCTCTTTGCTCGCTCGGCTGGTCGGTGCGAGTTTGCAGGGTGCAATCGATTTCTCCTGGAACACCACGTGAGGTTCACCCCAGGCAACTTCGCAAAGAAGGCCCATATTGTTGCCTATTCTTCTGGTGGCCCGCGTGGTGACCACACTGCAGATCGAGCGTACATCAATGACCTGACCAACCTCATGTTGCTGTGCCCATCGTGTCACGACCTAGTTGACGGCGATCCTCAGACCTACTCGGTCACAGTTTTAAAGTCCTTCAAGAAAGACCACGAGGATCGAGTACACGAATTCACCGGGCTTCAGCCCGAGGCAACCACCCGGCTCCTGCGAGTGACAGGCATGGTTCGCGGTCAATCGACAGTGATTCCCGACAGCGCGGTTGTAAGTGCACTGGGAGCAAAGCCCTTTGATCCACGCACCGCCGGTTTTGTAGATATGAACTCCCTGGACGACAATGGACCGAGCTATTGGACTACAGCCGAGTATGAGCTGGCTCGCAAAGTCAATGGGTTTCTAGAAAGTGCCTCAGTTCAAGCGAGCTTTCAAACGATTTCTGTGTTCGCAATCGCAAGAATTCCATTGCTCGTCACGCTTGGCTCGTTGCTCTCAAGCAAAGTTCCAGCCAAGGTGTTCAACAGGCAGGTTGATACAGACGATTGGGCTTGGAAACAGGGATCACCTTCCAGTTTTACCTGCCGGTGGCTCAGCAATGCAAAGTCGTCTGATGTCGTGATGCTCGTTTCTTTAAGTGGCGATATCCCAAGAGACAGACTGCCGAGTGAACTGCAGTCTATTGGTTCGGTCCTAGAGATTACCGTCGATGGTGGCTCAAGTCGCACGTGTCTTTCAACTGAACAGTCGGCGGAGAGGTTTCGCGACTGTTACCTGTCCGCTCTGAGCGAGATTCGAACACAGGGACCGAATACCATTCATCTTGTTCCAGCGATCCCTACTGCCGGTGCAGTGCATCTGGGGCGCGACATCTTGCCAAAGTTTGACCCACCAATCAAGGTTTACGATTGGAATGGATCAGACGCATACACATATTCTCTAACCATAAACAGCCATGACTAACGTAGAGTACTTGACAGCTATCCTGAAGCAGCAGCGTTTGACACCCGATGAATTCTCAGCGCTCAAGGCGAGACGTAAGGAGATCGGTGACTTCCTCAGCTCAAAGCTGAACGGCGTATCATGTAATATCCGCTGGGCCGGTTCGTACGCCAAAGATACGATGATTCGAGACAGCTACGACGCCGATATTGTCGTCTACATTTGCTCGGACGAGCAGGGTGCTGGCGAGACACTGGAGGCTATCTATGAGACTGTCGAGACGTACCTGCGGCAGGAGTACGGCACGATTCGAAAGACCTCGGCAATTCGCGTAATGAACAGCAGTGACGAGTCTTATACCCACGTTGATGTCGTGCCAGGTCGCTACTTTGACGACAGTGAATCAGATGCATGGTTACACAGAACGAGCGGAGATAAGGTTCGGTTCAAGACCAACCTCGACGTTCATGTCAGCCGGATCAAGGAATCAGGGCTAAGGCCTCTAATCCGCTTGATGAAACTCTGGGCCAGGAGGAACGGCATAGTCTGCCCGACGTTCATCCTGGAGCTTCTAACGGTCGACATTGGTGGCGACGTAAAGTTAAAGTCGCTAGAGGAGCAAGTTGTACACATCCTTGAGCAGTTTCGAGATAACAGCGAGAAGCTATCAGTTGAAGACCCGGCCAATCCCCATGGTAACGACCTGTCCGAAGCTCTCGACGACATCCGCTTTATGCTCCAAACATTCGCAACCGCATCTCTTCAGCAAATTGTGGATGGAAACTGGAGTGCTGTTTTTGGAGAGGTTGAAGAGGACGCGACTAACGGAGATGAAGGCAAAACAGCCGCCCTACGATCTGTCGCAATTCACACAAAGCCCGAGACACAGCCTTGGTGTAACAGCTAGAGGAGGAAGATGCCCGATCTAGAGTCAGTTATCGCAGATATGGCGGTAAATTATCCGAGTCTAGCTGTCGTTAGTTCTGGATTGGGCTTAACCGTCGTAGGTGGCTTTCCGATTGTCGATCAGACCGGAAAGGAACTGACACGCTTTTCGATCAGGATTGAAGTACCCTCCGGTTTTCCGGATGAGCTACCAACTGTGTTTGAAACTGCATTCCGCATACCGCGGACAGCTGACCGACACACAAACCCAGACGGCAGTTGTTGTATTGGTGTGCCCGCCGCGATACGCCTCCGGCTGGGGAAGACATACCGACTGAGCAGCTTCATCCGGGGCCCAATGACGGACTACTTTATCGGTCAGGCACTAGTTGAGCGGGGCGATCCTTGGCCAGTAGGTGAGGCAGACCACGGTATGAAGGGAGTGTTTAAGTTTTGGCAGCTACACCTGCGCATCGAGGAAGCGGAGCAGATTGCAAACTTGCTTAGAGTCGCAGCGACCATGCGAACTCCGCGCAAGAATAGTAGGTGTCCCTGCGGCTTGCGAAAACGTGTCCGCATTTGTCACAGGAAGGAGATAAAATGGCTTCAAGGGAGTTTCACTCCTAGCTTTCTGGTAGAACAAGCGAAACTGTTTAGCCCGAGCGTTCAGTCGCCGCAAAGGAACTGAAGAAGATAGACTCGACGTTGTAGTCCTTCACCGGTAACCAAGAGTCAATGCTAAAGCATATACCTGCTCATATCGTACGAAGTGCCTAGATCATTGTGAATGGACTCAAGCTGCGAGCAACAAGAATCTGTTAACTAGCCACAGGATTAGGGTCACCTGCCTCGACTCGCTACCCATCTCAGTTCTCTAAAGAGCCCTGCCTTGTGCCCCATAGAGCGTTGACGGCACTCGTGCTCCCAGAACCGGGATTTCATGCGAGCCTCTTCATATCGACCCATCCGGATCAGGGCAAGGATTTCCGTGCGAGCGACAAAGGCATGATCCACGAAGCCACTCCGGTAATCAACAGCACTCGCAAATGCTGTCAACGCCATCTCGGGATCTCCGATGACGGCCTCGACGCGGGCCTGCGCGAGCATATTGGCCGAAATGAATGGCCAGTCAGAAAAACCATCATGGCTCTCCTCGAAAGCGCTCCGGATATCCCTGAGAAGCGAACTGTTCTCCTCATCATGTTGATCTGTCAGAGCAATGACGATGCCCCGATATGCGGCGTTCAGAGAGCCACGCTCACTGCTTCCAACCCCGGCTGACCTCCTGTCGTTCTGGGTGTCGTTTATGAAGCTCAAGAATAAGTGGGCTGCGGTAACTCCAGTTGCTCCCAGATGGCGTGTAGTGTAGGTCAGGCTGGCGAGTCTCGCTGCTGTGGCTTCGCTTCGACTGCCTGTTTCTTGTGCTTTGCGCAATAACTGATCGGTAGTGCTGAGCGCTTGCAGGTGGTGGTTAAGTTGGGAAAAGGTTCGAGAAACCATGGTCGCTATAGAAGCGAGCGCTGCGATGTCCTTACCATGCTTCAGCGCGTATGGCCATGAGCGTTGAGCGATCTTGACCGCGTCGGTAAGGCTGCCCGTTTCATATGCGACCAGTAGTTGGCCAGTAGTCTGGTGCATCCACTCATCGACTTGACCAGACTTTGCATGGAAGGGAATCACCTCAAATCTGTTATCTGCGGTGACGGACTGATATGCCTGCCTCAGGTTCTCAATGAGATCGAAGTGCGGCTTGAGCACCTCACAAAGTCGCTGAAACACCTCGCGTGGTGGTATCGAACCCAGTTCGTACTTCCTGTACTGTTCGGCGCTGATCCCGATCTCGCGGGCGAAGCGTTCAGCGGTGACTTTCCGGCCTTCAAGGTGAGAGAGGTCATCTCTGGCATCACGAAGCGCAACTGTAAACCGCGCATGTAAGGGCGGCTCGTACGCTCTCAGCTCACTTCCGCGGAATCGACTCATGGCCGTTTTTGGGGAGTGTATCTCACTTTCTTTGGACAGCTGTCCAAATCCGCAGGTTCGTATTTGCTCGTCTTCCTACACTCCTCCCCAAGCCAAGCAGGAGCGAGGCCCAAACAAAGAAGAACCCCAACCCGACAAGTCGGGCGGGGCTCAGACCAAGGCTAGCGTTGACGCGCTGCCAAGGAACGGCAAACACATGACAAAACCATGCGTGCCTACGGGCAACCTACACGAACTGCAGCTGACCGTCAATGAGTATACGGTCGATGCAATTAAGCTTAGCGGGTGGAATTCCCGCTCCAACTCTGAACCAACCTTCAAGTGGTTCACCGACTACGCCGCGTGCATCCGCCCCTTCGGACGCAAGCTCGACTCGTCTCTCGTGCCTGAAGTGATCTCTCAAACGATCACGGCTGCTCTTCGTACGACCGACTTTGATGGGGACCGCATCACCCGAGAGCTCCTCAAGCAGCTCTCCTGGCCCATCGCATGCCGCACTCAGGCTCGCGAACTACGCAAGCGCTCCAAGTTCATTGTGCATCCTCAACCTGAGCTGATTCACGATGAGAAGGCTCAAGCTCCGTTTGGGGAGGTCGAAACCAACCTCGTACTTGACTCCGCCGCGACGAACCTTGAGGAGATCGGGGTCCGCCGCGATTGGGTGTCTGCAGTCGTGCTCTATCTCATCGGCTGGAAGCCCAGTGACATCGCCGAGGTCTTTGGCGCAAAGGTCGAGACGATCCGCAAGCGCATCGCACGCTCTCGCCAAGTCGTGATGATCGAACTGCGCAAGCAGTTCACGCTGGAGGTCAACTAATGACTCGGTCCAAGTTCAAGGTGCTTGCTGCCTTCTGCATGGCATTGGTGGTCATTCTCGGCCTCCTCGGTTTGGTAGCAGGATGCCGCATGGACACTCCCGTGCGCTCCGATGCGCCGCATCTGCATGAGGTCTTTCTTGACCTGAGCGACCCAACTCAGGACGTGATCGAGATGCACCTTACGCGAGGATTTACGTCGCAGCGCATGCTTCCGCCGGGAACGCTTGTGCGCTTCTACACATTCGCCGGGAGTGTCCAACGCGTGTATGAAGGAGGTCCGATTCGCAACACAGATGTCTTCTTCGAAGAAGTCACCGTGCATGTTCAGAAGCGAATCGCGAACACGACAAAAGAAACGGAAACCCGCACTGAGAAGGTGCTGGCACTCGCCGCTTCGAATGCCGTCTCGCGAGAACTCTACGGACTCTTCATTGCCTCCGACGGTGGCGTCGAAGACCTTTCCCGCACGGTCCTGCAGAGCGTAAAACAGAGTGCCAACGCTCTCGCCCAAAACAAGGGCGTTGCTCAGGTTGTGATCTCCGGCGTTCTCTCGCAGCATCAGCTTCGCTGGACCAATTGGCTGGAGCCACTTGGCGGTCGCGCCTATGTTCGTAGCGAGTCCGATACCGGTCGCTCAACGCCTCGCTACTGGGAGGAACTGCCATGAGCTACATTCCTCCCGATGGCCACTGGGATCCTTACATCTACGACAAGGCTGGCAACCCAATCGGCCGACTTCGGCAGGTCTCGGACCCACTGATCGCCCAAGACCCTGAAAAGTGCCGCAAGGTTGCGGATCTTCTTCTGGAGAATCCCAAGCTGGACCGCAAGGCACTTGAGCAGTGGCTGTGGCTCCAGAACGCCGCGACCCACGCGGAAACGTCTGAGAAGTTGCGCGAGTTGTTCATCGAACAGAACGAGCAGTTCAATGCTGAGCGCAAGAAAGTCCTTAAGCGTTTGCGTAAGAAGCTGAAGCGGCTGAAGGTACGCGAGCAGGAGCTTGCACCCAACTTTGAGCTGTATCGCCTGAAAGCAGGCGGGAGTGTCAAGGACGGACAAGCCGTGTTCCCGAAGGACGAGGGTCGCTTCTCCTTGTCGGTGATCGCCGGGAAGCACGATATCCACCGAGGCCGCAAGAGTAAGCACTGGTTCAGCGAACCGATTGGATGGTCAGTCACCATCGGCTCAGGGCTGATGCTGGGAGCGTCTCTTGGCTTCATCACGGGCAAGCTCGATCTCGAGAACTTCAACCCGATTGCGGCCATGATCTTCATCGGCGGCGGCGTGCTGGCGTTCACCGGAGTCTGCAAAGGCCTCCGTGCCTTGGCCTACAAGGTTGGGCAGTTCACGTTCAGCGCGTACCACAGTGGCACGGTCGCCCGGTGGGTTGTTCCCGCAACGATGATCGTAAGCTTGGCTGCGAGCGCCGTGCTTATTGCGATCATCGACATGAAGGTGGAGAGCCTTGGCATCTTCAAAGCAATCTCCGCTTCTGTGGTCTCGGCAGGGGGCAAGGTCTCGCCGGAAGAGCTTCGCTGGGTCTCCCTGGTGCTGATCATCCCGACCTTGGTCTATGCCATGTATACGGGCCTCTGTGATGGCTACGAGTTTGCGGCCTCAGACAAGGTTGAATCTCTCCAGGACGAGGCAATCGTGGAGGCCTCCCAGTCTGAGGACGGGCAAGCGTTCGCCAAGGCTGCCGGCGAGATCGCCCCGGTACGGAAGGCAATCAAGGAACTTGAGGAAAAGATCAAGACTCTGGAAGAGACCGTTCGCGACGATCTGACGCCAGAGCAACGACGACAACTGCGCGAGGTGACGGACGACGACGTCGATTACACGATCCAGGCGATGGGCGCGGCTGGGATGCCTCACTACCGCCGAGGAGGAAACGTCACCGAGTTCAAGTCGAGCGACCAGCCGCCTTGGTGGAAGTGCTTAGGCCGGCGCTAGTTCATTCACCCTACACACCGAAACGGGCGAGTCGCACTAAGCGGCTCGCCCGTTCGCATTGGCTTGTGTTGCTCTTGTCGAATCACAAAATTCGACCTAGGCTGACTGTATGATCTCACTTTCAGACCGATTCCTCGGATCATTCGTTGGCCTAGCTGTTGGTGATGCTCTTGGCGCACCCCTTGAGTTCAGGAAGCGAGACCAGCTCGCTTTAGTCCGGGACATGACTGGCGGCGGTAAGTTTCAACTGGAGCCTGGGCAATACACCGATGATACGAGCATGGCCCTCTGTCTGGCGGCTAGCCTGATCGAAACCCAAGCTCACGATCCTCATGACCAATTAGAGCGGTACGACCGATGGCTGATGGAGGGCTACATGAGCAGCACAGGCCGAAGCATTGGCGTGGGACAAAACACTCTGAAAGCGGTCCGCTCATGGAAGGTCAGTGGAAACCCACTTGCGACAGCTTCCGATCACGCGGCCGGAAACGGCAGTCTGATGCGGATTTCACCGGTCGTGATCCACTTCTTCGATCCTGAGAACCCGTCGCTCGCGACTGAATACGCGGCTCTCTCTTCGATCACAACTCATAACCATCCTATCGCCATCGATGCATGCCGCTTACTAGCGTTCAAACTTCACAAGGCATTCTGCGGCCTTGCAAAAGAAGCAGTGCTCACCCATGACTTTCCAGGGGACTTGCATCCAGAGATTGACTCGCTCGGTCGAGGAGATTACAAGGTAAAGGTTCGCCAAGAAATTCCTTCGACAGGCTATGCGCGGGACACCTTTGAGGCGGCACTATGGGCTTTCCATGTAACCGAATCCTTCGAGGAGGGTATGGTTCTCGCCGTGAACTTAGCTGGCGACGCGGACACCGTTGGGGCAGTATTTGGTCAGATCGCTGGCGCACACTACGGCATTGACGCCATTCCAAAGCAATGGATCAATGGACTCCACAAGAAGGATTTGATCTTGAACACATGCCGTCGACTTGGGAAGCACCACTCGGATGAATTGCAGGAACCTCAATGACCAAATCGGGCGAGTCGCACTAAGCGGCTCGCCCGTTCGCTTTCCCCAGCAGTATTAGTTCCCGCCCAACCCGTCCCTGTCTTCTGTCTGTCCTTGTTTGTCCTGCTGCTGTGGATAACTCGTGGGTTGGCATTGTTCTAAATTATTCTTCTAGTATTGTTGCGCTTCGGAATTCGAAGCGTGTTTGTTCGGTTTGTTGAGGACTCGTTGCACCTGTGCTCGGTGCCTGTGGATAAGTCCGCGCCTAGAAAGGCTCGCGATAGCCTTGCTGATTGCCTCGGACCGGCGGCCAGTCGCGTTCATTAGCTGGCGGTACGGAATGATCATCGGCCGGTCTGTTCTCCGGTAGCGGGACTGAGATCGCCTCAGCAACACCAAGAGAAGGCGCAGCTCCGTGTCCTTGAGTGTCGGCATCAAGTGGTCCATAAGAACGAGCGGTGTTTTCATCCACGGTGTTTCGGGAGACGGCAGGGTGATTCTGAGCTTGGGCATAGAACTCCTTTGGGGGTGAATAGTGATTGCGGACTGCTTCGATCAAAAATGCCCCGGGTCGCTTGGCTCTACGATGTGGCAAGTAGAGCATTTGGCGTTCAATTTCGTCGAGATCGTAGTTCGAGAGAAGCTCGCTGACTCCTACTTGGCTGATCCCGAGCTTCATGAGCTCAACGGCAAGCGTGGTTGCACGCTCGCGGTTCATACGAGCGTTCGGGTTAGGAACGCCTGGAGCTTCTCGGCAACCTCCTCAATGCCGCCAAAGAACTCGTAGTCCACAGAGCCGCTTCCGCGAACACCGATCCCGGTGCGAGCGAGCAGGTCGGCCAGAGCTCCGCCGTCGAGGGCGGAGATACGAGCGGCTCCATATGAGGAGATGTGGGCTTTCGCTTTGCGCGTGAGATGAAACGGCGATATGATGAGCCCGAGGTCAGCTCCGGTGCGCAGGACTGTTCCGGCCAGCTCATCGAGCATCCGGACGCGAACGGAATCGCGAATGACCTTGACGACGACTTTGCTTGGCAGGTTGCCGACAGAGGTGAGGCACTGGATCTCGTGTCCTCCGTGGCGAGACTTCTGACGAGGCTGCCTGCGATCTTGGATGGATACGTCTCCGAATCCAGCTCGGGCAAGTCCTTTGCTGACGATCATCAGCAGGGCGTGCAGCGAGGTGTTCTGGAGCGCACCGATGAGGGGTGTATTGGTCATTTGTCTCCTTTCTTTGGAAATCCTTTGGGATAGCGAGAGGTCACCCAGCGTCCGGGCTCAACATTCTTGAACGCTGGCATCAGATCACCATCATCGGTGAGGGCTTTGTCCGGGAGGCACCCCGGACAGCCCGCAAGATCGCAGGCAAACTGGGTCAGAAATCCACCGCGCTCAGCGACGAGGTCTCTTGGGTCTATGCGAAACCCGAGCTGTTTCTCGATGGCTGCCGTCAGCCTGGCTACCAGGACGAAGCTCGGATTAAGCTTCCCGTTGATAAGCCGTGAGACGCTGCTTGGACTGACTCGCGCGTCTCTCGCGAGTCTTGACACGCCTTTGAAGGCGTAACGTTGGGTATGAGACATCAGATCGGAGCACCGATTGATGACCGGCCCGAGGGCCTGCTTAGGGGGTTGGTTGTGCATAGCACCATTTCAGCAGCCGAACGAATACCGAACAATTGCCCGACCATCGATGCAACGATTGCGCCGATGTGGGAGCATTTTTCTCGCGAATTGGCGGCTCGCTACAGTGCCTGCATGCCCCAAGCGCTTCCCCCTAACACGCCCTCGACGCCACTGCGGATTCTCAGGCCCAAAGCCGGTTTCAAGCAAGGCCCGTTCTATATTCGCTTTGAGAATCTTGACCAACCGAATGAGATCGTGGAAATTGCAGATGGTGAAGTCGAAGCCCTCGCACAGATTATCTTTAACGCCTACCTCGAATGGAAAAAGCAATCGCCTACATCCGAGTCTCCAGCCAGCGGCAAGTAGATGAGGGTGGATCACTAGATAGTCAGACTAAGCAGGTCAAGCAGTTTGCGGACAGCAACCGCTATGAACTGATCCAGATTTTCAGGGAAGAGGGTGAGAGCGCAAAATCGGACCGACGTCCCGAGCTCCAACGGATGCTCAAGTTCTGCTCAGAAAAGCAGAATCGTGTCCAGGTCGTGATCGTGCCAAAAATCGACCGCCTTTCACGGAACGTCCACGACTACTTCAACCTGAAGATCCAGCTGTCACGCAGGGGCGTCCGCGTCGAGTCACTGGGCGAGCGGATCGAAGACACGCCATCGGGCCGATTGACCGAAACCATGTTCGCTTCGATGGCGCAGTTCGACAACGAAGTGCGAGCTGAACGCTGTAAGGGCGGCATGACAGAGGCTGTCGCCGAGGGACGATGGGTTTGGAAAGCACCAGTTGGCTACCGCAATGTTCGAAGGAATGGGAGAGGCAACATTGAGCCTGACCCGCACTTCGCCCCCATCGTGCAACACGCTTTCAAGCTCTTCGTGGACGGTCACCAGAGCGCGACCATGGTTCGCGAGTACCTGGAGAAAGAGGGAGTGGCGCTTAGCCGCTCGTCCTTCTACAAATTGATTCAAAACGAGGTTTATATCGGTCGAATACGCGCGTTCGGCAAGGTCGCTCAAGCCAGAGAGCCGTTCGTTCCGATCGTGGACGAGACGCTCTTCTACCGGGCACAGTCATGCCTAAAGCGGGTCGCCACCCCCCAGACCTACCAGAAGGAATCGGAGGACTTCCCACTTCGCGGAGCTATGCGCTGTGACTGCGGAACTCCGATTACTGGCTATTGGGCGACGAGCGCGACTGGGACCAAGCACGCCTACTTTCGCTGCACTCGATGCCCACGGCGGAACTATCGAAGAGCCCAGGTCGAGTCTGACTTCCTCGATCACTTGGCCAAGTTGGAGTATGAGCCGACAGCATGGCACCGCGTGAAAGACTGGTTAAGGACCTGGGAGAACCTGACAGCCACGGCGGTGGAGGCGCAAGCCCAATCCGCTACCGAAAGGGTGTCTGAGCTCAAGAAGCTCAGAGAGAACATCATCCTAAAGAATGCCAACGGGGTGATTCCGGACGATCTCGCAAAGGAGCAGATCGAGAAGATAGGAGGTGAGATAGCGGAAGCGGTGGCGCAGTCAGCAGAAACGATGCCCCATTCGAACTCCGTTGATGAGCTGATCTCCTTCGCAGAGCACTTCTTGACCAACCTGCGGCATACCTGGGGGAAGCTTTCACTGCAAACAAAAAAGAACCTTCTCAGGTTCATGTATCCCGACGGCGTTCTCTACGTGCCAATGGAGGGATTTCGAACTCAGCAAATTGGGCTTCCAAAGCCCCTAAAGTTAGCTCTAGACGGTGGTGTGTCTGGTTTGGTGGACCCAAGGAACGAGATTTCGAACTCGTTGCATGAATGGTTGGCCCGATTGCACGAGATTGGCTCGCTGGAGTGGCAGGCTCCGATCCAAGTGAACCGGAGCCCAAAGATTCAGGACAGGATGGCCCGAGAGAGGTCGTCGATTGTCCCGAGTTCACCGTGGAAGAACTCCAAGGCGGAAACACCATCATCGAACGCGTCTCGAAAGCACATGTCTGGGAGATCGTGAATGCTGATGCCCCAGGTTCCGAAGCAGAGATCATCAATCTCCTTGACCCACTGTTCAAAGGTCATTGTTGAACCTCAGCCTGGGTGAAGAATCCTCCATCAGGATTCGGAGGGTCAAAGAGATCGAAGGGATTGCCTTCGACCATGACCGCGAATGGGGTGATCAGGTAGCTCTCTCCGTCGCGTCCGATGGCACAAATGGCCGCGACTGCTACGCCATCCGCGACGCGTCGGACCTCAACGAGGGCAGCGTCGCCAGACTTGAATGCGCGGGCTAAGTTGTCAAAGTTCATTCGGTCTGGGGTGCTCAGCATAAGCAGGCCCCCAGGCGACTCGGATTGATGTGATCCATGGACACATGGTCCCACTGCACCAATGGCTCGCCCAAAAAGTGCTCCTTTCATGCAACGGTCCACCAGTCGTTGCGCAGAGTGCTGCCATTTTGGATCGCCGCTTTTCGTGCCTCACCGTAGACCTGCGGAATCTCCGCAGGAGCTACACCGTGAACCTCTATGAAACAGTAACGAACACCATCCTTCAGGCCCTTGATCGGGGCGTGATTCCGTGGCGTAAGCCATGGGATTCCACCGCCTCGATTCCTGTCAACGTTGTGACCAACCGGCCGTACCGGGGCGTCAACCTCTTTCTGCTGGCGATGAGCCCCTACACGGACCATCGTTGGCTCACCTACAAGCAGGCACAGGAACGTGGTGGTCGGGTTAGACCGGGTGAAAAGTCAACGCTCGTCGTGTTCTGGAAGCGCTGGGAACCCAAACCTGGCGCTGAGGAGGAGCAAGAGGAGCAGCAGAAGCGGCATGCACCGCTTTTGCGCTACTTCAACGTATTCAATGCCGAACAGTGTGAAGGCCTGGAGCTAGCCGAGGTCTACCGACCGGAGCGACTTGCCGAGCACCAGCGCATCGAGCGAGCGGAACTTCTCATTGAGCATATGCCAAACAAGCCGACGATCCGGGAAGGAGGTCGAGCAGCCTGGTATCGACCTGCTGATGACCTCGTGAACATCCCACCACTCAGCATGTTCTCGACTCCAGACGCCTACTACGCCACGCTGTACCATGAGCTGGCCCATAGTACAGGCAATGCGTCACGCCTCAATCGCAAAGGTGTCACCGAGACCATCCAGTTTGGTTCGGGAGAGTACAGCAAGGAGGAGTTGGTGGCAGAGCTCACAAGTGCCTTCTGTTGCGCGACGGTTGGGCTCGATAACTCCCTGATCGAGGACTCGGCCAGCTACATCAGCGGGTGGCTGAAGGTGCTCAAAGACGATCCTAAGGCAGTGGTGATCGCTGCTGCCCAGGCGCAACGTGCCGCCGACTACATTCGAGGCGTCACCTATTCGTGACCCGACTTCAGCCTTCTTGGTCATTCAAGAGGGCTTTTTCTTAATCAGGGACTAACGCAATGATGGCCGTATCCGCCAGGCTTGATTGGTCCCACCATGCGGCTCAAAGAGGTGAACAAAATAGCTTCCGGATTCTAGATACATATCTAGACACAGGTTTCGGTCCCGAGCCATAACGACATAACCTCCATCTGAGCGCTGAAACAAACGCCACATTTGGGATGAGTGTCGCCTATATGTGGAGAGTGCAAGCGAGACCTCCGGCATCTCTACCAAGGTGAGGACATCGAGTGTGGTCCGGCAAACCAGAACAATCTCATCTCTGTCGGCCTGACGAAGAATCCATTTCAAGTCGTCATTGTCATCTCCCTGAGAACCGATGAAATGCTTAAGTAATCTCGCGGACAGGTCGATATCGTGTGCCACATTAGTTAGCCGCACTGGTACGGGATCCTCTTGGTTAAGTAAGCGTAAGCCTTCCAGAATCTCAAATGCTCGTCTCACCGCTCTATCGAAACCGGCCTGATCCCGCAGCGTCACATTTTCCCGATGCGCGAGAAAGTTCCTATCTCGGCGGATTCGATCAATGAGTAAGGTGAGTTCGTGGGGCATTCGGTGTTCAACAGACCGTCCCTTTTCACCCAATCCCGGCCCAACTGCCCCAAAGACCTGGCCCAGTAGGCGCTCTATTCTGCTGGCTGCCTGGATGGCCGAATGGACTTGTGACGTAGCATCTCGATCCATCTCAGCAGTCTACCGAAGGCAAAAGAAAGAGCCCGCATCAGTGATGCAGGCTCGGATATGACCCCTTGGCGACCTTGTGGCCACCTCGGGGCATCAACCTACCAAGTCTTACGGCGGCACGCGTCCGTGAAGCCAGCTCTGGTGAGTTGATTACGTGGGTTTACGCAGTTCAGGCCTTACGGCAAGCTCCCTAGGGCACCCCCCTGAACTTATCACGTCCACGTGAATCCCTTATACGCTAAGAGAGAGGAATTGTCAAGTATATGACATCGCATGCTAAAGGTAGGCAAGCGTTACGAGTACTCCGAGGAGAGCGGTGACCACCACTACGTGGGGCATCAAGTTCGTGTGACGGTCAATCCGAACCGCGCACTGCTTGCACACAGTTCGTTGGCCATAGGTCGTCACGCCCTCCAGAACCTTTCCGGTCCGAAAACTGACCCGCGTACGGTCGCCCGTTCGGACTCGACGACGCAGACCTGGCTCCGTTGGCTCGATGTGCCTTCCGCAGACATAGCATGTACTCATCACGTCAGCTTGCCCTAACTCGCCACCCACTTCAAATCATGCGACTTCAACGCAATGGAAAATGGCAACCCGCATAAGTGCAGGTTGCCGAGGGTCTAGGTTCTAGGCTCAAACAAGAGCCCAGGAACCTCGCGAGCGACGATCCGCTGGATCAGTCGATCAACGGTCGGATTGAACCGAGAATAGGTCGGTAGCTTGTCGGGAGCACGACGAGAGATCACGAGGTCGGTCTTGGCATCGAACTGGTAGCGCCAAAGCCTGGCTGCTCGGAACGGCTCTTCCTTGAGGTCCGGACCGAGATGATGATGAAACCCGCCAGAGAAGACGAGGATACGAGGGGCTCCCCAACGAAGGGGCACGATTGCTACCCGTTGGTGAGCGGCGCTGTGAACACCAGCGACCACCACGCGACCAGCCAACACGGCTTTTTCACATTCGGACTCAAGCTGCTCCCGCTGCTGAGGGCTGTGTTCATCCCTACCATGCGACTCAGGAATACAGGCCAGATGTGCTCCGAGGAGCCGCACGTTGCCGTACAGCCAAAGCTTGGCTTCGGGATAGAATCCAGGTTCCTCAGTGAAGGGAGCGGAACGACGAGGGGGTTCAGGGACAGGGCGAATAGCCATGCCGCCAGGGTCTCAAAGACGAGCTAGACTGCTCAAAATCGGCCTGGATGACGCAATGAGGCATCTTCGCCGAAGCCGTGAGCGTCACTTGTTCAGGCGGGCTGTACATGTGCACCCTTCAAGCATGCACAAGCGTCTACTCATGCGGGTAGCCTTGCCGTCGGTTTACATTCTTGGGTTTCCTGGGATAATCGAGGAAAGTTGAAATGAGCTACATGTCGCAATCAAACCCTCAACTAACCTGGATTACAAACTTCATCTGGGGCGTGGCCGACGATGTGCTCCGAGATGTTTACGTGCGAGGCAAGTACCGCGATGTGATTCTCCCAATGGTCGTGATTCGCCGCCTCGACGCGATTCTCGAATCCACCAAGGAGCAGGTGCTCGATACCAAGAAGAAGCTCGATGCTGCTGGCGTCGCCAATCAGTCCGTCGCCCTCAAACAAGCCGCTGGCCAGGCTTTCTACAATGCTTCTCCCTTCACTCTCCGCGACCTTCGATCCCGCACCAAGGTCAGTCAGCTCAAATCGGACTTCGAAGCCTATCTGGATGGTTTCTCCGACAACGTTCAAGAGATCCTCGATAAATTTAAGTTCCGCAACCAAATCCAGACCCTCGTGGATGCCGACATCCTCGGGGCGCTCATCGAGAAGTTTCTCGATCCCAAGGTCAACATCACGCCCCGACCAGTTCTCAACAGCGACGGTACAGAGCGTCTGCCTGCACTTGATAACCACGCGATGGGAACGATCTTCGAGGAGCTGATCCGACGCTTCAACGAAGAGAACAATGAGGAAGCCGGAGAGCACTTCACGCCGCGGGACGTGGTCAACCTCATGGCCGAGCTGATCTTTCGTCCCATCGCCGATGACATTCGCGATGGAACCTATACCGTCTATGACGCCGCCTGTGGAACGGGTGGAATGCTTACCGTGGCTGAAGATCGACTCCGAGACCTTGCCAAGGAGCACGGCAAGCAGGTCTCGGTCCACCTCTTCGGGCAAGAAGTCCAGCCCGAGACATACGCCATCACCAAAGCCGACCTCCTACTGAAGGGCGAAGGCGAGGAGGCCGAGAACTTCACCTACGGCTCGACCCTTTCTGCCGATGGATTCCCGGCGCGAGAGTTTGACTTCATGCTCTCGAACCCGCCGTACGGCAAGAGCTGGAAGAACGACCTCGATAAGATGGGCGGAAAGGGTGACATGCGGGACCCACGCTTCGCCATTTCGCACAACGGCGAAGACATGTCGCTGATCACTCGCAGTAGCGACGGCCAGCTCATGTTCCTCGTGAACAAGCTCGCCAAGATGAAGCAGAACACCTCGCTGGGCAGTCGCATCGCTGAAGTTCACAACGGGAGCGCCCTCTTCACCGGTGACGCCGGTCAGGGTGAAAGCAATATCCGCCGCTGGATTCTTGAGAACGACTGGCTGGAGGCGATCATCGCTCTGCCGCTCAACATGTTCTACAACACCGGGATTGCGACCTACGTTTGGGTGCTCACCAACCGCAAGCCGGAGCACCGCAAGGGCAAGGTTCAGCTGATCGACGCGACGCCCTGGTTCAAGCCGCTTCGCAAGAATCTGGGCAAGAAGAACTGCGAACTCGCGCCGGAGCACATTCAAGCCATCGTGGATGCTTTCCAGAACTTCGAAGTGACCGAGCAATCCAAGATATTCCCGAACCAAGCCTTCGGCTACTGGAAGGTGACGGTGGAGCGACCGCTCCGGCTCAAGGGGATTGATCCCAACCGAGCCTACTCCGCCAAGGAGATCAAAGAGCTCAAGGAGAAGCACGAACGAGCCGAAGACGGCATCCCGGTGATCAAGAAGATTCATAAGTCCAATGTCACTGCCGACCCGATGAACGGTCTGTTTGAGGCAATCATCGCCGGAAAGTCGGTGATCGTTGAATACGAGGCAGATAGCGACCTTCGCGACACCGAGAACGTCCCATTGCTCGAGGAAGGCGGCATCGAGGCCTTCATCCGACGCGAGGTGCTGCCCCACGTTCCGGACGCCTGGATCGTGGCGGACAAGGTTCAGGTGGGCTACGAGATCAGCTTCACCCGCTACTTCTACAAGCCCAAGCCCATGCGGACGTTGGATGAGATTCGTCGGGACATTGAGGCGCTGGAGAAGGAAACGGACGGGTTGCTCGACGAGGTGTTAGTAAGTGTGCACGGGAGATAGTCAATGAAGTTAATCTCATTCCAAGCAAAGAACTTCAAGGGTATCGAGGATGTACGCATACCACTCGATGGACTTCCCAATAGCAATGTATATTGCTTTGTCGGCCTCAATGAAAGCGGCAAAACCACGGTCCTTGAATCACTTGATGCATATCGCGGTTGGACCGAGACCTTAAAGCCAGTCACATCTAGCACTACTGAGGAACTTGACAAAAAGCGATTCATACCCAAGTCCAAGATTTCTAACTTTACTGGCAAGATTTCTGTCGTAGTTACCTGCCTCATGGAAGAGCCTGACCTAAAGGCAGCCAGGGACTTTGCTGATAAGGAACTTGGCTACTCCTTAACCGAAGTTGGCCCACAGTTGATTCGATATCAGCATTACTCCTTTGAGGACAGCATTTACCTGCAAGACGACAATAGATTCACGCTCATAGCGAAAGGCACAAAGGGTAAGTCCAAGAAGGTAGTCGACCTCCCAGAAGAAGAACTCAAGAAGCTATCGGGCCATTTGAGTACGCGTTTGCCGGCTGTCCTTTACTTCCCAAATGCTCTGTTCGATACACCAGACCAAATTATACTAGAAGAGTCGTCCGGGACCGAGAAAGACGCTTATTACCGCAAGGTCTTGCAGGATGCACTTGACGCAATCGGTGAAAAGCATGATCTTCAGAAGCATATCACGGCTAGAATTGGCATCGAGGACCAGAAGGAGGCGCTTGAAAACACTGTCCGAAAGTTGGAGCAGAAAATCTCTAAAGTAGTCTTTGAGTTGTGGAAGTCCATTTTGGGCAAGACGCTCACTGGCAAGAAAATCACCCTCGAACCCGTGATCGATGGAGGGGTAAAGGTTCTGCGTATTCGTTATGCGGACGGGGCTGATTCCTACAAGATTTCCGAGCGCTCACTTGGATTCCGTTGGTTCTTTGGGTTCCTTCTCTTGACTCACTTTCGGAAGGCGCGCCTGCAAGATCACAGGCAGGTCATCTATGTCTTTGATGAGCCAGCCTCCAACCTTCATTCTTCCGCGCAGAAGAAGCTCTTGGAGACCTTCGGCCACCTTGCGAAACAGTCGCCGGTGCTCTATTCAACCCATTCTCACCATCTGATAAACCCAGATTGGCTGGAGAATGCGTATGTTGTGAGGAACACGGGGCTGACCTATGAAGATGGCGATGATGACTACTCATCGCCATCAACTAAGGTTGAAGTTGAGCGATACAGAGCGTTTGTCGCTCAGCATCCAGATCAAACGACCTATTTCCAGCCGATTCTAGACGTCCTGGATTATCAGCCTTCAAAGCTGGAGTTCGTGCCTAAGGTTATATTTTGCGAGGGCAAGAATGACTACTACACCCTGCGAATGTTCCAGCAGCAATCCGAGTGCCCGGCTAAGCTCAAGGACCTCAAGATTGTGCCGGGTAACGGCGGTAATGGGCTCGATCCGCTTATCAAGCTTTATTCTGGCTGGGGTGCTTCCTTTCAGATTCTCTTGGACAGCGACAGGGGTGGAGCGAAAGGTAAGAAGCAGTATGAGAAGACGTACGGGTTCCTCGTCGATGATCGTGTTCACACGATTGACGACCTAGTTTCTGGTCATTCTGGAGCTATGGAGGCAGTTCTGTCAGTCACGGATAAAGAGAAGATTCTGGAGGTTGCAGGTCAAAAGGGCAAGGCTCCTGAGAAGTCGCTGTTGAACAAGTGCCTCCAAGAGTGTTGCGCGCGCGGGCTGACCGTACCCTTAGAGAAGGCAACGGTCCAGAAGTTCGAAGCGATGCTTAAGGGGTTAGCGGATAAGTTATGATCCCTACCTCTCAGGCTCTTGAAACTGGGTTACCCTGGATGCCGACCTGTCCAGGCCACTGGAGAGTTGTCAGGCCGAAGACGATTTTCCGCCGAATGCAGCGACCGGTTCGTGCTGAGGATGGTGTCGTGACCGCATTCCGTGACGGAGTGGTCACTCTTCGGTCAAACCGTCGCACCACGGGCTTCACCGAAGCATTGCAGGAGATTGGCTACCAAGGCATTCGCAAGGGCGATCTGGTCATCCATGCCATGGATGCTTTTGCAGGTGCAATCGGCGTTTCCGATTCTGACGGTAAAGGAACGCCTGTCTATTCAGTCTGCCAGCCGACTGGTGATGCTAACTCGTGGTACTACGCACTCGTGCTCCGTGAGATGTCCCGGAGTGGGTATCTGCTCTCGCTTGCGAAGGGCATTCGGGAGCGTTCGACTGACTTCAGGTTTGCCGACTTTGCTTCCCTCAGGGTTCCATTGCCGCCCATCGAGGAGCAGGATCACATTGTGCAGTTTGTTCGGCATTTGGATTCCAAGGTGAATCGGCTGATCAAGGCGAAGCGGCGGTTGATCGAGCTTTTGAACGAGCAGAAGCAGGCGATCATCCACCAAGCCGTCACCCGCGGCCTCGACCCCACCGTCCCCCTCAAACCCTCCGGCATCGACTGGCTTGGCGATATCCCGGCTCACTGGGAGGAGAAGCGCATCCGAAATGTGGCTGTGATGCTTGTAAGCAACGTGGATAAACATTCGCATGAGACTGAGCGACCGGTCCGGCTTTGCAACTACGTTGACGTCTATAAGAATGAGTTCATCACCGACGAGGTGAAATTCATGCTCGCAACGGCAACAGATGATGAAATCAAGCGATTCCGTATAAGGATTGGCGACGTTATCATAACCAAGGACTCAGAAGTCTGGACGGACATTGGCGTTCCAGCTTCAGTTCGCATTGAGGGCGACGACCTAGTGTGCGGCTACCACCTCGCGATTCTAAGACCTAATCCTTCGATTGAGGGTGAGTTCCTGCTTCGATGTCTACAGGATCGTTTGATCGCGACGCAACTACATGTTGCTGCGAATGGAATCACACGCTACGGCTTATCTCAGAATTCAATCAAGTCAATGTTAGTCCCTGTTCCGCCTGTTGATGAGCAGGTTGCGATCACGAAACACCTGAACACCGCGACCAGAGACTTAACCAGCGCTATCACCAAGGCAATTGCCGAGATCGACCTCATCCGCGAGTACCGCACCCGCCTCGTCGCCGATGTGGTGACCGGCCAACTCGACGTCCGCCATCTGGACTTGCCGGACGTAGAGGAACAACTGGAGGCCCTCTCCGAAGACTCCGAACTTGATAGCGAGCTTGACGAAACCGACAATCTTTTGGAGGAAACCGAGGTCTAAGCTAAACTGGACCTAACGAACCGACGAGCAAAGTCGTCTAACTAGGATTCGCCATGAACGTCACCGTCCGACCTGAGCTGCTTACCTGGGCAAGGAACCGAGCTTCCTTGACCGTGGCGGAGCTTGCCCCAAAGGTCGGCACGAAGACTAAGCCTGCTCCCATTCAGGATTGGGAAGACTCCGATGAACCGGTTGAGATTCCGGTGAAGCAGTTGGAGAAGTTCGCCGAGAAGACGCGAGCTCCCTTCGGGATGCTCTTTCTCTCGGAACCACCGGTCGAGAAGTTGCCCGTCCAGGATTTCCGCCGCCCTATCGCAGGTGGCCCCCGAAAACCAAGCCTCAACCTGCTGGACACATTGCTCGAAACCGAGCTGCGGCAATCTTGGCTGAGTCAGCAGCTTGAAGCCGACGGTGAGGAACGGCTTCCTTTTATCGGTTCAACTACCCTCAATAGCGACATTCGAACCCTCGCCGCAGAGATCAGAACTACCCTTCGCATCACCACTGAGGATCGCGCTGAGAACAAGAAGAATGCCGACGCAGTGCTTTGGATGATCGGCCGCCTTGAGGAGTCGCGCATCACGGTGATCCGTAAGGGATTCGCCGGTTCCGCCACCCGACGCTCACTCGATCCGAACGAGTTCAAGGGCTTTGCCCTCGCTGATCCGTTCGCCCCTTTCATCTTCATCAACGGCAAAGATTGGATCGGCTCCCAGATGTTCACCATCGCGCATGAACTCGTTCACCTTTGGCTCGGAATCTCCGCTATGCCCAGTGGCGACTGGTTCTCTCGCTCAGACGAGCCGGTGGAGCAATTCTGCAATCAGGTTGCGGCCGAGTTGCTCATGCCGGAAGACGAGGTGCGGCCGCTTTGGCAAGTCAACCGATCTGCAAGGCAGAACTCCGAGGCCATCGCTCAGCACTTCAAGGTCAGCTCGCTTGCGATGTTGTTCCGCGCACGCAATACGGGACTCATCTCTGAGCAGGTCCTACAATCGACTCAGGCCGAGCTTCGCAGCGCTTTTGAATCCGTTGAAACTGAATCGAAATCCAGTGGCGGTGGAAACTTCTACAACAATGCCGGGATTCACCTCGGCAAGCGGTTCATCCGTGAGGTTCTCGTTCGAACGCTTGAGGGGCGGACCCTCTACAGCGAAGCCTTTGATTTGCTCGGGACTCGCAAGACCAGTGTGTTACAGGAAATGGCGCAGAAATTCCTCTGAGACTAGAAAATGGCGTACATTTTTGATACTAATACACTGCTCGAAGCGAAGAACCGCTACTACGCGTTCGACGTGTGCCCTGCCTTCTGGGATTGGCTCTTGTTGGAACGTCAGCGTGGGAATGTCTTGAGTATTGAGGCGGTGAAAGGTGAGCTCGAAGACCCTGACGCAGAAGCTTGGGGCAACGCCAACCCAACCTTCTTCGACGCCAACAACGACAGTCGAGTTGGAGACGTGAGCAACTGGGTTGTAGCTCAAACTCGATTCAAACAGACCGCCATCAACAAGTTCCTCGCAAAGGCCGACCCTCGGGTGATCTCCTACGCCCTTGTCCACGGACACGTCGTAGTCACACAGGAGGTTTCCGCGCCGCTTTCGCAGAACGAGGTGAAGATTCCCGATGTTTGCATGGCGCTTGGTGCTCAGTTCAAAAACTCATTTCAAGTTCTAAACGAGCTCAATGCTCGATTCATCCTGGAGGTTCAACCGTGAGCACTGATACAAGTGAAAAAGGGCTAGAACTTCTGATCATGCGCTCGTTGACAGGTTTGTCCAACGAGCAGATTTTGTCGTTCGGGCAGTCGGGAGTCGTGGCTGAATCTCCGACCGGCTATGCCGGGGCGGGATATCTGCTCGGCCACACCAAGGACTACGACAAGGACCATGCGGTTGACCTTCGCCACCTGCTGACGTTCATTCAGTCAACCCAGCCAAAGGCATTTGAACAACTCGGACTGGCGACGGACGGCAACGCCCGCCTACAGTTCTTAAATCGGCTACAAGGTGAAATTGCCAAGAGGGGTATCGTCGATGTCTTGCGGAAGGGAGTTTCGCATGGGCCGGTGACGGTTCAGCTTTGCTACGGAACTCCTTCAAAAGGCAATGCGAAGGCAATTGAGCAGTGGAACGCCAACTTGTTCAGCATCACCCGCCAACTCCAGTTCAGTAAGGACAACTCCAAGCTCGCTCTCGACCTCTGTCTTTTCCTGAATGGACTCCCGATCGCTACGTTCGAACTCAAGAACCGACTGACTAAGCAGACCGTCGAGGACGCCGTCCAGCAGTATAAGC
>CAZNBS010000028.1:27590-29269 GCA_964570955.1 uncultured Burkholderiales bacterium | reverse complement strand
CTAGCTAGAAGCGGCGGATGTGCGCGACGATGTCGCGAATCGCCTTGTCATCCAGTCGCTTCTCCCAGGCTGGCATGGTGGCCATCTTGCCCATGTAGGCGCCGCCCTTCTTGATGATGAGGAACAGATAGTCGTCGGGAACACTGGCCATGTACGCCTTGTCGGCCAGCGTGGGCACGTGCGGGCTGAACCCGCCGCGATGTCCCTCGCCACCGTCGCCACGGTAACCGTGGCAGCCCGCACACATGCGGTCGTAAATCGCCTTGCCGTTGTCGGGATCGACGGCGGCCTCGCCTTCTTCGGCCATGACGGCGTGTGAGGCGCTCATGAGCAGGGCAACGGTGAACGCGTTCGAGAGCTTCATGCCGGGAACGTGGGGCGCGGTGCGATGGACGGTGAATCAACGTATCACACATTCTCGAACGCGCTCAAGGCGTGATCTCGCCTGGACGGTGGCTGTGGCAGGGAAAATTTCCCGGAGTCGCACGCGCGTTGTTCAGCGCAGCATCGGGATTCGACGACTAGGAACCGCAGTGACGTGCAGCAAGGTGACGGCCCGCTGCGGCGCTTCGGTTTGTGCGCTTGCAGCGAACCTGTACGGCGCGCGCATGGGCCGCAGCGCATGGCGACTCCCGTGAGGACGTGCAATCGCTACATTCTTGCGCGCATGTATGCCGGCGCCATCCAATGCCGGACGTGCGGGCTGCCGTGAAGAAGCGTGATCGACGCACGAGCCCTATGGCGCCTCGAAGCCGGTGCGCCGGTGCGTACCGTCGCAGAATGGCTTGCGCTTGGACTGCCCGCAGCGGCACAGCGCCGATTCCGTGCCGCGCATGAGCAGCGTGCCGTCCTCGGCGCGCACTTCGCACGGCCCCTCGAGCTTGAGCGGGCCGTCGGTTCGTGTGCGCACGCTCAGCGCGGCGGGCCCGGGAAGCGGCTCGCTGCCGCCGACGTGCAGACGCTCGGCGTGAAGATCGACCCGCGTGTGCGACCCGTCGCAATAGGGCTTCTCCCGCGACAGTCCGCAGCGGCACAGCCAAAGCTGGTGCGCCGTGGCCACGACGCTGCCATCCGCACGCCGAAGGACCAGGTCACCCTGGCAGTAGTAGGGGCCGTCGGCCTTGACGAGGATGACGTTCGTTCGCACCTACTGCGCCACCCAGCCGCCGTCCACCGGGAGCGAGGCACCGGTCATCGACGCCGCCGCCTCACCACACAGGAACACGGCAAGCGCGGCGACCTCCTCGACCTTCACGAACTGCTTGGACGGCTGGCGCTCCAGCATGACCTTCTCGATCACCTCCTCGCGCGGCAGGCCATGCGTGCGCGCCTGATCGTCGATCTGCTTCTCCACCAGCGGCGTGAGCACGTAGCCGGGGCAGATGGCATTGCAGGTGATGCCGTGGCGCGCGACTTCCAGCGCGACGGTCTTGGTGAAGCCCACGATGCCGTGCTTCGCCGCGATGTAGGCCGACTTGTAAGGCGACGCCACCAGACCGTGCGCGGAGGCGATGTTGAGGATGCGGCCCCAGCCGCGCCGCTTCATGCCCGGCAGCGCGGCGCGCGTCGCATGGAACGCAGAGGACAGATTCACCGCGATGATCGCGTCCCACTTGTCCAGCGGGAACTCATCCACCGGGGCAACGTACTGAATGCCGGCGTTGTTGACCAGGATGTCG
>CAZNBS010000028.1:26367-27580 GCA_964570955.1 uncultured Burkholderiales bacterium | reverse complement strand
TCCGCGGCCGAGTACCGTACACGTACGCCGCAGGCGTACTCCAATTCCGCGCGCGCATTCTCGATGGCGGCCGCCTGCCCGAAGCCATTGAGAGTGATGTCGGCCCCCTGCGCCGCCAGCGCCCGGGCGATTCCCAGACCGATGCCACTGGTCGAGCCGGTAATGACCGCGGACTTGCCCTTAAGCATGTTCTCTGCTCCCGCTCCTGAGTCTGATGTTCCATCGAGTCCAGTGTAGCCCGCTAGGCCCTCGTCGCCGGTGCCGTCCTCACGCGCGGCTCGTAAAGCGCGATCCACGCCGCGCCGAACATGAGCAGCGCAGCCAGGCCGTCGCGCCCCGTGAGCCGCTCGCCGAACACTGCCGCGCCAAGCACCACCGCGATCAGGGGAGAGATGAAGGCATACAGCCCTGCGCGCAGCGGGCCCCAGTCGCGCAACAGCTTCAGGTAGATGGTGAAGGCGGCCAGCGATCCGAACAGCACCAGGAACAGCCAGGAGGCGGCAACGTCGAGGCGAACGGCCCGTGCAGCCAGGTCGGCCGGCCAGTCCTCCAGCAGCACGGACAGCAGCACCAGCGCTACGCCTCCCAGCGACGTGGCCCAGGCGCCGAACCAGATCGGTCCGTGGCGTTGCACGATGGGACGGGCGAGCACCGAGCCCCAGCTGTAGACGATGGCGCTGGCCGCCACCGCTGCAAGTCCCAGCAGCCCGGTGTCACCGGGTCCCCGGCTGACCGCGGGCGCGAACAGTACCGCCAGACCGGCCAGACCGACCCCCAGCGCAAGGATTCGACTCGCAAGGTAGCGCTCCTGCCCGGCCAGCAATCCGAACACGTACAGGCACACCGGGATGAGGGAGAGATTCACCACCGCCGCCAGCCCCGAGGCCGCGTGCTGCATTCCCCAGAACAGCAGGCCGTAGCAGCCGACGATGGTCAGCGCCACCGCAGGCAGCAGGTCCAGCAGTTCCGGCCATGCGATGCGCAGGGAGGCGCCGCGGTGCATCTGCCATACCATCATGAGCATCCCGGCGACGATGAAGCGGGTGCCCGCGAACATCAGCGGCGGGATCTGCGCCACGCCGAAGCGCATGGCAATCCAGGTGGCGCCCCAGATGAGGCACATGAGCGAAAACAGGGAGAGGGTGGGGCGGGACACTGCAGCGACACATAGACGGGCAGCGCGCAGTATAGCGAAGGGTCTGCACCACCCGTC
>CAZNBS010000028.1:18506-26357 GCA_964570955.1 uncultured Burkholderiales bacterium | reverse complement strand
GTCCTCAGCGCAAGTCGGCTGACCTGGCAACGGTCACGGGACGTTCACACGCCACGGGGTACGGTGTGCCAGTGGTGGCGTCAGCCCCGGTGGGAAGCGTCCCCCGTCGCGCGCCCCACACCCCAGCGCTGTCCCAGATGCCGCAGCAGGCGTGCGAGTGTGCCGAATCCGCGTGCGTGATCGATGCGAAGCGACGAGGCATCGAGGGCCATCACCAGGACGAGCCCGGGGTGCGCGACGGTGAAGTGCTCGCCCGGCTTGAGCACCAGGTCGGTCACGCGCTGGTCCTCGGTCACCCACAGCAAGCCGCTGAGACACTTCACCCGACTGCCCTGGGCATCGCGCAAGGCGAACATGCGGTCGCGCGCGAGCGGCAGTACTTCTTCCTGTTTGCCCCAGCCCATGGGCTCGTGCCGAGTGCGAATGGATGCAGTAGCCAGGCTCCTAGCGTTCATCCCGATGCCTCTGTTCGGCTGTGCGCCCGGTCGTCGGGCGAATGACGCCGGCGGCCTCCGGCGCGGGAAGGGGAAGGGCACGAGTGCCGAAGAAGGTGATTGCGCGCATGTTCTTGCCTCCTCGTTGGGTCGGGTCACCGGTGCGCATGCCACCGATGCGTCGCATCCTGCCGCCTGGCGGTTCAATCCAAAAGGCAGCCGAGAGAAGTTGCGGGAGACTCCGCCGCTGGTATCAAATAGCGATACTTTTTTCCGCGGAGGGAACGTCATGGAGCAACGGGCAGCGCTGGTGGACGCGCTGAAACGGGCGCTGAAAGCCCGCGGCATCACCTATTCGGATGTCGCCAACACGCTGCAGCTGAGCGAACCGAGCGTGAAGCGCCTGTTCTCCGGGGGCCAGTTCACGCTCGAACGCTTCGAGCAGATCTGCGCCCTGGCGCAGACCTCCATCTCCGAGCTGGCGCGGTCCGTGGACGGCGGCAAGGACGAGGTGTCCCAGCTCAGCCGCGAGCAGGAGCGCGCCATCATGTCCGACCGCAAGTTGCTGCTGGTGGCGTTGTGTGCGCTCAACCACCTGTCCCTGGAACAGATCGTCAACACCTACGACATCAGCAAGACCGAGTGCATCTCGCTGCTGATCCAGCTCGATCGCATCAAGCTGCTGGAGCTGCTGCCCGGGAACCGCATCAAGCTCAAGGTCACGCGCGCCTTTTCGTGGCTGCCCAACGGCCCGATCCAGCAGTTCTTCAAGGCGCAGGCGCAGCGCGAGTACTTCGCCTCCACCTTCGATGGCCCGTCGGAGGTGATGCTGGTGACCAACGGCCTGCTGTCCAAGGCATCCACCGAAGCGCTCCTGGCCAAGCTGCGCCGCGTGGCCAACGAGTTCACCGAGAAGCATCACGCGGAGGCGCACCTGCCGCTCACGGATCGTCGGCCGTTGAGCATGGTGCTGGCCGTGCGCCCGTGGGAACTCGAGGAGATGCGCGCCCTGCGGCGGCGTCAGCCGGAAAAGGCGAACGGTCAGACCACGGCGAAGAAGGCCGCGCCCCCGCTGCGCCCGATCGGCTGAGAATCGGTATGCTGCAAGGCGTCATGCCCATGAGCCCGACAACGATGATCCGCACCGCTTCGATCGCGCTGGTCGCCTCCGTCCTTGCCATCGCGGCCCCGGCCTGGGGTCAGGGTCGGGACAAGGTGCTGCGCATCGTCCCCCACTCCAACCTGACGGTCCTCGATCCAATCTGGACCACGGCGTATATCACGCGCAACCACGGCTATCACATCTACGACACGCTGTTCGGCCTGGATGCCCAGGGCAAGGTTCACCCGCAGATGGTCGACAAGGTCGAAGTGAGCGGCGACCGGAAGATTTGGACGTTTACGCTGCGCGACGGACTCGAGTTCCACGACGGCAAGCCGGTCACCAGCGGGGACGTGATCGCGTCGCTCAACCGCTGGGCCAAGCGCGACGGCATGGGCGACATGCTGATGTCGTTCGCATCGAGCCTGACGGCCGTCAATGCCAGGACCTTCCGACTGGTCCTCAAGGAGCCGTACGGACTCGTGCTCGAGTCGCTGGCCAAGCCCAGCTCGAACGTGCCCTTCATCATGCCCAAGCGGGTGGCCGAGACACCGGCGGACCGGCAGATCGACGACTTCACCGGCTCCGGCCCCTTCGTCTTCAAGCGCGACGAGTGGAAGCCCGGCGAGCGCGTCGTATACCTGAAGAACCCGCGCTACAAGCCGCGCAAGGAGGCGCCCAGCGGGACGGCCGGCGGCAAGGTCGCCAAGGTCGACCGCATCGAATGGGTGATCATCAAGGACCCACAGACGCAGGCGAACGCCCTGGCGGCCGGCGAGGTGGACGTGATCGAGGCGCCGGCGCACGAGTCTTATCCGACATTCCGCAAGCATCCCGACATCCGCATCGTCGAGACCAACCCGCTCGGCTTCAACGCCATCCTGCGCCTGAACCATCTGCATCCGCCGTTCGACAATCCCAAGGTGCGGCGGGCGGCGATGGCCGCCCTCAATCAGGCGCCCATCCTGCGCGCACAAGTGGGGTTGCCGGACATGTACCGGACCTGCTTCTCGATCTACCCGTGCGGCACCGAGTTCGCCACCGAGGTCGGCATGGAGCTGGTGGCCAAACCGGATCTCAAGCGCGCACGGCGCATGCTCCAGGAATCGGGATACGACGGCACGCCTGTCGTGCTCATGCAACCCACTGACCTCGCCGTGATCGCCAAGCTGCCGGTCGTCACGGCCCAGCTCCTGCGACAGGCGGGATTCAAGGTGGACATGCAATCGATGGACTGGCAGACGCTGCTCGCGCGCCGCGCCAAGAAAGACCCTCCGTCCGCGGGTGGCTGGAACGCCTTCATGACGGTGTGGGCCAACGTGGACAACCTCAACCCGATCACGCTGCAGGCGGTGGGCGCTTCCTGCGGCAATGCGTGGTTCGGCTGGCCGTGCGATCCGCAGCTGGAAGAGTTGCGCATCGCCTTCGGGCGCGCCAAGGACGCGGCCGAGCGCAAGCGCATCGCCCATCAGGTGCAGGCGCGCGCGATGCAGATCGTGACGCACGTGCCGGTGGGCGAATACAACTTTCCGGTGGCGGCGCGCAAGACGCTCCGGGGCTTCGTGATCGGCTACTTCTTCGTGCCCTGGAACATCGAGAAGTAGGAGGGCCTGCATGGACGCCTACGTGCTGTTGTCATCGCTCGAGAAATACCTGCTCGAGCGCCAGGTGCCGGTGGAGGGACTGACCGCAGACCCGATGATCATGCTCGTGTTCGACTGGTACCGGCGGGTCCGGGCAGACCGTCTCGGACAGCCGGTGCAGGCCGACGTGCTCGTCTACCGCTACGGCGGGTGGTCGGAGGGCTGCGCGACGGGCTATCGCTTCAGCCTGATGCGACGCGTGACCCTCGTGCAAGGCGACGGCGCCACCAGCTTCAATGCCGGCGTCACGCTGATGTTCGACCCTGGCAACCTCGGGCATCTGCAGAGCTTCAGCGCCGCATCGTCCGACTACGAAACACTCGACGCGTTTCTGGAGGTCATCGAATCCTCCCCTGCCTATCGAGCGCTGGCCACCGCCACGCCGATGGGAGCCATGCTGGAGATGGGAGCGCTGCGCTGATTCGCTTTCTCACCGCGCGTCTGCTCGCGACCATCCCGGTCCTGCTGGTGGTCGCCGTGTTCGTGTTCCTGCTGCTGCGGCTGACGCCCGGCGATCCGGCCGCGGTGATCGCGGGCGACAGTGCAACGACCGAGCAGATCGAGCAGATTCGCGAGAGCCTGGGCCTGAACGAACCGCTCGTCACCCAGTTCACGATCTGGTTCGG
The DNA here is from genome assembly GCA_964570955.1 of uncultured Burkholderiales bacterium. Taxonomy (GTDB): domain Bacteria; phylum Pseudomonadota; class Gammaproteobacteria; order Burkholderiales; family SHXO01; genus SHXO01. The sequence continues at coordinate 22,552 of CAZNBS010000028.1, read as the reverse complement.
CAATGTGCTGCGCGGCGACCTCGGCGAATCGTTCTTCTTCCGCATGTCGGTCGCCGAGCTGATCAGCCAGCGTCTCGAGCCGACTCTCGCGCTTGCGTTGTGCACGATCGTGCTGGCGGTCGCAGTCGCCGTGCCGCTCGGGGTGCTCGCCGCCTGGCGGCACGGCGGCTGGCTCGACCGGGCGTTGATGGGATTCTCCACGCTCGGATTTTCCATCCCGGTGTTCGTGCTTGGCTATCTGCTGATCTGGCTGGTGTCGCTGCACCTGGGCTGGTTGCCGGTGCAGGGCTACAAGCGACTGAGCGAGGGGTTCGGCCCGTTCATCCGCCACCTGATCCTGCCTGCGCTCACCCTGTCGGTCATCTACATCGCGCTGATCGCACGCGTGACCCGCGCGGCCGTCTCCGAGGCGTTGACCGAGGACTTCGTGCGCACCGCGCGCGCCAAGGGGCTGCCCGAGCGGCGGGTGCTGGTGCGCCACGCGCTGGCCAATGCCGCGGTGCCCATCGTCACAGTAATCGGCATCGGCCTGGCCCTGCTCATCGGCGGCGTCGTGGTCACCGAAAGCGTGTTCGCGATCCCGGGGCTGGGACGCCTCACCGTGGATGCAGTACTGGCCCGGGATTTCCCGACGATCCAGGGCGTGATCCTGCTGTTCTCGGTCTTCTACGTCCTGATCAACCTCGCCATCGATCTCGCCTACCTGGCGCTCGATCCTCGCATTCGCTATTGACATGGATCCGGCGGTCACCGAACTCGACGCGGAACGCGACATCCCCGCTCCGGCCGCACGTCCCACGGCCTGGAAGCGTCTTGCATGCAACTGGTCGGTGCGCATCGGTGGCGGCGTGCTTGCGCTCCTGCTGCTCGCATCGCTGGCCGCTCCGCTCCTCGGCACCATCGATCCTTCCCTGATCGATCCCGTCAATCGCGACCTGCTCCCGGGCGCGAGCGCGGAGGTGATGCTGCTCACGGGCGAGACCTTCCCGCACACGTTCTGGCTCGGCACGGACAGCTACGGGCGCGACATCTACAGCCGCGTGCTGTACGGAGGACGCGTCTCGCTCGTGGTGGGCGTCGCCGTGGCGCTCATGAGCCTGTTCTTCGGCGTGCTGATCGGACTGGCCGCTGGCACCATCCGCTGGCTGGATGGCGTCGTCATGCGCGTCATGGACGGACTGATGGCCATCCCCGGCATCCTGCTCGCCATCGCACTGGTGGCGCTGTGGCGCGCCTCGATCTGGACGGTGATCGTGGCGATCACCATTCCCGAGATTCCGCGCGTGGTGCGGCTGGTGCGCTCCCTGGTGTTGTCGATCCGCGAGGAGCCCTACGTGGAAGCGGCGCGCTCGCTCGGCACGTCCACCGGCACGCTCATGCTGCGCCATATCCTGCCCAACACCATCGCTCCGCTCATCGTGCAGGGAACCTACATCTGCGCCTCCGCCATCCTGGTCGAGGCGATCCTCAGTTTCCTCGGCGTGGGCCTGCCCACGGACGTGCCCACCTGGGGCAACATCATGGCCGAGGGAAGGCTGCAGTTCCAAGCCTATCCGCACAACGTGCTGTTCCCGGGTGTCTTTCTCGCGCTCACCGTCCTAGCGGTGAACATGCTGGGCGACGGATTGCGCGACACGCTCGATCCGCGCTTCTCGAAGCGGGGGGACCGGCCATGAGCACGCCTGTCCTCACCGTCGAAGGTCTGTCCGTACAACTGCCGGCCGGTGCGGACCGCCCGCTCGCCGTACGCGACGTGGGCTTCACCGTAGAGGCCGGCGAGGTGCGCTGTCTGGTCGGTGAATCCGGATCGGGCAAGTCGATCATCGCCCAGACCGTCATGGGACTGCTACCAAGCGGCCTGACTGCGGTCGCCGGACGCGTGTTGCTCAATGGCGAGAACGTGCTCGAGGCAAACGCCGAGCGACTGCGGCGCCTGCGCGGCGAGAAGATGACGATGATCTTCCAGGAACCGATGACCGCGCTCAACCCGGTCATGCGCTGCGGCGCGCAGATCGACGAGCTGCTGTCGCAGCATACGTCGATGGCGCCGGGGCAGCGCCGCGCGCGCGTGATGGAGATGCTGGAGCATGTGCGCCTGCCGGATCCGACGCGCATCTTCGCCGCCTATCCGCACCAGCTCTCAGGGGGTCAGCGCCAGCGCATCATGATCGCGATGGCACTGATCCTTAAACCTGCGCTGCTGATCGCGGACGAGCCGACCACGGCGCTCGACGTCACGACACAGGCGGAGATCCTCGCGCTCATCCGCGACCTGCAGCGCGAGAACGGCACCGCGGTGCTGTTCATCACGCACGACTTCGGCGTCGTCGCCGACATCGCCGACGGCGTCTCGGTGCTGCGCCTGGGCGACCTGGTCGAATCCGGCACGGCACACGAAGTGCTCGGCAGGCCGTCCCACGACTACACCCGCATGCTCCTGCGCGCGGTGCCCGCATTGGTCTCGCGCAAGCTGCCGCTGTCGGAGGACGTCGCGTTGGCGATGCGGGCACGGAGCGTGAACAAGGTGTTCGTCAGCGGCGGCTGGATCAGCGGACGTCGCGAGGTGGTGGCCGCGCACGACGTGGACATCGAAATCAGGCAAGGCGAAACGCTCGGCATCGTGGGCGAGTCGGGTTCGGGGAAATCGACGCTCGCACGCATGCTCGCAAACCTGATCGAACCGACGCACGGAAGCATCGAACTGGACGGCACACCCCTCGCCTCCCTGCGCGGCGACGCTGCGCGCGCGTTCCGGCGCAGGGTGCAGGTGGTATTCCAGGATCCCTACCGCTCGCTCAACCCGCGGCGGACGGTGGGCGCCGCCATCGTCGAGGGGCCGATGAACTTCGGGACATCGCGTGCCGAGGCCACGCAGCGCGCGCGACAACTGATGCAGCTCGTGCGACTCCCCACGCACGCCCTCCAACGCTATCCCCATGAGTTCTCCGGCGGGCAGCGGCAGCGCATCTGCATCGCGCGCGCCCTCGCCGTGGAGCCGCAGGTGCTGATCGCCGACGAGGCGGTTTCCGCGCTCGACGTATCGGTGCAGGCGCAGATCCTGGACCTGCTCGACGAGATCCAGCAGCGGCTGCACCTGACCATCGTGTTCATCACGCACGACCTGCGCGTTGCCGCACAGATCTGCAACCGCATCGTGGTAATGCAGCACGGACGCGTCGTCGAACAGGGGCCGGTGGCGCAGGTGTTCGAGCAACCGCGCGAGGCCTACACGCGTGCGCTGATCGATGCCGCGCCCGGCAAGGGGTTCGGGTTCGCCGCCGCATGATCGCGTCGGGCATAGAATGGGTGGTCAGGATCCGGCACCGAATGCCCATGATGCTTCGCGCACGTTCGCTCCTCGCTCTGGTCGCCGCCCTCTTTGCAGCCTCCGCGCTGGCACAGCAACCGGGCAAGCGCGACGAGGAGCCCCTGCCCAATCCCATCCTTCATCCCGGCGCGCCGTGGTGGTTCGAGAGCTTCGTCGTCCAGGCGCCCGATGGGGAGGACTGGGCCTCCTTCATCAAGGACGCCCGATCCGCTGAACTGGGCAAGAAGTACGACGACGGACGCACCGCTGCGATCCTGATCGATTCGGTGCGTTTCGACGACGACATCCAGCGCGCCGACGATCTGCTGCGCGTGACGCGGCGCGCAGAATCCGTCCCGCCGGAGGCGTCGACGATGACCCTGGTCGACTACCGGCAGGAAGCGTCCAGCCCCAAGGGCGTCCTGTGCGTGCGAGCCACCGCGCGTTTCGACGACCGCCGCGCGCGATACGACGGACCCGGCACGCTGGTCGTCGAGAGCCGGCGTTGCGTGCTGCCCGACCGGCCGGAGATCGTGGCCACGCTGCGCTTCGCCGAACGCATCCCCGCGCCCGACGCGCAGCCCGCGCTGGGCGACGTCGCCGAGCATTTTCTCGCCAGCCTGCGCTTCGTGCCCCCCGCCAGTGCGGCGGTGGTTCAGGCACGCAATGCCATCGGCAACGAGCGCGGCCAGGAGGCGATCGACCTGCTCCAGCCCGCGGCCGAGGATGGCGACACCGA
>CAZNBS010000028.1:0-18496 GCA_964570955.1 uncultured Burkholderiales bacterium | reverse complement strand
TTCCTCGGCACGGTCTACCTCTATGGCACGGGCATCGCGCCCGACTATGACGCGGCGCGCAAGTACCTCGAGATGGCGGCGCAGGACGGACGCCGGGACGCGCTGTACAACCTGGGCTCGATTCACGACAAGGCCATCGGCGTGCCACGCGACGCCAAGCTGGCGATGCGCTGGTTCGGCCTGGCGGCCGATCAGCGCGACGCGCAGGCGCAGTTGAACCTCGCGCTGTTCCACCTACACGGAGACGGCGTGCCCAGGGACCTGCAGGCCGCCCGAGAATGGCTTGAGCGCGCGGCAGGCAACGGCAACAAGCGCGCGCGCGGCATCCTCGCCTCGGACCGGCTGCGCAAGGGCGACTGAATCCAGGCGGTCAATCGCCGCCCGAGAGGCGCGCGGTGCGCGCCGGCTCAGGCAGCTTCGCGAGCCTGGCAACCTCTTCGTAGAACGCACGCATGTCGCCGGCGCTGTCGCGCAGCAGCGCCTCGAACCCGGCAACGAGCTGCGTGTACATCGCCACCGACGCCAGCTGCGCGTTGTTCAGCGGTTCGGCGAACCACCAGTCGTAGCCGGAGAATCCGCCCCAGGCGCGCTTCAGCGCCGCGTACTCCGCGCGCATGCCGTCGAACACCTGGACCTTGCGTTGCCGCATCTGCATCGAATCGAGTCCGCTTTCGCCGTACAAGGCGTCGAGCCGGGCACGCGTTCGCTCGATCAGGACCAGGAAGTCACCCTTGCGCGATTGCGCCCGCTCGAACGCGTGCCGCATGTCTTCCGTCCCGTACGCGCGCACCCAGCGACGCACCCCCTCGTTCTCGACTGCCACCGCGAACGACTCGTTGAACGTGGTATCGCCCTCGACGTAGACGACCTGGTGCGACAGTTCATGGAAGATCAGCCGGGCCACTTCCACCGACGGATAGTGGATGAAGGTACTGAGCACGGGATCGTTCAGCCAGCCCAGCGTCGAATAGGCGGGGACGCCGCCGACATACACGTCGAACCCTCGCCTGGCCTGATCGCGTGCGAAGGCGCGCGCGTCGTCTTCCCGGAAGTAGCCCCGATAGCCGACGCAGCCGGCCACGGGGAAGCACCATTCGTTGGGGCGCGTGGAGAACTCGTCGGTGGCGAAGACGTTCCACACGACGAAGGGGCGTCCTAGATCGGCGTAGCGGCGGTAGCTGCCATTGTCGGGAAGGGCCAGTTCTCGGCTGGCGAAGTCCCGCATCGACTGAACCTGCGACAGCGTCCCCTTGAGCTCGTCCGGCGTTTCCGGGTCGGCAATGACATCCTCGATGGGTCGCGCCTTGTGCATCAGTTCCAGTTGCCCGCGCATCGCCTGCCAGTAGTAGCCGATGGAACTGCATCCGGCGCTCGCGGCGGCAAGCACGCCCAGGAGCAGCAGTGGCAGAAGTCGGGGGATCGGGAGCACGGCGAGTCGGACGGTTCAGCGCAGCGACGATACCGGGCGCACGGCAAACTCGTGTGCAAACCTGCCTTCGTCCAGGAAGCGCACGGTTTGCCTGGCGACCGCGCGGGAGAGCAGTAGCCCGGAGTGAGACACGGGCATGACGAGGCGATCGGCGGCGCCACGCAGCGCGGTCTCGCTCACCAGCACGACGCCGTCGTTCGGTCCGGCCAGGGACACGAGGAGTCGGCCCATGCCGATGCGGCGTGTACCGGCGACGATGCCGACTGGGACCTGGCGCGCCACCGCCTCGCCCTGTGCCGGGGACCAGTCGCGCAGGGCGCGGCCCAGAAGAAGATTGCCGCCGCGGCGCGCGCCCAGCTGTCGTGCCGACTCACAATCGGTGCAGGGACTGCCGAGCAGCACGATGCGCCCGGCCGGAAAAGCGCGGTATCGCGCGAGCATGTTCATGATCACGAGCCCGCCCAGGCTGTGTCCGACGAAGTGGACAGGCGCCGCCGCGCGCTGGCGCGCATACGCATGCAGGCGATCGCCGATGTCGTTCAAGGACCAGCGCAGCGATCGATAGGAAAACAGGGCGACGCGAAAGCCGGCGCGACGCAACCGGTGCGCGAGCGGGGCGCACACCAGACCGTGCATCCACAGCCCGTGGACGAGAATGACCAGATCCTGCCTGCCTGCGCCCTGCGCAACCCGCTGCATACCCGCCCGCGACATGTCGACCGCTGCGATGCGCCGGGGCCGGAACACCCGGATGGCTGAACCATTTGCGTCTCGCGCAATCCCACTGTTCTCAATGCGCGGTTGCGGTCTTCCCGGTGCGAAGATACCATCGATGACAAGGTCGCATCGTGTGCGACCGCTACGGCGACACTGTCATATCGTTTTGGGGGTAATCATGGATACGGCTAACAAGGACAAACTGATCGAGGACCTTCGGGTCGTCGCGGCGGACGTCGAGGAACTGGTCCGTGCCACCGCCAACCAGACGGGCGAGCGCGTGGCGGAAGCGCGCCAGCGTGCCGAGGAGTCGTTGCGCACCGCCCGCGCTCGGCTGGAAGACCTGGGCGGCGAGATGAAGGCGCGCGTCGGCGACGGCGCCCGCGCGACCGATCGCTATGTGCACGAGAATCCGTGGCAGGCGATCGCAGTGGGCGCGGGGATCGCCTTCCTGTTCGGATTCCTGCTAGGTCGTCGCTGAGCGGGAACCGGTCGTGACGACCTCGACGCGCAACGCCACGGCTGCAAGCGCGGAGGGGGAGCAGCCCGCCTCGGGCCGTGTGCAGAAGCTGCTCGCTGCGCTGCTCGATCTGCTTCACACCCGCGTCGACCTGCTCGGCACCGAGTTGCGCGAGGAACTGCTGCGCTTCGGCGTGCTGCTGGTCGCGGCCGGCGCAGTCCTGCTGGCGATGACGATCGGCGTGGGACTGCTTGTCGCGGCGCTCGTCCTTTCGCTGTGGGAGAACCATCCGCTGCTCGGCCTGGCGGCGGCCGGGACCTGCTTCATGGTCCTCGGCGTCCTCACCTTGTGGTCGATGTCGCGCACGCTGCGCGTGAAGGCCCGGCCGTTCGAAGCGACGCTTTCGCAGCTGCGCCGCGACCGTGAGGCGATGAGGACGCGTCCGTGATCGGGGCGCTTCGCAACCTGGCCCGGCGTCGTGAAGCGCTCGTCGCGCTCAGCGACGCACAGCGCTCCCTGCTCAGGCTCGAACTTCACGATCTGCGCCGTGCAGGATGGTCGCGCCTAGTCGGACGCAGGTTCGCCCCGCGCCTTTCTGCCGCCGTCGCGGTGGCTGCCGTGGCCGCGGGCGTGCTGATCGTTTCCCGACCCCGGCGCGCACTCAAGCTGGCGAGCGCAGCGCTGGCCGTCTACCCGTTCATCGGCCGGCTGCTCGCCGTCATGCGCACGCGCTGACCGGGCCGGGGACGGCACTCACGCCTGGCGGGCCTTGCCGGAAGCCGGGCTGGTGCTCAGCCCCAGGATCGCGTATAGCGGGCAGTAGCCCAGGAGGGCGGTGCCCAGCGGCACCAGTCCGATCAGCCCGAGCCACTTGGCCGATCCCTCGGCCACGGCCAGCAGGCTAAGCAGCCCCAGCCCCACCACGATACGTAATGCTTTGTCGATTCCGCCGACGTTGCGTTTCATTTCGAACCGCCTCCGACTGTCCAATGCGCCCAGTGCGCAAGGTGATTCTTGCGCTCCTCGGGGGAGGGCGTCAGTAACCCAGGTTACACAGGCGCGCCGGGGACGGTTGCGCGGCGTCGAGCGCTTTGCCGGCGCGGATCAGGTCGGCGCTGCCACCTGGCGCAGGCGGGCGGGGTCCACGATCTCGATCTGCTCACGCCCCAGGGACACGAGGCCCTGCTCGGCGAAACTCTTCAGCAGCCGGCTGACGATCTCGCGCACGCTGCCCAGTTCGTCCGCCAGGGCCTGGTGCGTGACGTGGATCAACTTGCCCTTGCCAAGGAGGAGCGCAGCGAGACGCTGATCGAGACGGTGGAAGGCGATTGCCTCGACCAGTTGCATCAGATCGACGATGCGCTCGGAAAACAACGAGAAGACGTAACGGCGAAACGGCTCGAATTCGCTGAGCAGGCGATTGAACACCGGGGCAGTCAGCGCCAGCAGAGTCACCGGCGTCTCGGCCACGCCGCGTGCGGTGTAGGGCGTGGTGCCGAGCATGCAGCCGGTGGAAAGAATGCACGCCTCGCCCGGGACCACTCGGTAGAGTTGCAGTTCCCGCCCGTTCGCGGCGAGCTTCGACACCCGGATCACGCCGTCGAGGAGTATCGGGAACGCCTGACAGGGATTCTGCTCGTCGAACATGACGGTGCCGGCGGGCACGCTGCGCACGGCGGCGTTGCGCAGGGTGAACTCCATGAGCGACGCCGGCATGGCCGCGAATGCCGGATAGTTGGCAATCAGCTTGTCCTTGAGTTCTGCAGGGTCCATTCGCTCTTGGCTGACTGGAGCGGGCAGGCGCGCGCACGCGAATCCGCCCGATGGCCAAGCTTAACCGAACGCCGTACCGCTCGTGGGCGTCCGCGGCCAGCCGCAGCGTGGCGCGGGCAGATCCCGCTTGCACGCAGCGGGGCCATTGCAGTCCACGCGTGTCAGCGCCCGCGCAGGGGCCTGAAGAACTCGCGGATCTCGTGGACGAGCGCCTCGGGTTGCTCCAGTGCGGCGAAGTGGCCGCCCTTCTCCATGCGGGTCCAGCGCCGGATGTCGGTGTACGTCCGCTCGGCCACGGTCCGCGGCGGGGACAGGATCTCCTTGGGAAATTCCGCGTATCCCATTGGAACGGCCACGCCCTCAGGAATCGGCCAGGGGCCGTGCATGCGGGCGTAATAGGGCCAGAACGAGGAGCCGATCGCGCCGGTCGCCCAGTAGAGCGTGATGTCGGCCAGCATCTCGTCACGGGACAGCGCGTTCTCCGGATGCCCGTCGCAATCGGTCCAGCGCTGGAATTTATCCACCAGCCATGCCGCCAGTCCCACTGGCGAGTCGGTCAACCCGAAGGACAGGGTAGTGGGCTTGGTTCCCTGGATCCACTGGTAGCCGACCTCCTCTTTCAGCCAGTATTCGAGCTGCTCCAGAAAGCGCCTCTCTTCCGGCGTCGGGTTCTCGAGCATCCTGGGATCGCGGCGTATCGCGAGCAGGTTGAGGTGGATGCCCACGACCCGCTGCGGATACGCGTATCCCAGCCGTGAGGTCACGAACGCGCCCCAGTCTCCGCCCTGCGCCCCGAAACGCGAGTAGCCGAGCACGTCGGTCATCAGCGCGGCGAAGGTGTCCGCGATCGCCTCCAGCGCGAAACGCGGCTGCCCCGGCCTGAACGACAGCGTGTACCCGGGAAGGGACGGCGCAACCACGGTGAAGGCGTCCGCCGGATCCGCGCCGAATCTCGCCGGATCGGTCAGCATCGGAAGCACCTTGTGGAACTCGAACACCGAGCCCGGCCATCCGTGCGAAAGGAGCAGCGGCAAGGGCGCGGGCCCTTTCCCCTCCTCGTGGATGAAGTGAAGATCGATGCCGGACAGCGCTACGCTGAACTGCCGGAAGGCGTTGAGCGTCGCCTCCTGGGCGCGCCAGTCGAAGCCATCGCGCCAGTACTCCACCAATCCGCGCAGGTAGTCGACGCTGGTGCCGGTGCGCCACGGCTCCACGGGCGGCACCTCGGGCCAGCGCGTGCGGGCGAGGCGCGCCCGGAGATCGTCGAGGACGGTTTGCGAAACGGAGAGCGTGAACGGTTTCGGTTGAGCCATCTGCCTGGATCCCGGGTGCGAGGAGTTGCCCATTCTCCCGCATCTCACCGCGGGCCATCGCCGGGCAAAGGTCAGGCGCAGCGTCAGGCGCGGGGCAAGGCAGCGGCGATGCGATAGCGCGCCATGAACTGCCTGTCGATCCGGTCCTTCCAGCGCCATACCCAATCGCCGTGCGCGGAGAGCGGCCCCCATGAAGCGACGGCGCTCCGGTTGCCGGTACTGATCAGCGCGAGCGCCCTGCGCTGAGGCACATACGTCACCAGCCGCTCGCCCGCAATCGTCCGCCTGAGGTTTTGCGCCAGCGGCGGGCCATGCCGGACGGCATACACGCCCGACTTCGGATGGGGATGGTCGCGCAACGTGGCGATATCGCCCGCCGCGAACAGTTCCGGGTGCGAGATCGACCGTAGGTGGCGATCGACCAGCACGAAGCCGGCCTCGTCGGTGGCGAGTCCCGCGGCACCCGGCCACTGGACCGGTCTGGGTCCCAGCGCCCACACCAGTGCATCGGCCTCCATCCGTGCGCCGGAATCGAGCCGTGCGACACCGTCCTCCACTTCCGTCACCCGCGCTCCGGCGAGCACGCCGACGTTGCGCTCGCGCAGCACCCGTTCGAAATGGCGCCGCACCCCTACTGGATGACTGGCGAGAACGCGGGCATCCATCGTCGCGATGCTGAAGATTGCCGGCACGCCCTCGCTGCGCAGGCGATGCTGCATGGCAAGGGTCACTTCCACGCCTGCCGCACCGCCTCCCACGGTGAGGATGCGCAGCGTGCTTGCTTTGGCACGGCCACGCAAAGCGTCCCACCAGGTGAGGAAGGCCTCCGTGGGCTTGACCGGGACGTCGGACCGGATCGCTGGATCGGCGCGGTCAGGTGGCGGGGCCGACCCGATGTCGATGGAGGCCAGGTCGTAAGCGATGCTGCCACCGGAGGCGAGGGCGAACACCCGCTGGGCGGGGTCGAGCGCTGTAACGGCGTCGGGCATCCAGTCGACGCAGGCGGCGGCGCACAGCGCTTCCAGGTCGATATGACAGTCCAGGTAGTCGTAGTGGCCGGCGATCAGGCCCGGCAGCATGCCGGAGTAGGCAGTGAAGCGCTGCGGGCTGACCAGCGTGGCGTGCAGACCCATCGAAGGCCGCAGGCGCCGAATCACCTCGACGTGGCTGTGTCCACCGCCGACCAGGACCAGGCGCTTCACGCAGGCTGCATCAGATCGGCGATGAGGGACGCGAGCCGGGGATCGGCCGCCGTGCGCGCCAGGTCCTCGGGACGGTCCAGGTCCCAGCGTACGGGCAGTTCGTGCCATCGCCATCCCAGGGCACGCAGGCGCCGGCACGTATGTTCGAGCACGGCCGGCGTGCTCCAGGGAATTGCGTCGAACAGCGAATCATCGTGCCTGCGCAGGCCGATGAGCCAGTAGCCCCCGTCCTCCGCCGGCCCCAGGACGGCATCGTCCCCATTCTCGAGAGCGCGATGGGCGGCGCGCAGGTCCTCGGGGTCCAGGGAGGGGACGTCGGTGCCAAGCAGCAGCACGAACCGGCCGCGCTTCAACCCGTCGCGTGCCGCATAGCTCATGCGCGCACCGATGTCGCCTTCGGGCTGCATCAGGAGGGGCAGGCCGAGCAGCCGCTTGCACACCTGCAGGAAAGCATTGTTCGCGGGCGGGGTGGTCCAGATTTCGGCACGCCCAACGCGGGCGATCGCAACCGTGCCAAGGGTCTGCCGCACCAGGCGGCAATGCAGCTCCGCGGCATTGTGCGCGCCAAGCACCGGGATGAGGCGCGACTTCACCTGCCCCGGCTGAGGCGCCTTGGCGAACACTTGGACGACCGCCCTGCTTACCGTGGTCATGGCAACGCGAAGAATCAAGCCGCGCGCCGAGGCGCCGGCTGCAGTGCATCGAACGTGGACGAAGCGGACCGGGGACTACCGAGAACCACCATCGTAGGCGCGGCTGAGGCGCCGTGGTGAATCGCCCAGGAAATAGCGCAGGCGCAGCCACCACATGAGCGTGATGGTACGCCATACGCCGTGCTTTTCCCACCGCCGGCCAGAGGCCACCACCGGTCCGGGCAGCGCGGTCATGGGCGCATGACGCCGCAGGCGCTTGGACAGCGCCACATCCTCCATCAGTGCAATGGCGGGGTAGCCACCGACGCGCACGAACAGCTCTCTTGCCACGAAGATGCACTGGTCGCCCGTGCATACGCGCGTGAGGTACGAGCGCACGTTCATCATGCGCGCCACCACCCCCAACATCGCATGGCTTCCTTCGATGAACACGTCGAACCGCCCCCAATGGAGCCGGCCCGCCGCCCTCGCGGCCTGGAGCTGGCTAAGGGCGTCGTTCGGGAGGCGGGTGTCGGCGTGCAGGAAAACGAGTACATCTCCGCTGGCCAGCGCGGCGCCGGCATTCATCTGCGTTGCGCGTCCGCGCGGCGCCTCCAGCACACGGTCGGCAAGATCGCGTGACAGATCCGGTGTACCGTCGCCGCTGCCGCCATCGGCGACGATGACTTCGTGGCCCTGCGCGCGCAGGGGCTGGAGCCGCTCGAGGCAGGCGCGGATGCCGACTGCCTCGTCGAGCACCGGGACGACGATGGACAGCCGCATCAGCCCCGCATCCATCCGTGGTAACGCTGCGCCCAGCGCAACACCCGTTGTGGTGCGTGCGCACGCTTCCAGTTGCCGGCCGCGTACTTGTTTGCCTCGGCAAGCGTCGGATAGATGTGGATCGTGGCCAGGATCTTGTTCAGTCCGATGCGGTGTTTCATCGCGGAAACATATTCGACGATGAGATCCGCGGCATGCTCCCCCACGATCGTCACGCCCAGAATGCGATCCTTCCTCGGGACGGTCAGCACCTTCACCAGCCCATGCGCCTCGCCATCCGCGATCGCGCGGTCCAGATCGTCGATGCCGTAGGTGGTGACCTCGTAGCGAATGCCTCGCTCGCGTGCCTCCTGCTCGTTCAGGCCGACACGCGCGACTTCGGGTTCGGTGAACGTGGCCCAAGGGATCACCGAGAAGTCCGCGCGGAAGCGCCGGAAGCGGCCGAACAGCGCGTTCACCGCCGCGTACCAGGCGGTATGGGCGGCGGTGTGCGTGAACTGGTAGGGGCCGGCGACGTCGCCGCACGCGTAGATATTGGGATAGCGCGTGGCCATGAACTCGTCGACTTCGACCGTGCCCTGCCGGGTCACGGGAATGCCGAGTTTCTCCAGGCCGTACCCCTCGGTGTTCGGCAGCCGCCCGACTGCAACCAGCACCTCGTCGAACGGGATCCGCACCTCGCTGCCCTGGTGTTGGGCGATCAGCAGCTTTTCCCCGCCGTCGACCAGAAACTGCTTCGCCTCGTGCTCGACGAGCACGCGCACGCCCTCTGCGCGCAAACGCTGCAGGACCATCGCCGCAATCTCGGCGTCCTCGCGGCTCATGATTCGCGGCAGCATCTCGACCTGCGTGACCTGGGCGCCGAGGCGCGCGAAGGCCTGGGTGAGTTCGCAGCCGATCGGTCCACCGCCCAACACCAGCAGCCGGGGAGGTAGTGCGCGCAGGTTCCACACCGTCTCGGAGGTCAAATAACCGACCCGGTCGAGCCCGGGAATGGGCGGGACGAACGGGCGTGCACCGGCGGCGATCACGATCGCACGCGTGGTCAACACCTGCCGTTGGCCATCGTGCCCGACGATGCTCACGCTCCACGGGGTCTCGATCGTTGCAGTGCCCGCGATACACTCCACGCCCAGTCCGGTGTAGCGCTCGACCGAATCGTGCGGTGCGATGGCCAGGATCACACGCTGTACGCGTTGCATCACCTTGGCGAAATCGATCTCGGGCTGCGCGCGTTCGATCCCCCACTCGTCCGCGCGACGCATCTGTGCGGCAAGCCTGGCCGTGCGCAGCAAGGCCTTGGACGGCACGCAACCGGTGTTCAGGCAATCGCCCCCCATGCTATGCCTCTCGACGAGCGTCACCTTGGCCTTCACTGCCGCGGCGATGTAGGCCGACACCAGCCCGGCGGAGCCGGCGCCGATCACGATCAGGTTGCGGTCGAACCGCGCCGGCCGCTTCCAACGCGCATACACCTTGCGCGCCCGCACGTGGTCCACGATCTTCTTCGCCAGCAGGGGGAAGATGCCGAGTGCGGCGAACGAAAGCAGCAGCATCGGCGAGAGGATGTCCCGAAGCGAATGGATCCGCGCCAGCTGGGTGCCGGCATTCACGTACACGATCGTTCCGAGAAGCATGCCCAGCTGGCTCACCCAGTAGAAGGTGCGGGTCTTCATCGCGGTCAGCCCCATGAGGAGATTGATCACGAAGAAGGGAAACACCGGCACCAGCCGCAGAGTGAAGAGATAGAACGCCCCTTCCTTCTCGATGCCGCCGTTGATGGTGTTCAGCTTGTCGCCGAATCGGCGCTGGATGCTGTCGCGGAACAGGAACCGACTGGCCAGGAAGGCGAGCGTCGCACCGATGCTGGAGGCGAACGAGACCAGCAGTGTCCCGGCGAGGAGTCCGAATACGGCGCCGGCCGCCAGCGTCATGATCGCCGCGCCGGGAAGCGACAGCCCGGTCACCGCCACGTAGACGGCAAGGAACGCCAGTGCCGTGCGCACCGGATGCGCGTGGTAGATGCTCTCGATCGCGGCGTGCTGCGCCTTGAGGAACTCGAGGCTGAGGAAGCGCCCCAGATCGAAAGCGAAGAACGCAGCAATCAGCAGCGCGAGAACGAGGAGCAGGACGATGCGGCTCTTGGTCATGCGCGTAAGATCCGTGCCGGGCAGCCGATGCTACGCCAAAGGACGGCGCGCGGCGTGGATCAGATACGCATGGCGCGGGTTGTTCGGATGCAGCGAATCGTTCGAACGTTCACCGCGATGGCGCTAGTCGAACTCCCCGGCCTCCTTGCGCTTGCGGTGCTCATCGCGCAGGTAGGTCACGATCTGCCAGATTTCGCCGTCCTCGGCGCTATCCTTGAACGGCGACATGAGTGTCCCGGCGCGGCCATTCTTGATGACGTTGAAGATCATTGCGTCGGACGGTGCCCGCAACCACTCGTTGTCGGTCAGATCGGGCCCCACTGCGCCGCGGGCGTTGTTTCCGTGGCAGGCCACACAGCCGAGCGCGTCATACAGGCGGCGCCCCTGTGCCGCCGCGGCGGCGTCCAGCCCGAAGGGATTGATCTCCTCGGCACCGGCTGCGGTCGCGGCAAACAGCGCGGAACAGAAAACGATGCGAATGAATTTCGTCATGGGTGGCTCGCAGTGGACACACCGGGCCCCGGATTACTCCGGGGCGACGGCATCGCTCGCACGGCGTGCACGCCGGCGGGCGAACCGTCACGCCGGCGCATGCCGGCGCCCGGTATCGGGATCTACTTGTTGAACAGCGCAAACACCGTAACGTAGCCGCCCTTTCGGTTGTCCTTCAGGTGCGGCGCCCCGCCTTTACCGCCCCAGGTCGCCCAGCCGGTCCAGCCGCCCCACCCGGACGGCACCGCGACGTACTGCCGTCCGTCGATCGAGAAGGTCATCGGGCTGCCCACGATGCCGGAGCCGGTCTGATACGACCACAACCTCTTGCCGGTACGCGTGTCGAGCGCTGTGAACTCGCCCTCCGGCGTGCCGGCGAAGGTCAGTCCGCCCGCGGTGGTCAGAATGCCGCTGGTGTAGGGCGAAGGGGCCTTCACCGTCCAGATCTTCTCGCCGGTCTTGACGTCGAATGCGACGAGCTGGCCGTAGCCCTTCTCCCAGTTGGCTTCCGCCAGGCCGAGGTTGTAGCGACCTTCGACCCGCTCGGTCTTCCCGGCCTTCAGATCGGCGCAGATTTCCCGGCTCGGCACGACGACGATGCTCTGATTCGGATCGTAGGACATCGGATTCCACCACTTGCCGCCTTCCGACGCCGGACACACGCCCTGCACGACCTTGTCGTAGGTGGGCACCATGTTCTCGTCGATGATCGGGCGCCCCTCGGGCGTGAATCCGGTCATCCAGTTCACCTTGGAAATTTCCTTGCCCCAGATGAACTTGCCGTTAGTCCGGTCGACCTTGTACAGGAAGCCGTTGCGATCCCCGTGCAGCCACACGCGCTCGCCGCCGATGTCCGCCAGGATGGTTTCGTTGACACCGTCGTAATCCCATACGTCCCAGGGCGTGTACTGATAGTAGAACTTGATCTCGCCGTTGTCCGGATCGAGCGCCAGCGTGGCGTTGGTATACAGGTTGTCGCCCACGCGGCCATGGCCGTCCCAGTCGGGATTCGGATTGCCCGTGCTCCAGTACAGGATGTCGAGTGTGGGATCGTAGGAGCCGGTGATCCAGGCAGACCCGCCTCCGAACTTCCACGCGTCCGGATCGGTCGTGCCCCACGTGTCGGAGCCGGGCTCTCCCGGCGCGGGAATGGTGTAGCGGCGCCAGACCTGCTGGCCGGTGTCCGAATCCAGCGCCTCGATATACAGGCGCGTCGGGTACTCGGCGCCGGACATGCCGACCACGACCTTGCCCTTCACGACAAGCGGTGCGACCGTCATGGTGTAGGCCTTCTTGTAGTCGCCGATCACGACATCCCACACGACCTTTCCGGTGTTTCGGTCGAGCGCGATGACGTGCGAATCGGGCGTCACGTAGAAAACCTTGTCACCGTACAGTGCCGCACCCCGGTTGCCCACGTCACAGCACAGCATCTTGCCGATGTCCTCGGGCATGGGATGCGCGTACATCCACTTCATCGCACCGGACCGTGCGTCCACCGCGAAGATGCGACCGTGCGACGACGTTACGTACATGACACCGTCGAGCACCAGGGGCGTGGTGTTCTGCGCGTCCAGCGTTCCGAACGAGAACGTCCACACCGGAACCATGCGCTTGACGTTCGACGCGTCTATCTGGGCCAGCGGACTGTAGCGCGTGCTCGAGTAGTCGCGCGGCGCCATGATCCAGTTCGCCCCGTCGTTCTGGGCGTTGAGCAGCATCTGGTCGGTGACGGAACGCTGCGCTGCCGCCGGACCGGCCGCGAATGCAGAAGCCATGCCGAGCGCAGCGGCGACGTGACATAGGTATTTCACAGGAGAAGACGTATCCATGAACCCTCCCAAGTTGAGATGCCTGCTGCAGTTGGAAAACTGTTGCCGATCTTGTTGTCGTTTTGTCGTTGCGAAACGGGGCGAACCGCGCATTTGCAACCGCTCGACGGTAGGCCAACCGACGTGCCGCGTCAACGCTTTGGCCAGCATGGTGTACGCCGCACACGGATGCGTCCACCTCGACGAGCGGCCGCGCTGCGGTGCGCGAGGACGCCCTCACGCCTGGACAAACGATCGGGTGACCGGCGACTGCACGCGATCCATCGCCGGGCGTGTGTATCGGCGCATGAGCGCGCGCGCCCGCGCGGTCCCGGAACTCGACCCCAAGGGCGCCATCAAACCGGCAGCGCGCGACGGTTGCGCGCTCCGCGACCCGGCGTTCCTGCACTTGCGGCACACGCTCGACCCATGAAGCTGGCCAAGGTAATCGCAGCCCTGCTCGGCATCGCCCTCGCGCTCGCCGCGTGGTGGGTTCACGCGTAGGTGGCGAGGGAGCCCGGCTTGCGACCGCCGCCTCGCGCGGGGTGCAGCGCCGTCCTCTCGGCCGATTCGACGCGGTCGGCCGTCGCGCTCAGTGAGGCACTTCCCCGAGCACCGTGCAGCGCCGGATGATGCGCGGCTCGCTGTGCGTGTCGTACTCGGTCGCGCGGTGCAGCAGGCAGCGGTTGTCCCAGAGGATCAGCTGCCCGGGCTGCCAGCGATGGGCATACACCAGATCCGGCTGCACCGCCATCGCATTCAGTTCCTCGATCAGCGCACGTCCTTCTTCGTAAGGCATGCCCAGGATGTACTCGGCATGGTCGCCCAGAAAGAGGCAGCGGCGGCCGGTGTCGGGGTGGGTGCGCACCACGGGATGATCCACCGGCGGCACCGCCTTGCGCTGCGCCTCGCTCATCGGTTCCTCGCCATGCCGGCGTGTGCGGGAGAAGTCCAGATTGTGCACGGCGCGCAGGTCGGCGATGCGCGCTTTCCATGCGGCGCTGAGGCGCTCGTACGCGCCGTACATGTCGCAGAAGTGGGTCTCGCCGCCGTGCTCGGGCACGACCTCGGCATACAGGATCGTCACGTGCCCGGTCGTGTCGGTGTGCCAGGCGAGCGTGCCCCGATCGGGATAGCGTCCGGTGAGCTTGCCGTCCGGCCCGACGTTGCTCAGGCGGTAAAGCTCGGGATGCTCGCTGGCGTGGTACTGGTTCATCACGTGCACCTGCAACGTGCCGAAGCGCCGCCCGAACTCGACTTGTCGTGCCGGGGGCAGATCCTGCTCCGCGAACAGCAGCACCTGGTGCTCAAGAAACGCGGCGTAGATCGCCGCGAACACGGCGTCGTCCACCCCGCGTGCGAGATCGACGCCCACGATCTCGGCGCCGAGCGCCGGCGCCAGCGGCCGCACCCCGAAGGGCTCGGATCCCGTCCTGCCGTTCATCGCCATTCCTCGTCCGGCGCCTCGTCCCCGGCGCCGTGCTCCGCAAAGTATATTCGGCCTGCTCCGGACCGGGCGAGGCGCCTCAGTGGTACACCGCCAACTCCTTGCCCCGCGTCTCCGGCAGGAAGAAGACCGTGAGAACCACCGTGGCGAAGGCCAGTCCCGTGACGGTGCCGATGGCCGTGGCGAGGGGCATCGCTCCCGAACTCAAGTACCCGACCAGTGGCGGGGAGAACGCTCCCACTCCCCGGCCGACGTTATAGACGAAGCCCTGCCCGGAACCGCGCACGCGACTGGGGAAGAGTTCGGTGAGGAAGGCGCCGACGCCACTGAAGTTTCCGGACAGAAAGAAGCCGAGCGGAAATCCGAGGAACAGCATCGCCTCGTTGCTGATCGGCACGAGCGTGTACAGGACGGTCACCGCGGCGGTGCCGATCGCGAACACGAAGAACGTGCGTCGCCTGCCCAGACGATCGGCCAGGTAGGCGGCCACGAGGTAGCCGACGAAGGATCCCAGAATGATCATGAAGGTATAGCCGCCGGTGTTGAGCACCGACAGATTGCGCACCGTCTTCAGGTAGGTCGGCACCCAGATGGTCACGGCGTAATAGCCGGACATCATCCCCGTGGTCATCAGGCTGCCCAGCACGGTGACGCGCAGCAGATCCGGCTTGAAGATGTCGAGGAAGTGTCCACCCGACTCGCGCACCTTCGACCGGGTGGCGTGAAACACCTCGGGATCCTTGACATGGCGGCGGATGTAGAACACCAGCAGCGCCGGGAGCACGCCAAGCCAGAACATCGCGCGCCACGCGATGTCTTCCGGGAGCACGGAGAACACCACCGCAAAGGTCAGTGCCGCCAACCCCCAGCCGACCGCCCAGCCGCTCTGGACGGTGCCCACCGCCTTGCCGCGGTGCTGGGCACGGATCATCTCGCCCACCAGCACCGATCCCACCGCCCACTCGCCACCGAAACCCAGTCCCTGCAGGGCGCGCGTCACCAGCAGTTGCTCGAAGGACGTGGTGAAACCGGAGAGGAAGGTGAACAGCGAGAACCAGACGATGGTGATCTGCAGCACGCGCACACGGCCGAATCGATCCGCGAGGATGCCGGCAGCCCATCCCCCGACGGCGGACAGGATCAGCGAAGCCGTGGCAATCAATCCGGCCTCCGCCTTCGTCATGCTCCACGCCGCGATCAGGGTCGGGATCAGGAAGGTGTACACGGTGAAGTCGAACGCATCCACGGACCAGCCGGCAAAGGCGGCGGTGAAAGTCCGGCGCTCCGGCTTGCTCAGGTCGCGATACCAGTCGAACACCCGCTCCTCCGTCTGTGTCTTGTCATTCGGTCCCGCCTGGCCGCAGCGGATAGCTCGATGAGGGCCGGCTCATCGTCAGCAGGATGCCGCCAAGGCCGGCGGCAGCGCGCTTGGACGGTCATTGTCCCGCCGTGGCTGCCGGTGGCGTCGAGGACGCGGCCCGTTCCGATTGGCGCAGCGATGCCGAACCCGTCCCACGACCAGGACGCTCATCGCCTCGCCCGCGTCGGCAGGTCGCAGGCTGGTCGTCCGGCTACTGCAGGTCCCACTCGTCGAGAAACTCGCGCAGCGCCTCGGCGCACAAGTCGGCGTGCGAGAACGGCAGGCCGTGCCTGCTGTGCGGAAACACGTGCAGGCGCGACTGCGCGAGGAGACTTTTGAGGCTCGCCATCAACGCGACCGGTATGAACGGGCTCGAGTCCGGATGCAGCAGCAGTACCGGCAGGTCGAGCCGCGGCAGCTGCGGCGACAGATCGGCGCCGGCAAGCAGTCGCACGGCCCGCAGCAGGAAATCGGCCGATACGCCTGCCTGCATCCGCTCGTACCACTCGTGCATCGCCGGCGAGATGGCGCCGGGGAAGAACCGCGCACGCATCATGTGCGCCGACCATCCCTGCATGCCGCCCACGTCGATGATCTGCTTCCAGTCATCGAGATTGGCGATCGATCCGCCTACGTGCGCGCCGTTGCTCACCGTGACCGTGAGCAGCCGCTCGGGTGCGCGCAGCCCGGCGAGCAGCGCGAGCGTGCCTCCGATGGATTCCCCGACGAGGTGGAAGCGTCCGATGCCGGCAGCATCCGCCACCGCGAACAGATCGTCCACCAGCAGATCGAGGCTGAGCGGCGCGTCGCTCGGCGGATGCGCGGACCGACCGTGCCCGCGCATGTCGAAGCTCAGCATGCGATAGCGGTCGGCCAGCATCGGCGCCCAGGCCCGCCAGATTCCCGCACTCGCACCCAAACCGTGATGGAAGACGATGGTTTGCGGCTGCTCGATCCACGGCAGCGTGGTGTCGAGCAGTTCGTAGTGCAGGATGCAGTCGGCAACATGCACGGCAGGCATTCTCTCCCCCTCGGCGCGACGATCGAGCATCGCTCCCGTTCTTGTGCGGGCACTCTAGCATATGATTGTGGACACGCAGGAGAAACGGGTTGCGCCGTAGGCCGCCCTCGTACGCACCGCATGCCCAAGGTATTCATAGGATGCGGCGCCGGATTCGCCGGTGACCGCTTCGACGCCGCCGTGCCGGTGGTGCGCAGCCTCGCGCAATGCGAAGGCGAGCGCTTTCTGGTCTACGAAGTGTTGGCCGAACGCACGCTCGCCATCGCGCAGAAGCTGCGCCGCGACGACCCCGACGCCGGCTATTCGCCGTTTCTCGATCTGTACCTGCCGCTGGTGCTGCGCGACTGCATCCGACACGGCATTCGCATCGTCACGAACATGGGTGCGGCCAATCCGCTCGGTGCGGCGCACCGTGTGCAATCGCTTGCACAGGAACTCGGTATCCACGCGCTGCGGGTGGCTGCGCTAACCGGAGACAACCTGCTCGATACGATGCCGGCAGACGAGGTGCGGGCGCAACCGCGGATCGAAGGGCTCGACCTGGGCGATCGGCCGATCGTCGCCGCCAACGCCTACCTCGGCGCGGATGCGGTTGCCGAAGCGCTCGCAACCGGCGCACAGATCGTGCTCGTAGGACGCACGACCGATGCCGCGCTCTCGCTCGGGCCGCTGATGCACGTGCATGGCTGGCAGCCGCATCAGCTCGACCTCCTCGCCCAGGGAACGGTGTGCGGGCACCTCCTGGAATGCGGCGCCCAGGTCACCGGCGCCTACTTCGCCGATCCTGGCTTCAAGGACGTGCCCGAGCTCGGGCGCGTGGGTTTCCCGATCGCCGAGGTGGATGCGGACGGCAGCCTCGTCGTCGGCAAAGCCGCGAACACGGGTGGCCGGGTGAGCCGGGCCACGGTGATCGAGCAGCTGCTCTACGAGGTGCACGACCCGTTCAACTACCTGACGCCCGACGTCGTGCTCGACCTCGGTGAAGTCGAGGTGGAGGAAATCGGCACCGACCGTGTACGGGTGAGCGGCGCGCGCGGCAAGCCGCCTCCGGACACGCTGAAGGCCACCGTGTGCGTGGACGCCGGCTGGTTGGGCGAGGGGGAGATCTCCTACGTCGGACCCAATGCGCTCGCGCGGGCCGAACTGGCCGCCACGGCTGTACGCGAGCGCTGCCAGCTGATCGGCGTGAAAGAAAAGGTGCGCGTGGAGGTGCTCGGGACCTTTGCGCTGTTCGATAGCGATGCGCGGGCGCGCCGGCCGCGGATGCGTCCGGCCGATGCCGGCGAGTACCGCGTGCGGGCGGCGGTGCGCTGCCACGACCGTGCCAGCGCGCAGCGCGTCGCCGACGAGGTCCTGAGCCTGTATTGCTCAGGACCCGCGGGGGGCGCCGGCGTGCGCCAGCAGGTCACGCCGCAGATCGGCACCGATTCGATCCTGGTCGATCGCAAGCGCGTCCGACCGCGCGTCACGCTGGTGGAGCACCGATGAACACGGTGCGCGTCCCCCTGCACGCCGTCGCGCACGCACGCGCAGGCGACAAAGGCAACCGCTCGAACATCAGCGTCGTCGCCTATCGCGCCGAGGCGTTTCCGTATCTGGTCGAGCAGGTCACCGAGGCCCGGGTATTGGCGGTCTTCGCGCACAAGGGCGCGAGCGCCTGCCGGCGCCATGTGCTCCCGCGTCTGCAGGCTATGAACTTCGTCATCGACGACGCCCTGGAGGGCGGCGTGAACGGCAGCCTGTGCCTGGACGGGCACGGAAAATCCTTCTCCTTTCTGCTCCTCGGCGACATCGAGGTCGACGTGCCGCCCGACTGCCTCCCCGACAGATCGCCCTATCGTCGCTAGGCGCGCGCCGCGTCGAGCGCCTCGATGTCGGCGCGCCCGAGCCCCCCGGCGACCGCCCG
>CAZNBS010000027.1:0-29284 GCA_964570955.1 uncultured Burkholderiales bacterium | reverse complement strand
ACCACGATCAGCCACTCGGGCTTGAGTGAGCGCGTCTCGTTCCGGGCGTAGTCGGGCTGCATCGGCTGGCGGGAGTTCGGATCGGCCACCACCGGGTCGAGCGCTTCGAGCGACCTCACCATTTCCGGCGTGCGGTGGAGGATCCACACCGGCTTGCTGCGCCACTCCGCACGAATCATCATGCCCGGCTCGACTTTCGAGATGTCGACTTCAACCGGTGCGCCGGCCGCGCGCGCGCGGGCGCTGGGGAACATGCTTACGAAAAAGGGCGTCGCCGCCGCAAGCGCCGCCACGCCACCGGCCGCACTGGCGGCTCCGAGCAAGTACCGGCGCTGCTTGTTTACCGTGCCTTCAGCCATGCCGAGGGATCCTGTCCGCGCTGTCTGCGCCGTTGTGAAACCCCCGTATTCTAGAATATGTCGCGCAGAAAATCAGCTTTCGCGATTCAAGCTACTGATTTGCGCGGGAAATATGGCCTCGCACGGGAACGTAACGGCTGGTCGCCGCAGTGCACATATTGCATTGCAGTCATCGCAGCCTGCCTGGAAGGCGGCATCGACCGACGGGCGAAGGTCGAGGCGATCGCACTGCAACTGGCACCACAAAAAAAAAGCGCAACCAAGAGGTTGCGCTGAAATCCACCTTAGGAGGAGGATGGAGGAGACTGGTGGTGCGCGCTAATGCGCGCAACCGACATCACGAATTGTTCCAGAAGCGGCGCACGAGCGCAAGTGTTTTTGCTGCAATGCACCCAAACCGCCGCTCACCCCTGCACGAATCGCCGGCAGATGATGTAAGACAATGAAAGTTCGCATCAAATGGGTGGAGGGCGTGAGCTTCCTGGCGGAGACCGAAAGCAGCCACGCCATCCTCATGGACGGTGCCGCCGAGGGCGGCGGCCGGAATCTGGGACCGCGGCCCATGGAGACCGTGCTGGCCGGAACGGGTGGATGCACGGCCTACGACGTGATCGCGATCCTGCGCAAGGCACGCCAAAGGGTGACCGACTGCCACATCGAGATCGAGGCCGAACGCGCGCCGCAGGACCCAAAGGTTTTCACGCGCATTCACTTCCACTTCGTCGTCACCGGCATCGACGTCGATGCGCGTCACGTTGCGCGCGCGATCGAACTGTCGGCGGAAAAGTACTGCTCAGCCTCGATCATGCTGGGCAAGACCGCCCAGATCACGCATGACTTCGAGATCCGCGCCGCCAACCTCGGCTAGCGCGGGCGCTGGGTAGATCCGGTGTTCAGAGGTAGCGGGTGGTGCCGGTCATCACCCGCGCAGCCAGCCGCATCGCCATCCTGGCCGGCAGCGGCAGCCGCGCAGCGCCCTCGCGTTCGGCGCTCATGGCGTGGCCGGCCTCGTCGGCACGCATCTGCTCGACCACCGCCCGGCTCCTGGCGTCGGCGGCGGGCAGGCGCTCCATGTGTCCGGTCAGGTGTTGCTCCACCTGGTGCTCGGTCTCGGCGAGGAAGCCTAGGCTCCAGCGGTCGCCCAGCAGGCCGGCACCGGCCCCGAGCGCCAGGGAGCCGGCATAGAAGAGCGGATCGAGCAGGCTCTTGCGCGCACCCAGTTCGCGCAGCCGTGATTCGGTCCAGGCCAGGTGCTCGGTCTCCTCGCGCGCGGCATGCTCCAGCAGCTTCTGCACGCGCGGCTCACGCGCCACCAGCATCTGCCCCTCGTACAACGCCTGGGCGCAGACCTCGCCGGTGTGGTTGATGCGCATCAGCGCGCCCGACAATCGGCGCTCGGCCTCGTCCAGCCGGGCCTCGGGCAACTCCTCACCCGGGGTCCGCCGGCTGGAGTGCGAGGTGGCGAACAGCGTGCGCAGCGCGCGATCGAGCGGGACGATGAAGCGGTCCAGGTTCATGTCGTCTTCTTGCGCAGAAGGAAGCGAAACTCGCCGTCGCCGGCCGTCGAGCTGAGCAGGTCGTGCCCGGTCTGCCGGGCGAATGCCTGGAAGTCGCGCACGGAACCGGGATCGGTCGCCACCACGTGCAGCGTCTGTCCGCCGGCCATCTCGTTGAGCGCCTTCTTCGTGCGCAGGATCGGCAGCGGGCAGTTCAGTCCGCGCGCGTCCAGTTCCCGATCGGGGCTGATATCCGACTCCATGCGCCCCTCAGGAAAGCCGCGTCAGCGGGTGGCCTTCGCGCACCCATGCCACGATGCCGCCATGCAGGTTCGACACGTGCCCGAAGCCCTGCGAGGACAGCCAGCCGCACGCCTGGGCGGACCGGCCGCCCGACTGACAGTACACCACCAGCGGGGCGCTGGGATCGAGCTCGCCGCAGCGCATCGGCAGCATGTGCAGCGGAATGTGCAGCGCCCCGGCGATCACGCCGCGCTCGACTTCGGCATCGGTGCGCACGTCGAGCAGCGCGACAGGCGCGGCGGCCTGCATCTCGCGCAGCTGCTGGACGGTGATGTCGTCTGCCATCGTCTGTGATCGCACTGGTAAGGGGGGCGATTGATGATAGCGCGATTCATCCGATCCGGCCGTTCAGACGACGGCGTTGCTCTCGAGCAATTCGGTCAGGCGCGCGTCGGCGGCGTCGAGGCGCGCCACCAGCAGTTCGAGGAACGCAGCGGTGAAGCAGTGGCGGCAGCTGTCGGTCGCCGCTTCCAGTGCGTCGGGACGGATCTCGACCAGCGTGGCGTCGGTGCGTGAGCGGATGCTCGCGCTGCGCCTGAAGCTGCGCCGACCCAGGTAGGCCATTTCGCCGAAGCACTCGCCCGAGCGCAGCACCGTGAGCATGCGGCCGTTACGCGTCACGTCCACCTCGCCGCCGGCGAGGATGTAGAAGGAGGTGCCGGCGTCGCCCTCGCGGATCAGCGTGGTGCCGGCGCGCACGCGGGACCAGTTGGAGATGTGCAGCACCTGCCACAGGTCGACGTCACCGAAGTTCCGGAAGAACTGCAGCCGCCGCAGCGTATTGAACTTCTCGGTGTCCGGCACCGGTTGCTCGGGCGTCTTCAGGTGGGTGAAGATGCTCACCAGGTCCTGGGCGAACTCCTCCCAGGTCGCATAGCGACTCTCGACGCGCTTCTGCAGCGCACGCTTCACCACCACGTCCAGGCTGGCCGGAATCTCGGGACGGAAGATGCTCGGCGGCGGCGGATCGACGTTGATGATCTGGAACACCATGCTGTAGTTGTTGCTGGCCTTGAACGGCAGGGTGCCCGTGAGCAGCTGGTACATCACCACGCCGAGCGAGAAGATGTCGGTCTGGTGCGAGAGCGGCCGCTCCTGCACCTGCTCGGGAGACATGTAAGCGGGCGAGCCGATGCCGCTGACCTGCGTGGTCTCGGAGGCGCTGGTGAGCGCGGCGCCGAAGTCCGAGATCTTGATATCGGTGTCCTCGCCGAGAAGGATGTTGGCCGGCTTGATGTCGCGATGGATCACGCCGTGGCGATGCGCGAAATCGAGCGCCTTGCAGCACTTGAACACGATCTCGATCACCTTGGCCACCGGCAGCAGGTTGTCGATCTTCGCGTACTGCTCCAGGGTGCCGCCCTCGACGTACTCCATGACGATGTAGCTCGCCTCGTCCTCGGCGACGGCATCGTAAATGGCGGCGATGTGCGGGTGGGCGAGCTTGCCCGCGAGGGACGCCTCGGTCAGAAACAGCTTGCGGAATCGGCGGCCGTACTCCGGGTCACCGAGCACCTCCTGCTGCACGACCTTGATCGCCACCTGGCGGTTGGTGAACGGGTCCAGCGCAAGGTAGACGTGGCTGGTCGCGCCACGGCCGAGCTGCCGCAGCACCTGGTACTTGCCGATCTTCGGGGTCATTCTTGCTTCTTCTGCCTGGACAACGGATAACGGCAGAGCGGCTGTGGCGCGTAGGGCGAGTGGCGGGGATGACCGCGGCTGTCCTCATTGCGGCACGAACCGCGAAAGGGCTCGGCAGAAAAGGCGGCGTGGTGCCGGCGCAAGCCGGCGTCCCGCGCGACCCGATTGGTCGGCGCCCCGGCCTGGGCCAGGACGGCCCACGCGCAGTCACTTGCGCCGCCGGGAACCGGTATCGAGCGCCTGCAGTTCCTTCAGCCGCGCCTCGGCGCTGGAAAGCTGGAAGTAGTCGCCATCGCCGCTGCGCAGGCCGAGCTGCAGCTGCTCGATGGCAGCCGGCACGCTTCCGCGCAGCAGATAGGCCTCGGCCTGCGCGCGGTGCTGCTCCAGGCGCTGTCCCAGCGCCAGGTGGGCGCGTGCCTCGAGCTGATAGAGGCGGTAGTCGGGAGGCAGCACCTGCTCGGCCCTGGTCACCAGCGCCAGCGCATCGGCCGCGCGTCCGGCGTTCATCAGGGCATCGGCGTAGTCGAAGATGAGGCCGCGCCGCGCCGGGTGGGTGCGCAGCGATTCCTCGTACTGCGCGAACGCCTCCTGGCGCCTTCCGGCTGCCAGCAGCACGCGCGCAACCAGCGCCTGCGCCATCGGGTTGCCCGGCACGTCCTGCTGGAGCCGCCTGGCCTGTTCGAGCGCACGCTCGGTCTCCTTGCCCTCGAGCAGAGCCATGGTCAGGCCGTAGCGGGCAGCGGCCTCGTGCACCGTCTTCTTCTCGGCCAGGATGTGCTCGAAGTGCTGGATCGCGTCGCGCGGGCTCCCGGCCAGCACGTGCAGGCGCGCGCGCACGAACTGGAAGTCGAGGCTGTCGGGCACCTGCCGGTAGCCGAGCGCGTCGACCCGGCTCTGCACGTCGGCGATGCGCTCGTAGGTGAGCGGGTGGGTGCGCATGTACGACGGCGCGCCGGTCTCGTACACCCGGTAGGCGCGCTGCATCCGGTCGAGAAAGACCGGCATGGCGGCAGGGTCGAATCCGGACCGTTCGAGGATCTGCAGACCGATGCGGTCGGCTTCGCGCTCGTTGTCGCGCGTGAAGTTCAGCTGCGTCTGGATGGTCGCGTACTGCGCGCCCGCCATCGCGGCACTGGCCAGGTCGGGGCTGGAGCGCGCGGCCAGGATCGCCAGCGCGAGCGCCGCCAGGGATGCGATCCCCGCCTGCTTCTGCTGCTGGAACAGGCGCGCGATGTGACGCTGCGTGACGTGTGCGATTTCGTGGCCGAGCACGGCGGCCAGCTCGGATTCGCTCTGCGCCGTGGTGATCAGGCCGGTGTGCGCGCCGACGAAGCCGCCGGGCAAGGCGAAGGCGTTGATGGAGTTGTCGTCCACCAGGAAGAACTCGAAGCGTTGCTCGGCATTGGGACCCTGCGCAACCAGGCGGTAGCCGAGCGCGGAGATGTAGTCGGTGACCTCGGGATCGTCGAGATACTGCGGGCTCGTGCGGATCTGACGCATGATCGACTCGCCCAGTTGCCGCTCCTGCTGGAGCGACAGCACGGTCTGCGACGAATCGCCGAGGTCGGGCAGCGTCTGCGCCTGCAGCGGTGTACCGAAACAGAGCGACAGTGCGAGTACAGAGGCCAGGAACTTCATGGTGCTATGATAACTCCGACCTTTTGTGCGGCCGTCCGTTCCTTGGAACCGGGCAGCGGCCGCACGTTCCATTCGAGTACGAATTCCATGGGCGAGTTGACGCACTTCGACGCGCGGGGCCAGGCGCACATGGTCGACGTCGGCGAGAAGTCCGAGACGCAGCGCGTCGCCGTGGCCACCGGACGTGTGTCCATGCAGCCCGACACCCTGCGCCGCATCGTCGAGGGACGCGCGGCGAAGGGCGACGTGCTCGGCATCGCCCGCATCGCCGCCATCCAGGGCGCGAAGCGCACGTCCGACCTGATCCCGCTGTGCCATCCGCTGCCGCTCACGCACGTGAGCGTGGAATTCGTGATCGACGAGGCCGCCAGCGCGGTGGATTGCGTCGCGCGTGCAGAGACGCACGGCCGCACGGGCGTGGAGATGGAAGCGCTCACGGCGGTCAGCGTGGCACTGCTGACCATCTACGACATGTGCAAGGCGGTGGACCGCGGCATGCGTTTCGACGGCGTGCGCCTGCTCGAGAAGAAGGGCGGCAAGTCCGGGCACTGGCGCGCCGCCGGCGCGTGATCCGTTTTCCGGCCCGTTTCGCCATCATGTCCCGTTGCAGGTCGGCGCGCGCGCTCCTCGTGGCCGGCTCCTGCGCGGTCGCGGCCGGGATGGCCGGCGCTGCAGACGACGAACCCGGCGTCAGGTCCACGGGCGCTGCCGCCACGCCCGCGCGCATCGAGGCCGGCCGCGCCATCGCGCACGACTGGTACCGGGGCAACTGCCTCGCCTGTCATCAGGTGCCGGGCGATCCGACGGCCGAGACCCTCGCCAACATCGGCCCGCCGATCGTCGCGATGCGCGAGCGCTTCCCCGACCGCAGCGTTCTGCGGGCGCAACTGTGGGACCCGACCGAGCGCAATCCGCTCTCGTACATGCCCCCGTTCGGCAAGCATGGGGTGCTGACCGGCGAGGAGATCGAACTCGTGCTCGACTACATCTACCAGTACTGAACGCATGGACACGGTCGTGAAGCGGCGCTCCTTTCTGCGTACCTGCATCGGCGGCGCCTCGGCCATCGCACTCGGATGGCTGTCGCCGCTGCTCGCGTTCGCCGGCTGGAACCGGGCCGCCTTCGAGGCGGGCAACATCGAGGGCGCGATCCGGCACGCCGGCGTCGCCGACGCCGTGCCCTCGGACGACATCGAGATCAAGGCACCCGAGATCGCCGAGAACGGCGCGCAGGTACCGATCGAGATCCGCAGTCACATCCCCGACAGCGACCAGATCCTGGTGTTCTCCGACAAGAACGTGCAGCCCTATGTGGGATTGTTCGAATTCAAGAACGGGGCCGAGCCGTTCATCTCCACGCGCATCAAGATGGGCGACACCTCCACGTTGCGCGCCGTGGTCCGCGCGGGCGGAAAGTACTACGTGAATACGCGCGAGGTGAAGGTCACGATCGGCGGGTGCGGCACATGACGCGCCCCATCCGCATGCGCTTGCGCCTCGACGGGGACGTCGTCGAGATCCGTGCGCTGATCGACCACCCGATGGAGACGGGCCTGCGCAAGGACTCGCGCACGGGCGAGCTGGTGCCGCTGCACTTCATCCGCAACCTGACCGTGAGCCTGAACGGCAAGGCGGTGCTGGAGACCGAGTGGGGCCAGGCGATCGCGCGCAATCCCTACCTGCAGATGCGCGTGCGGGGCGCGAAGCCGGACGACGAGGTGACCATCGAATGGGTGGACAACAAGGGCGAACGCGGCCGCGCCAGCAGCAAGGTGCCGCCCCCCGGGTGAGACGCCTGCGCGCGCGGCTGGCTGCACGCGCCGTGGCCGCCTGCGCGACGGCTGTAGCCGTGCTGGGTATCGGCGCGGTCGGCGTCGGGGCAGCCGCGGACGACGGCCCGGAAGCCGACCGCCTGCGCATGGTGCGCGTCTTCGCGGAACGCTTCCCCGGCGTTGCGCTGGAGGACTACGTGTACGGCGCGATGATCGCCAACCCCGACGCTCGTGCGCAGTTCGAGCAGATCATGGAGTTTCCGCCGTTCCTGGGCGATCTCGATGCGGGACGGCGCATCTGGGAGAAGCCGTTCCGCAACGGCAAGACCTTCGCCGACTGCTTCCCGGACGGCGGCCGCAACGTGGTCGGCAACTACCCCTACTACGATGCGTCCGTCGACAAGGTCGTGACCTTCGAGATGGCGCTCAACCGCTGCCTGGAGGCCAACGGCGAGCCGCCGATGGCCTACGGCCAACGCGAGCCGATGGGCGTGCTCACCGCCTATGCGCGGACACTCTCCGACGGCATGCGCATGAACGTCAAGGTCGAATCGCCGCAGGCACGGGCCAAGTACGAGGCGGGCAAGGACCTGTACTACCGCCGCATCGGTCAGCTCAACGCCGCCTGTGCCGGCTGCCACCTGCACCTGGCCGGGCGCACCATGCGCATGGAGATCATCTCGCCCACCCTCGGACTTGCGACGCACTGGCCGATCTTCCGCGCCGGCGAGGAACTGATGACCTTCCAGGGCCGCTTCAACCGCTGCATGGTGCAGATGCGCGCCGCGCCTTACGGCTACAACAGCGAGGAGTGGAACAACCTGGAGTACTTCCTCTCCTACCTCAGCAACGGCCTGCCGCTGCAGGCTTCGGTGTTCCGGAAGTAGGCAAAGAAAAAGCCCCTCCGAGGAGGGGCTTCGATGCGGCAGTCGCGAGTGCTTACGCGTCGACGCGGCAGTTGGCGGGGACGTAGCGGTTGTTGTCGGCGGTGTCCACCTCGCACAGCCAGGTAATTTCCGCGTCGGGAACCGTGCCCGCTGCGATCGCACCGCCATTGGATTGCGGCGTCAAGGTCAGGACGATTGCCTTTGCCTCGTCGGTATAGGTCACCGTGATTATACCGGTGTCGGTCGCCACTGAAATGTCATCCACGATGTCGGTGTCCGCGACCCACGACCAGCCCTGACTCAGGTCATCGCGGGCCGATGCGGCATTCTCACCCACGACCGTCTTCGCCGCGGAGGCCAGCACCAGGCCCTCCGAAACCTTCGAGCGGACGATGTAGTCCTGGTACGCCGGCAGCGCGATGGCGGCCAGGATGCCGATGATCGCGACCACGATCATCAGTTCGATCAAGGTGAAACCCTTTTGCATAGCTTTCATGTGACGTGCACTCCTTCGGTGTTGAGAAGACTTAAACACGGTCTCCGTGTTCGGGGTCCATTAATGCAACGGGTATGCCACCGGCGCCGATTGCGCGAGGATTTGATCGATCGAAAACGAATCGGGGGCCCGGATCGGGGTCACGACGCAGTCGAACCGCCGCGTTGAAGGAACCGGCAGGTTCCCGCGACCGTCCTGACACAAAGACTTCCGCGTGGCGTCGCGCGCCGTGCCGATCCACGGCAAGCGCGGCGGCAGCGCGTCGCGATCTTTCACAGACAGCCCACGCCGCCTGCCACGCGGGGCTACTTGATGCAGACCGCGCGCACCTGATGCAGGTCGGTGATGCCCTGCAGGACCTTCTCGATGCCGTCCTGCTTGAGAGTGCGCATGCCCTCGTTGAGCCCGAGGGCGAGGATGTCGGCCACGCGGGCGTGCTCCTGGATCAGCTTCTTCACGCCGTCGCTGCCGATCAGCAGTTCGTGCAGGCCGACCCGCCCCTTGTACCCCGTGCCCGAGCAGGTGTCGCAGCCCACCGGTGTATAGAGCGTGAACTGGCCCGCGCCATCGGCGAAGCGTTGCACCCAGTCGCGGTACACGCCCTCGGAGGCCGCCTCGGCATCCCGCTTCCAGTCCTCGGTCTGCGTCAGCTCCTGGCAGTACTCCTCCAGGATCAGCTTCAATTCGTCCTGCGTGGCCGCGTGCGGCTTCTTGCACTTGCCGCACAGGCGCTTGGCCAGACGCTGGGCGAGCACGCCCAGCAGCGCATCGGCGAAGTTGAACGGATCCATCCCCATGTCGAGCAGGCGGATGACGGATTCCGGGGCGCTGTTGGTATGCAGCGTAGCGAACACCAGGTGGCCGGTGAGCGAAGCCTCGATGCCGATTGCCGTGGTCTCCTTGTCGCGCATCTCGCCCACCATGATGACGTCCGGGTCCGCGCGCAGGAAAGCCTTCATGGCGGTGGCGAAGGTCAGCCCCGCCTTGGGATTCATCTGCACCTGGCGCAGGCCCTTCTGGGTGATCTCGACCGGGTCCTCGGCCGTCCAGATCTTGGTATCCGGCGTATTGAGGTGGCCCAGCACCGAGTGCAGGGTCGTGGTCTTGCCCGAGCCGGTCGGCCCGCACACGAAGAACAGGCCGTAGGGCTTGCTCACCGTGTCTTTCAGATTCTGCAGGTTGCGCGCGGACAACCCGAGCTTGTCCAGCGGGATCGGCTCGCCGGCTGCGAGAATGCGCATGACGATGTCTTCCATTCCGCCTTGCGAAGGAATCGTCGCCACCCGCAGCTCGATGTCGAGGGGACCGAACTTGCGGAACTTGATCTTGCCGTCCTGAGGCTTGCGCCGCTCGGAGATGTCGAGATCGCACATGATCTTCAGGCGCGCCGCCATGGCATTGCGGTAGCTCGCCGGCACCGAGATGTAGTGCTGCAGCGAGCCGTCCCGGCGGAAGCGCACCTCGGTCTTGCCCTTGCCCGGATACGGCTCGATGTGGATGTCGGAGGCGCCCTGGTGGTAGGCGTCGATGATGATCTTGTTGACCAGCTTGACCAGTTCGTTGTCGGCGGCGAGCGAGACGTCGTCCGCGCTGGTGCCGTTCTCGTCGTCGAGGTCGTGGTCCAGTCCCGAGAGCAGGTCGCCGATGGACGAGGTGTCGATGTCCATCCCGAAGTACTGGTCGAGCGTGGCGCTGAACTCGCTGCGCGTGGTGACGCGATAGAGCAGCTTGCGCTTGGGAAAGACGTTGGCGACCACGCGTCCGGCACGCACCCGCTCCGGGTCGGTCGTGAGCACCACCAGGCCCTCGGGCGTGTCCTCGAGCGGCAGCCAGTTGCTGCTCTTGAGGAACTCGCGCTTGAGGTTCTTGAGCAGGTCGATGGGCTTGACCCGGTCGCCGCGCAGAGGCTCATAGGGTACGCCGAAGTAGTGCGACAGCGCGTTGCCCAGCGCCTCGGTGCTGACCTGGAACTCGTCGAGGAGCACGCTCTCCAGGTCGGTGCCCTTCTCGCGCGCAGCGCCCAGTGCCCGTTCCAGCTGCTCTGCCGTGAGCACACCATCGGTGACAAGCCCGGCGTAGGCGCCGCGCACCACCGGCTGGGGCTTCTGGCGCTGCTTGAACGCGATCGCCAGAGTCTCGCACAGGTTCTGGACGCCCTCCACCGCCAGCGGCGAGAAAGGCTCCCCCGATCGCGTGTTGATCGCCTGCACCACGCCGATCACCTCGCCCGACGGGATGTCCACCACGGGAGCGACCAGCATCTGCCTGGTGCGGTAACCGGTCCGGCGGTCCACTTCCTTGAGGAACCGGAGCAGCGGGGAGTGGCTGCGCAATTCCTCCTCGTCGTAGACGTCGCGAATGTTGAGCAGAACCTTGTTCAGCGCGGCGAAGCCGGCCAGGCTCTGCTCACTGACCGGAAGCCGCAGGTCCTTGAACGAAGCCAGCCCGGTCTTGACCTTGGAGATGATCGCGCTGCGGTCCTCGGACAGGGCATAGATCGTGAGGCGATCCGCACCGAGCAGCTCGCAGATGTCCTGCCCGAGCTCGAGCATGATCTCCTCGGCGTTGCGCGTCGCATGGATCCTGTTGGCGACAGCCTGCAGCTTGCGCTGGAACTCCAACCGACTGCGCACGTCGCCTTCAGCCTGCGGCCGCGACTCGAACACGGTGCTCATCTTTCCATCCCCGGGGATTTCACCCACCCGTTGTCAATGCACGAACGTCCCCGCCGGCGGCGCCGGGGGAACCCCTATTCGCTGCGTCAAAATTCCAGCACCTGCCCGTGCTCCAGCATCCGCGGCATCCAGGCCGCGGCGACGCGGCCCACCTCCTCCATCGTCGACCTTCCGTCGACGGGCTTTAGGTGCGTGATGTAGATCTCCGGCCTTGCGTGCAGACAGGCCAGTTCCTGCGCCAGCAGATCGGGCGTCAGGTGCTTGGAGGCGGCTGCCAGCGCGCCCTCGGCGTTCGAGAACGCGGTCTCGACGATCAGGTAGCGCAGGTTGCCGATGCGGTTGATCGCCTCCCACAGCGCCTCGCACGGACCGGTGTCGCCGGTGAACACCAGGCTGCCCGTCCCGCTGTCGACGTGATAGCCGACTGCCGGCACCACGTGGCAGGCCGGCAGGCTGCGCAGCGTACGGGCGCCGAGGCGCACGGCCTCGCCCAGCGCAATGGGCTGGAAGCGCATGATCGGCTCGGACGCGTTGGGGATGACGGAGAAATCCGGCCACAGCTTCCAGTTGAACAGGTGCGCGCGCAGCGTGGCGATGGTCTCGCTACTCGCATACAGGGTGACCGGCCGCTCGCGCAGGGCACCCACACTGTCGAGCAGGAAGGGAATGCAGGCGACGTGATCGAGATGCGAGTGCGTGATGAACACGTGGTCGATACGCCGCAGTTCCTCCAGGGTCAGGTCGCCCACGCCGGTGCCGCCATCGATCAGGATGTCGTCGTCGAGTAGGAAGGCGGTGGTGCGTAGCCCCCCGCCGATGCCGCCGCTACAGCCGAGCACGCGCAGTTTCATGGGTCACTTGTCGTCGAAGGTCCAGGCCCCGTCCCAGTCGGGCCCCGGCGGTTGCGCAAGCAGGACGTCGATGCGACGCAGGAATTTGGCGTACAGGATCGACTCGGGTCGATCGCGCTGAAGAGCTTCCAGCGCCTCGCGCGCCGAATCCCAGCGCTGCGCGCGGTAGTGGTCGAGCGCCGCGTGCCAACGCCCGACCTCCCCGGCGAGGCCGCCGTCCACGTCCAGCTCGCGTCCCAGCGGCTCGTAGACGACCACCGGCTCGCGCCTGCCCTTGACCCGGACCCTGTCCAGCTCGCGGAACGCGACGCCCTGGCAGGCGGCGCGCGTGGCTTCGCCCACCATCATGCCTACGCCATACTGTCGGGTCAGGCCCTCGAGCCGGGAGGCGAGGTTCACCGAATCGCCCATCACGGTATAGGCCACACGGATCTCGGAGCCCATGTTGCCCACCGTCATGCGTCCGGTGTTGACGCCCACGCCTACCTGCAGCACCGGCCACCCGCGTGCGGCAAAGCGCTGCTGCAGTGCCTGCATGGTCGAGAGCATGTCGAGTCCGGCGAATACCGCGTTGCGCGCGTGACCGGGATCGGCCAGCGGGGCACCCCAGAAGGCCATGATACTGTCGCCCATGTACTTATCGATCGTACCCCGATGGTTATAGATCACCTGGCTCAGCGCAGTCAGGAACTCGTTCATCACCTGCGTCAGGACCTTCGGATCCAGCCCCTCCGAGACGGTGGTGAATGCGCGCACGTCCGAGAACAGCACGCTCATCTCCCGGCTCTCGCCCTGCATGGAGAAGCGCTCCGGATGGCGGCTCATCACCTCCACCAGCGCCGGCGGCACGTATTGCCCGAACAGCCGCGTGATCCGACGCTTGGCCCGTGCCTCCACGAAGAAGCCGTAGGACATGTTCAGCGCGAACAGCGCCGCGATCATCAGCAGCGTCGGCGCCAGCGGCAGCACGGCGTTGGCGCGCCCCCACAGCGTCAGGTTCAGCCCGACCACCGTCGACAGCACCACGAGGCTCAGCAGGGTTGAAGGAAGTGGCGTGAGCAAGGGCAGCACCAGCGCAAGCACCAGCCCGCTCCCCGCCAGCACGAGAAGCTCGACGCCCATCATGTAGCCGGGCATGTGCCGGATTCGTCCGTCCAGCGCTCCGGCGATCAGATTGGCGTGCACCTCCACGCCCGGATAGACGGGCCCCACGGGGGCGGCGCGCAGGTCGGTCAGCCCGGACGCCGTGGTGCCGACCAGTACCACCCTGCCCTCGAGAGCCGCCCGATCTGCCTTTCCCGCCAGCACGTCGGTCGCCGACACGTAGGGGAAGCTGCGCGCCGGGCCGCGATAGGGCACCAGTGCCATCGCCTGCTCGTCCAGCGGAATGCGCACGTCGCCCACGTCGATCCACTCGAGGCTGTGCGCCCCATCCGCCGCCTCGGCCAGTCCGGGCGCGATGGCCGGCACGTCCATCAGCACGCGCAGCACCGCGAGCGCGAGCGCTTCATAGTAGGCGCCGCCGCGTTCGGCCAGCATCGGCACCCGGCGCGTGATGCCGTCCTCGTCCGGCCAGGCATTGAAGTGGCCCACCGCCGCCGCTGCCTCCTGCAGTTCGGGCAGATTGGCCCCATACCCGGTCCACCCGGTCGGGTGCGTATGCACGCCATTCAGCGCACCCGCCGGCAGCACCGGCCGCGGCAGGGCATTGACGCGCGTGGCCGTGCGCGGATCCTCGCGCGTGAAGTAATAGCCGAGCACCACCGGCCGGCCGGCCATCTTTTGCGCCAGGATGCGGTCGTACTGCAGGGACGGCGCGATGGCATCGAGCGCCTGTCGGAATCCGTCCACCCGCGCCAGCGCGCCGTCGGCGAGCTCCTGCAGCACGTGCAGGCCGGAACTACGATCGGGCTCGGCGAACACCACGTCGAAGGCCACGAGCTGGACGCCATAGTCGTCGAACAGGCGGTCGAGCAGCTGTGCGACGCGGACCCGCGGCCACGGCCAGCGGCCCTGTTCGGCCAGGCTCCGCTCGTCGATGTCGACGATGACGATGCGATCGTCCAGCGTGGCCGGCATGGTCAGGCGCACGCGCGCGTCGTACAGCATGGCTTCGATGCGCTGGACGAAGGGGAGCTCGATGCGTTGCGCGACGTGCGCGCCGAACAGGAGCACGACCGCCAGTGCGACGGCGGCGCGCAGGACGACCTTTCTCACCTGCGCGGCGCCATGGACGGTCAGACGCCGGGTCGGACGGGGCCGGACACCTGCGGGTCAGGCATTGGGCTTGAAAAAGAACTCCATCTTGACGCCGGCCAGTTCGACCACGTCGTGGTCGGACAGGGCATGGGCCTGCGCATCCAGACTCTTGCCGTTGAGCACCGGATACGTGCTGCCCTCGACGTGCGTGATGAAGTAGCCCTGCGGACGGCGCGCGATCACCGCCACCTGGACGCCGGGCTTGCCGAGCGTGGTCAGGGCCTTGGTCAGCGGCAGCTCCTTGCCCGCGCTGGGTCCGGACAGGATCTGGATGATCCCCACGCCGCCCGACGGCGCGGCGGAGGGGGGTGCCGGCGACACGGGAGCCTCCGCTGCAGGCGCGGCGACCTCGGCACCACCGGCCATCGCGGCAGCCGTGGCGACGACGGTCGACGGCGGTACGGCGGTCGGCGCGGGGCGGCTGGCCGCCGGCGCGGCGACCGCGGCGGCCACTGCCGGTTCGACATGCGGCGCAGGCGCGGCGGCCTTGCCGACGTCGGTCGTACTCAGGTCGTTCGCCTGGGCCGGATCGATCACCGTATCGCGCAGGGTCTTGGGCGCGGGCGCGGAGGCGGCCACGACCGGAGCCGGCGGCGCCGACGCGTCGGGCGCGGCGGGCGCAATCGGCGGCGCGCGCAGCACCATCGTCTTCTCGAAATCCTGCTCGGCGGGTTGCGCTGCGGCCACCACTTCCGAGTGGTATTTGAGCTTGTACTTGCCCAGTTCGACCACGTCGTTGTTCTGCAGGAAGTGCTTCTTGATCGGCTGCCCGTTGACCAGTGTCCCGTTGGTGCTGCCCAGGTCCTCGAGGAAAGAGTCGTTGAGGATGGTCATGATCATGGCGTGCTCGCCGCTCACGGCAAGGTTGTCGATCACCACGTCGTTGTGCGGCTTGCGGCCGATGGTGGTGCGCTCCTTGGTGAGGGGGTACTCCCGGAGCACCATTCCATCGAGGCTCAGTATCAGCTTCGCCATAGGTTCAATCCCCGTTCTTTCCAAACCAGTTCTTCAGCCGGCCCAGCAGTCCGGGCGATGCCGGGAAGGGCTTTCGGACCTGCACCAGGATTACAGACACGTTGTCGCGCCCGCCGTTGTCGTTGGCCATTTGCACCAGTTGATTAGCGGCAAGTGGGAGGTTTGCCTGAAGGGAAGTGAGGGTCAGATGGATATCGGCATCTTCGACCATGTCATTGAGACCATCCGAGCACAGCAGGTAGGTATCCCCTTCCCTGACCTCGAAACTTTTGATCTCGGGGTCCACCGCCGGCTCGATGCCGACGGCCCGGGTCACCAGGTTCTTGTTCTGCGAGCGGCGGGCCATCTCCCGGGTGATCATGCCGCTGTCGATCTGCTCCTGCAGCAGGGAGTGGTCGCGCGTGAGCTGCACCAGGTCGCCTCCCCTCAGCCGGTACATGCGCGAATCCCCGACGTGGGCGACATTGATGAAGTTGTCCGCGAGTAGCGCCACCACCAGGGTGGTCCCCATGCCCGAGTACTGCGGCTGGCTGCTGGCGGCGTGAAAGATCGAGCTGTTGGCGTGCGTGATGGCGTCGGCGAGGATTTCGGCCGCGATCTGCCGCCGGTCGGTCTGCTCGGTGTGGGTCGATCCCATGCGCGAGAGCAGTTCGCGCGTCTGTTTGGTCACCAGGGCGACGGCGATGCCACTGGCGACTTCGCCCGCGTTGTAACCGCCCATGCCGTCGGCAAGCACAGCCAGCCCGATGCTGGGATCGCTGCCGATGGTGTCTTCGTTGTGGGAGCGCACCATGCCCGTGTGCGTGGCGGCGGCGATTTCCAGGGATCGGCTCAGGTCGACCATGCTCGACTCACAAAGCGAGATCGACAGACGTGAACATCGTCTGCGAGTTGCGCAGCGCCTCGGCCATCTCGGCGCCGGACTGGAAGCGGTCCGGCTTCTTCTTCGCAAGGGCGCGGTGGATTACGGCCACCAGGCCCTCCGGCAGGTCGCGGTTGAGGCTCAGCGGGTCCACGGGCCGTTCGTTGGCGATCCGATACATCAGCTGCGCCATGGTGTCGCCCTTGAATGGTAGCGCACCACAGCACAGCTGATAGAGCGTCACCCCGAGCGAGAACAGATCGGACAATCCGTCGATCTTCTGTCCGGCCAGTTGCTCCGGCGACATGAACGAGGGTGTGCCGAGCACGATGCCGGTTTTGGTCTTGCTCGAGTCGGTGATGCGCGCCACGCCGAAATCGGTCACCTTCACAGTATCGGTCGCCGCGTCGTACATGATGTTGCCCGGCTTCACGTCTCGATGGACGACGTGCTTGCCGTGCGCATAGTCCAGCGCGTCGGCCACGCGCGCGACGATGCTGATCACCGTCGACAACGGAAGCAGCGTTTCCGGTTTCGCGTGCGCGCTCAGATCGCGCCCGGGCAGGTACTCCATCGCGAAGTAGGCGAGATCCTGGTCCTCGCCCGCGTCGAAGATGGTGACGATGTTGGGGTGAACCAGGCGCCCGGCGGTTTCCGCTTCGCGGAAGAAGCGCTCGCGCACCTTCTCCAGTTCCTCCGCCTCGAATTCACTAGAGAGCGCGAGCGTCTTGATCGCCACCGTGCGGCCGATCTTCGGATCGCGTCCGAGATAGACGACCCCCATCGCGCCCTTGCCCAGTTCGCGATCGATCTCGTAGCGTCCGAGGTGCCCGTTGACCAGCGAGCACGCAGGCGCCGGATCGAACTGCGGCAGCGCCTCGATCGAAGGCGAGGTGTCGAGCATGCGCTTGTGCCGCAGCGCGCGCTGCTCGAGGTCGCGGTACTTCGGGTCGAACTGCGCGATGTACTCGAACACCGCCTGCGCGCGGTTGAACTGGCGCCGGCGCTCGTGATCGAGGGCCAGGTTGTACAGGTTGTCCATCAGCTGCGCGTCCATCGGACACAGCTTGAACTGCTCGAAGGCGAGGTCGAGCTGGCCCTGCCCCTGGTACGCGAGCGCCAGGATGCGGTTGCCGGCGGGCGCGTTCTCGGAGGCCACGTCCGCGCTGCCCGGTGCCGCAGCCTGGCGTGACAGCCGGGCCAGTGGGTGACCGGCAACGAGCAGGCACATGGCCGGCGCGAGCGGGACGAACACGAGCAACGCGTACATGAGGAGCAACTGCATCCCGGCCAGCGCGGTCACCGCGCCGAGCGTCGAGAGCAGGGCGACCTGGCGCGGCAGGCGCGGTACCGCCAGGGCGAGGTACAGCGCGCAGAGCAGCAGCACCAGCCCGAGGACTGCCGTGCCCCAGCCGGGAGCTCGCGGGACGTCGTCGCGCAGCAGCGTCGATACGGTGTGGGCGAGCGCCACCGTCTCCGGCACGGCGTTGGCGCGCGGCGTGCGCACCGCGCCGGCAGCAGGTCCCGATACCGGACCGACGAGCACTACGCGACCGCGAAAGGCGTCGGGTGCCACCTGTCCGCGGAAGACGTCGACGAAGGAGTGCGTCTCGAAGGCGTCCACAGGGTAGAAGTAGGTGGCCAGACGCAGGTTCGCGTCGGTGTCCCAGCTGCGATCGCCCACGCTCACGCCGTGACCGAGGTTGAGGACCAGGTCTCCGCCCTCGTAGCCGAGCGCGCGTGCAGCCACCTGCAGGGCGAACGACGGCAACGGCTCCCCTTCGTAACCGAGGACCAGCGGCGCCCGGCGCAGCACACCGTCCGCGTCCGGGAGCGGATTCAGAAAGCCGACCCCGGCGCTGGTCTCACTGAAACGCGGCAGCACCGGCACGTCCAGGTCGCCGGCCTCGAACGGCGCATCGGCCTGCGCGACCGCCTCGGCAAGACGGGCACGCACCGGCAGGACGACGTTGCCGGCACGCGCCAGGCTCATTGCCAGGCGGCCATCGGCGTCCGCAGCGCGGCGCGCCTCGTCCAGCGCATGACCCAGCTGCGGCATCTGCTCCAGTGTCTGGGCGCCCAGCCCCTGCACCAGGGCGTCCAGACGGTTGAACTGCTCCGCGGCCGGGTCGCGCGAGGCGTTGGGGAAGTACGTGGCGTAACCGATGACCCGAGCCCCTGCTGCAGCGAGCGTGTCGATTACCTGCGCGTCGATGCTGCGCGACCAGCCGATCGGTCCGAGCTGTGCGACCGTCCGTGCGTCGATCCCGACGATGACGACCTCGGCGGCAGGTGTGCGGCTGGACAGGCGCAATCCGCTGTCGTAGCCCAAGCGGTCCAGGGCATTGAACGGTACCGCGAGGGCGAGCGCGAACGCGAGTGCCGCCGCACCGATCGCGGCCAGCAGACGCATGGACAAGGCGCCGCGCGCCGTCATGTGGAACTGCCCAAGGCAGGCGGCGCCGGTGCGGCGATCGCGCCCAGGGCGCGCGACGGGAAACGGTGGGCGAGACGCTGCAGCATGGGTTGATGTTGTTCGAGTTGGTACAGCAACGCTCTCTTCTTCTAGAGAGGATTCAATGAGTTGAACAAGTCTGCGGGGCGTTGGCGGAGCGGCCGGCACCGGCTGCTGGTGCGTCCGGCCACATTGCGCCGGCCGCGCCCCGTTTGAGTCGATGGCGCGTGCCGGATTTGTCAATTGCAAGGCCTATGCCATCGGCGATTCGTCAGATTCGGCAAGGGCTTGCGCGGGCCGGCCGGAAGGATGGACCGTGACCGGCGGGACGAACGGATCAGACGCCCTCGACTACGATGACGCTGGAGGTCGACGTGCGGTGTCGGATGGACTTGGCGTGCGCATACTCGGGCGCGGCATCGAATGCCTTGGCCTGCTCCACGCTGTCGAATTCGACCACCACCACCCGCTTCGGCACCCAGGTCCCTTCCAGCGGGTGGATGGCGCCGCCGCGAACCAGGAAGCGCCCGCCGTATTGCTTCAATGCGGGCGCCACCAGCTTGCGATACTCCTCGTAGCCGGCGGGATCGTGGATGTCGATGGTCGAAATCAGATAGGCGGGCATGGGACTCCTCCTGCGTTAAGGCCAGGCGACCCACACGCGAGCGGGCGCCGCAGACACCAAGGACACGACCGCCACGCGCCGCGCTGCTAGCCGATCAGCACGAGCGCCCAGACGGCCACGACGTTGACCAGGCTGACGAACACCGCCGCGCTGCCGATGTCCTTCGCGCGCTTGGCCAGCTGGTGGTTCTCCAGTGAGATGCGGTCCACGGTGGCTTCCACCGCCGAGTTGATCAGTTCAACCATCAGCACGAGCAGCACCGCGCCGATCATGAGGGCCTTGCCGAGACCGGAGACGGGGAGGAAGAGGGCCAGTGGCACGAGCACGACGGCCAGCAGCGTCTCCTGGCGGAACGCGTCCTCGTGCCGAAACGCGGCGCGGAAACCCTCGAGCGAATAGAAGAAGGCATAGAACACGCGGCGCAGACCGGTCTTGCCCTTGTGCGGACTGACCTCGAGCTCCTTGTCTACTTCTTCCATGCCACATCCAGTTCCCTGGCGGCACGCACCTCGTCGAGCCGGCGCACCGGCATCGAATGCGGCGCGGATTTCACCAGTTCGGGCTGGCTGCGCGCCTCCTCCATCACGGCGCGCATGGCCGCGACGAAAGCGTCGAGCGTCTCCCTCGATTCGGTCTCGGTCGGTTCGATCAGCAGACACTCGGGGACGAGCAGTGGGAAGTACGTGGTCGGGGCATGCACACCCTTGTCCAGCAGGCGCTTGGCGAAGTCCATCGCGCTCACGCCGGTTTCGTCCTTGAGCCGTCGCAAGGTGACGATGAACTCGTGGCTGGCGCGTCGGGCCGGATAGGCCAGGTCGAAGCCGGCACGGCGCAGTTCCGCCATCAGGTAGTTGGCGTTGAGGGTGGCGAAGCGTGCCACCCGTCCCATGCCTTCGCGCCCGAGCATCCGGGCGTAGACGTAGGCGCGCAGCAACACGCCGACGTTGCCCGTGAAGGCGGACAGGCGGCCGATGCTGTCGGGGCGGTCCGCTTCGGTGAGCAGCCGGTACGCGGCGCTGCCGTCGCCGGCCTCGCAGCGTGCGGCGATCGGCACCGGCAGGAAGGGCAGCAGGCGTTCCGACACCCCGACCGGCCCGGAACCGGGCCCGCCGCCGCCGTGCG
The DNA here is from genome assembly GCA_964570955.1 of uncultured Burkholderiales bacterium. Classification (GTDB taxonomy): domain Bacteria; phylum Pseudomonadota; class Gammaproteobacteria; order Burkholderiales; family SHXO01; genus SHXO01. The sequence goes on along the minus strand of CAZNBS010000027.1, from coordinate 8,868 downwards.
GGGTGGAGAAGGTCTTGTGCAGGTTGATGTGAATGACGTCGAACCCCATCGCGCCGGGCTTGACCTGTCCGACGATGGCATTCAGGTTGGCACCGTCGTAATAGAGCAGCGCGCCGGCCGCGTGCAGGATGTCGCGGATGTCCAGGATGCGCTGTTCGAACACCCCCAGCGTCGAGGGGTTGGTGAGCATGAGCCCGGCCGTCTGCGGCCCCACCGCCGCACGCAGACGATCGAGGTCGACGTTGCCGTCCCGGTCGGTCGGCACTTCCCGCACGGCATAGCCGCACATGGTCGCCGTGGCGGGGTTGGTGCCGTGCGCCGCGTCCGGCACGATGATCTCGCTGCGCGCGAGGTCCCCGCGGCTGCGGTGCCACGCGCGAATCATCGCGACCCCTGCGAACTCACCTTGCGCGCCGGCCATCGGTGCCAGGCTCACCCCGGCCATGCCGGTGACCTCGCACAAAATTTCCTGCAGCTCGACCAGGCAGGCCAGCATGCCCTGCCCGGTGGCGTCGGGCGCGAGCGGATGGCGCGAGAGGAACTCGGGCAGCATCGCCAGCACGTTCGCCGCGCGCGGGTTGTACTTCATCGTGCACGAGCCGAGCGGGTAGAAGTGCGTGTCGATCGAGAAGTTCTTCTGGGACAGCGACGTGTAGTGGCGCACCACGTCGAGTTCGGATGCCTCCGGCAGGGGCGGAGGCGCCTCGCGCCGCAGCGCGGCCGGGATGTCGTCGCAGGCTGCGCCGGCCGGCGCGAGCGCCGTGCTGGTGCGACCGGAACGGGAGCGCTCAAAGATCAGCGTGCTCATGCGTCGGGGCCCGTGCGCGGCGTGCCTAAACTACCGCGCACGCGATCCAGCGCGGCGGCCAGCGCGCGTGCATACTCGACGAGGTCCGCCTCCGTCTTGGTCTCGGTCACACACACCAGGAGCGCGTCGCGCAGTTCGCCGGACCAGGACGAGAGGTCGAGGCCGCCCAGAATGCGGAACTCGCGCATCGCGTCGAGGACCGGCTGCGCCGGTGCGCCCAGGTCGAGCACCGCTTCGTGGAAACACGGGGCCGCGAAGCGCGGAGATATGCCGAGCGGACGCAGCAGTTCGAGCAGACGCCGCAATCCGGCATGGCAGGACTGCGCCACGCGCTGCAATCCTGCCGGCCCGAGCAACGCCATGTGCACGGTGGCCGCGGCCACCGCGAGCCCCTGGTTGGTGCAGATGTTGGAGGTCGCCTTGGAGCGGCGGATGTGCTGCTCGCGCGCCTGCAGCGTGAGCGTGAAGCCGCGCGCGCCGGTCGCGTCCACCGTCCGCCCGGCGATGCGGCCCGGCATCTGGCGGATGTGCGCCGCCTTGCACGTCATGAAACCGAAGTACGGACCGCCGCCGGACAGCGGCAGACCCAGCGGCTGTCCCTCGCCCACCGCAATGTCAGCGCCGCGACCACCCCAACGTCCGGGCGCCGCGAGCATCGCGAGCGACACCGGATTGACCGCGGCAATGGCCAGCATGTCGTGCGCGTGCGCCCAGTCGGTGAGAGCGTGCACGTCCTCTAGGACGCCCAGCGCATTGGGCTGGGCGATGACCAGCGCAGCCGCCTGCCGGTCGGCGAGCGCCTCGAGAGTTTCGACGGTCTGGACTCCCCGCTCCGCGGACCAGGGCAGGGTCTCGATCTCGACACCCTGGCTCGATACGATCGTGCGCACCGTGGCCGCGTAGTGCGGATGCAGGCTGGCCGGCAGCAGCACGCGGCGCGACGACTTGTGCAGGCGCACCGCCATCAGCACCGCTTCCGCCAGCGCCGAGGCGCCGTCGTACAGGCTGGCGTTAGCCGCATCCAGGCCGGTGAGCCCGGCGATCATCGACTGGTATTCGTAGAGCAGCTGCAGCGTGCCCTGGCTGGCCTCCGCCTGGTAGGGCGTGTAGGCGGAATAGAACTCGCCGCGCGTGACGATCTGCCATACGGCGGCCGGGACGTAGTGTTCGTAGGCACCTGCTCCGATGAAGCTGGACCAGCGCCCATCCTGCACCGCACGCCTTTCCATGAGGCGCGCGATGTCCATCTCGCCCAGCGCCGGGGGGACGCGCGCGAGCTCGGCATCCCGGAGCGTGTCGGGAATCTCGTCGAACAGCGCGTCGATGCTGCCCACGCCGATGGCGTCGAGCATGCCGCGGATGTCCTCGGGGGTGTGGGGAATGAACGGCATGGGCGGCGACCGACGGCTCGGTTCAGTCCTGCTCCGCGTCCACCACGCTGGCGTAGGCCGTCGCATCCAGGAGTGCGTCCAGTTCGCCCGGATCCGCCGGCCGGAGCCGGAATATCCAGGCGGCATAGGCATCCTGGTTGATCTTCTCGGGGTTTCCGCCCAGTTCGTCGTTGACGGCGATCACTTCACCCGACACGGGCGCGTAGATGTCCGAGGCGGCCTTGACCGATTCCACCACTGCGCATTCCTGGCCCTGCGCGAAGCGCCGGCCGACCTCGGGCGACTCGACGAAGACGAGGTCGCCGAGCTGCTCCTGCGCATGGTCGGTGATGCCCACGGTCACGGTGCCGTCGGCGTCCAGGCGCGCCCACTCGTGCGTGCGGGCGTACCGGAGATCCTGCGGAACTTTCATGCATTCCTCCGCGATGGCGAGGTGGGGAACGGCGCGTCCTACCGCCCGTCACGTTCAGTCGATCGGCGCGAGCAGGGATCTGCCCCGACGCACGAAAGGATAGTCTACTACCCGCGCTTCGAGCCACCGGTCGCGTATCCCGACCTGCACGTCGTCCCCGACGCGGCTGGCACAGGGCAGGCGCGCCAGGGCGATGGAAACGCCGAGGGTCGGGGCGTGCGAACCGCTGGTGATCTCGCCCTCGCCGTGCGCGCTGCGCACCGGCTGATGCGCGCGCAACACCCCCTTGTCCCGCAGCACCAGGCCATGGGTGGCGAAGCGCGGGCTGCGCCGGGCCAGCGCCTCGCGCCCGACGAACGCGCGGGGCGGGTCCAGCGCCACCGTCCAGCCCAGCCCCGCCTCGACCGGCGTCACGCCTTCGTCCATGTCCTGGCCATACAGGGCCATGCCGGCCTCCAGGCGCAGCGTGTCGCGCGCCCCCAGTCCGCACGGGGCGAAGCCGGCGCGCAGCAAGTCGCGCCAGACGGCCACGACCTCGGTGGCCGGCAGCAGCACTTCATAGCCGTCCTCGCCGGTGTAGCCGGTGCGCGCGACGAACGCGCCGTTCGCTTCCCCGCATCGAAACGACGCCAGTCCCTCGCTCACCGCGCGCAGCGCCGGCACCGCGGCCCAGAAGCGGCTGCGCGCCTGAGGCCCCTGCAGCGCCAGCATGGCGAGGTCGCGGCGCGGTGTGAGTGCGACGCCCCCGGCGAACGGCACCGCCTGGGCGTGCATCCAGGCGAGATCCTTGTCCGCGGTGGCGGCGTTGACGATTGCACGATACCGGTCCGGCGCTCGGAAATAGACGATCAGGTCGTCGAGCACGCCGCCCTCGTCGTTCAGGATGCAGGAATACAGCGCGGTGCAGGGATCGCGCAGCTTGCCGATGTCGTTGGTGAGCAGCGTGCACAGGTAGTCGAAGGCGCGCGCGCCCTCCACGTCGATCGCCAGCATGTGCGAGACGTCGAACATCCCGGCATCGCGCCGTACGTGGTGGTGTTCCTCGATCTGCGAGCCGTAGTGCAGCGGCATCTCCCAGCCGCCGAAGTCGATCAGGCGCGCGCCGGCGGCGAGGTGTTCCGCGTGCAGCGGTGTTCGTTTCAGTGCGGCAGCCACGGAGCTATCCGAAAAAGAGGTAGAGACGGTAACCCGCCGCGCGCAGGTCACCGGTATTGAGGTAGAGCCGAACCGCTACCTCTTCGTTCCCCGCGATTCCGCCCTGAGGGCGCCTGCCCTCCTCCAGATACTCCGCGGGCCGCAGCACGCGTCGTCCCACGACCCGGTTGGCCGTATCGATGAGGGTCAGTTCGATCGCGGGCAGCTGCTGCGTCACGGCCGCGCGATTGCGGATCTGCGCACTCAGCAGCACCTCCTGCGGGCGTGCCACGTCGAGCAGCTGCAGGTCCGAGCCCTCGATGAACAGCTGATCGGGCAGCTGAGGGAGGGCGACTTCGCAGCCGACCAGGCCGCACGCGCCCTCCAAAGCCGGGCGCAGGCCGGGCAGCGCGATCGCGACCGGCGAGGCGAACCACCACAGCCCCTGCACCGCGAGGACGAGCGCCAGCGAAGCAATGGCAGCGACCCAGCGGCGCGGCTGGCGCGGTGGCAGCGCACCCTCCTCCAGCAATGCGTCGGGAACCGTGAGGGCACGCTGAAACGGCGCCTGCACCGGCAAGGGCGGCGGCGCGGCAAGGACGATCTCCTCCGCCTCGCCCGCGTATTCCTCGCGCGCATACGACGCGTCGCCTCCACCCTCCGTCGCCGTCCGGGCGGTTGCAGGCTCGACGCCCTCGTCCTCGCCCGCCTCGAGCGCAGCCTCCTCGCGCGACGACGAGGTGGCCGAAGCACCCGTGCGGCCTGTCGCATCCGGCGCGTCCGTGACCGCCTCCACCCACGGCTGGTCGGCATGCGGGCCGGTCCCGGGCTCGGCCACCTCCAGGCTGAGTTGCGCCACGGCCTGCAATACGCGCAGGGAGTCGGCGAACTGGTCGATGGAGGACGGTGCGTGGGACCGGCCCGAAAGTTCGTCGTCGTCCGGCTCCAGCGCATCCTCGTGTGCGCCGGGCGTCTGTGTTGCCTCACCGTCCAGTTGCGGGTGCGCACCCCCGTAGCGAATCACGTAGGCGGCGACCTGGTCCTCGGCCGACGCGCTGACTTCCGGGGCCGGCACCGCAGCCGACGTAGCGGGCGCCGGAGCCGGCGCGGCCGGTGACGTGAGAGACGACGAGGCAACCGATCCAGCCCGCCCGCGGGGCGCTGCCAGTGCAGCCGACGGATCCGATGCCGGCACGTTGCCGGCAGCTGCCGGACGCGCATCGTGGCTGCCGGGGATCGACGCGGCGAGCGAAGCGAACGCGTCGAACTGCGCCTGGCAACGCCCGCACTTCACCTGCCCGCTCGAGGCCTGCAGCTGCTGCGGCGTAACGCGGTAGACGGTGGCGCAGTGGGGACAGCGCGTGTACATGAGGCGGTGGGCTCGGGAACCTGGCGCGAGTCTAACGCGTGCGGCGGCCCGACAGACAGGTCCAGCCGTCGCATTCGGCCGTGACCTCCAGGGCGACCCACGGTCGATAGGCCTGCACGAGGTCGTCTGCCTGGGCCTGGAGGATGCCGGCGAGGACGAGCCAGCCATCGGGGCGCGTCAGCGACGACAGCAGAGGAGCCAGCACCTTCAGGGGATTGGACAGGATGTTGGCCATGACTACGTCGTAGGGACCGCGATCGACGGTGTCGGGATCGGCCACCTCGAGGGTCACGCCGTTGAGCGCGGCGTTGTCGCGGGTCGCCGCCAGCGCCGCAGGGTCGATGTCCACCGCGACCACCCGGCCGGCGCCCAGCCGCCTCGCGGCGATCCCCAGCACGCCGCTGCCGCAGCCGTAGTCGATTAGGCTCGCGCCGGGCACCAGGTTCGACTCCAGCCAGCGCAGGCATTGCGCCGTCGTTGGGTGGCTGCCGGTGCCGAAGGCCAGGCCCGGATCCAGGCGCAGGTTGAGGGCGTGCGGATCGGGCGGCTGCGACCACGACGGCACGATCCACAGGCGCTCGCTGATGCGGATGGGACCGAACTGCTGCTGCGTGGCACGCACCCAGTCCTGCTCGTCGACCGTCTCCAGCGCGATGTCCGGCACGGACACGCCGAGCTGGTTGCACGCCCCGGCAACGATGCCCGCTGCATCGGCACCTGCGGGAAACAGCGCGCGCAGCTGCTGGCGCGGCCAGTTGCCCAGGTCCGCGCCGGGCTCACCGAACAGCGGCTGCTCGGCCGCCGTCCCGGCCTGCGCGTCGGCGAGGTCCACCGACACCGCGCCGCCCTCGAGCAGCGCATCGGCGACCAGTTCGGGATCGGGCACCGCGAGTTCGAAGCGCACCTGCAGCCAGGACATGCGGTCCTCCGTATCGAGCGACCGGCGCCGGGGTCAGTCCGGCCGGTTCTGCTTGGCCAGCTTCTCTTCCAGGTAGTGGATGTTGGTGCCCCCGCGCACGAACGCGGAATCGAGCATCAGTTCCTGATGCAGTGGCAGATTCGTCTGGATGCCTTCGATCACCATCTCGGACAGCGCGATGCGCATCTTGGCGATCGCCTTCTCGCGCGTGTCCCCCCAGGAGATCACCTTGGCGATCAGCGAATCGTAGTTCGGCGGCACCATGTAATTCGCATAGACGTGGGAATCGACGCGGATGCCAGGTCCGCCTGGGGCGTGGAAGGCCGAGATGCGCCCCGGCGAGGGCGTGAACTTGTACGGGTGCTCGGCATTGATGCGGCACTCCACGGAGTGGCCGCGGAACTGAATGTCGCGCTGGCGGAACGGCAGCTTCTGACCCGCCGCCACCATGATCTGCGCCTGCACGATGTCGATGCCGGTGATCATCTCGGTCACCGGGTGCTCGACCTGCACACGCGTGTTCATCTCGATGAAATAGAACTCGTCCTTCTCGAACAGGAATTCGAACGTACCCGCACCGCGGTAACCGATCTTGCGGCAGGCATCCGCACAGCGCTCGCCGATGCGCGACTTGAGGCGCGGGGAGATCAGCGGCGCGGGCGCCTCCTCGACGATCTTCTGATGGCGGCGCTGCATCGAGCAATCGCGATCACCCAGGTACACGGCATTACGGTGGGAGTCGGCCAGCACCTGGATCTCGACGTGGCGCGGGTTCTCCAGGAACTTCTCCAGGTACACGGTGGGATTGCCGAAGGCGCTCTGCGCCTCGCTGCGCGTCATGGTGACCGCATTGAGCAGGGCCGCCTCGGTGTGCACCACCCGCATCCCACGCCCCCCACCGCCGCCGGCGGCCTTGACGATCACCGGGTAGCCCACCGCGCGCGCGATCTTCACGACGTCCTCGGGCGATTCCGGCAGCGGGCCGTCGGACCCCGGCACCACGGGTACCCCGGCCTTGATCATCGCGTGCTTCGCGCTGACCTTGTCGCCCATGAGGCGAATGGTCTCCGGGCGTGGGCCGACGAACACGAAGCCGCTCTTCTCCACGCGCTCGGCGAAGTCGGCGTTCTCGGCAAGAAAGCCGTAGCCGGGATGGATGGCCTCCGCGTCCGTCACCTCCGCCGCGCTGATGATGGCGGGGATGTTGAGATAGCTCTGGCCGGAGGACGCCGGACCGATGCACACCGATTCGTCCGCCAGTCGGACGTATTTCGCGTCCGAATCCGCTTCGGAATGCACCGCGACCGTCTTGATGCCCAGTTCCCGGCACGCCCTTTGGATCCGCAGCGCGATCTCGCCGCGATTGGCGATCAGAATCTTCTCGAACACTTGAGGATCATGCTCCTAGCACTGGCGCGCGGCGCGGTCGCTGCCGTCGACGGCACGCGCGTTCCGTGGGACAAGCCGACCGGTCAAACGATGAGGAACAGCGGTTCGCCGTACTCGACCGGCTGGCCGTTCTCGGCATACACCTGTTTCACCACACCGCCGTGGTCCGCTTCGATCTCGTTGAGGAGTTTCATCGCCTCGATGATGCACAAGGTGTCCCCCGGGCTCACCGTATCGCCCACTTCGACGAACGCCTTGGCACCTGGTGATGGCGCGCGATAGAAGGTGCCGACCATCGGCGATTTCACCATGTGCCCCTCGATCTTCTCCTCGACGGGTGCAGCGGCAGCCGGTGCAGCAGCCGCTCCCGCAGCGGGGGCGGGCATGTGCACCAGAGTCTGCTGCGGGGCCGGCATGAAGGAGGCGCCCGGTCCGATCCGGGCGATGCGCACCTTCTCCTCGCCTTCGGTCACCTCGAGCTCGGCGATCCCCGATTCCTGGACCAGATCGATGAGCTTCTTGAGCTTGCGCAGATCCATGGATCAGTTCCTCCTGACGGCCTGCAGCGCGTAGTCCAGGGCCAGTTCGTAGCCCTTTGCGCCCAGGCCGCAGATCATTCCCACGGCGACCTCCGTGAAATAGGAGTGGTGACGGAACGGCTCGCGCGCGAAGACGTTGGACAGGTGCACCTCGATGAAGGGGATCTTCACCGCCAGCAGCGCATCGCGCATGGCGACGCTGGTGTGGGTGTAGGCGCCGGGGTTGATGAGGATGAAGCCCGTCGCATCGCGTCCGGCTTCCTGGATGCGATCGACGAGAATGCCTTCGATATTGCTCTGGAAGCTGAGGAGTTCGACGCCGCTCGCCTGGGCGCGGTTGCGCAGCCGCTCGTCGATCTGCTCCAGGTTGTCCGCGCCGTAGATGGACGGCTCTCGGGTACCGAGGAGATTGAGATTGGGCCCGTGCAGGACGAGAATACGCTGCACACTGGCTCCACCCCCCGGTGTTGTTGGGGTTGTCATGAGGGCAGTTTGCCGCAACTTCCGGCATTTTGTCCAGTTTATCAACGAAGTTGACTCGTCCGGCAGCAATCGGGAGGATCTGACGGGAGGCGTTCAACCGCTCTCGACCTCCGAAACGGCGGATGCTGCGATATTCGGCGCGTCCAGTCGAAACTTGCGCGTTGAATGGCGGGAGTTCGCCGCCAGTTGAGGGAAGATCCCGACCTGCAGGCTAGAGGAAGGGACGCACGAGTGCGTCGATCTTTTCTTCCGACAGCGTGCCCAGTTCGGTCCGGGCGATACGGCCGTCGCGGTCGACAACGAGCGTGTAGGGTAGCCCGCCGAGTTCGTTGCCGACCGCACGACCCAGGTCGAGGGCCTGCATGTCCCCGACGAGGACCGCGTAGTTGATCCCCATCTCCGCTGCGAATGCCTGGACCTTGTC
>CAZNBS010000026.1:1501-29592 GCA_964570955.1 uncultured Burkholderiales bacterium | reverse complement strand
GTCCATCGCCACCGCCTGGGCGGCCTCGTCCCGCTTCAATCGGGCGTTTTTGAGCGTAAGAGCTGGATACTTTCCGAGGGTGAGCTTCTCCCTCCGGCCGCCCAATCGGTATCGATAGCGCCAAACGATCCCACCCGTCGGGAAAACCTCTACGTACAACCCGCGCTCGTCGGAGACTGTGTAGGGCTTCGGTTTCGGCTTCAGAGCCTTCAGGGCCGTATCGGTAAGCGGCATAGACGCCTCGTGGGTCCAAGTATTCTCTGCGAGCAGGTCCATGTAGCCAATTGGACCAAATCTTGGACCTGCTAACCATAGGCTGTCGACAGGCCCAACTAAACAGTATAGGACCATCTAAGTCTTTGCCACCAGCGTGTTATTAACACGCACGAGATCCTAGAAACTATCCCTGGATCTTTATTTACTTTCCGATGCAGAACTCGGAGAAGATCTGCCCGAGCAACGCTTCAGTGGTGACCTGCCCGGTAATCTCGCCTAATGCCTCTTGTAGCAGTCGGAGTTCCTCCGCGAAAAGCACCAGATCGCCCATTCGCCGCGATGCACCAAGATGGTGCAGTGCGATGTCGAGTTGGCGCAGGTGCCGCTCGCGCGCAAGGAAGGTCCCCTCTTCCAGCTCGCCCAAACCGAGCCTTTCCGCCATCACATCTTTGAGGCGCTCGATCCCCAATCCTGTCACCGCGGACACCAGGAGGTCACCCTGGTTCGTCACCCGCACGGCACCCTGTACCAGATCGATCTTGTTGATCACCCGTAGAACAGGTGTCCCTGGCGGCGGGAGCAGCGCAGCCGACACGCTCGTGCAGTCTTCGACGGCGAGGACGAGGTCAGCGTCGTCGAGGCTGGAGAACGTCCGCTGCATGCCGATCTGCTCGATCGGATCCGTAGACTCGTGGAGACCGGCGGTATCAAGGAGTTCCACGGCAATGCCGCAAAGCTGAATGCTCGCGCGCACGACGTCGCGGGTCGTACCGGGAAATGGTGTCACGATGGCCACTTCGTCCCCGGCGAGTCGGTTGAGCAGGCTGGACTTTCCGACGTTGGGGGCTCCCGCCAACACCACCCGCGCACCACGAAGCAGCTGGCTCCGCCTGGCGGCTTGCTTCAGCGCCTGCAGGTCGGACTCGATCTCGTCGAGTAAAGCCATTGCGGCTGCGCGTGGAAACGCATCCAGATCCTCCTCCGGGAAGTCGAGATGCGCCTCGGCGAGGACGCGCAGCCGGCTCACCTTGGCCATGATCGCCTGCATGGTGCGGGAGAATGTGCCTGACAACGCACGCACCGCAGATCGCGCCGCGGCGGCCGATTTCGCTTCGATCAGATCGGCGACCGCCTCCGCCTGAGCCAGATCCATTCGCCCGTTCAGAAAAGCGCGATAGGTGAACTCCCCTGGTCGTGCCGGACGTGCACCGAGCTCGAAGCACCGCCCCAGCAGAACCTCCAACACCGCCTGCCCACCGTGCCCCTGGAGTTCCAGAACATCCTGGCCGGTATAGGACGCCGGCCCCGGAAAGTACAGGGCGAGGCCCTGATCCAGCGCCTGTCCCTGCGCATCCAGAAAGCTGCAGAGCGTTGCGACCCGTGGTTCCAGATGCCGGCGCCCGAGAAGCGCCGGAAACAGGTCGTGCAGCGAGGCGCCCGACAGCCGAATGACGCCGATGGCTCCCGCGGCTGCGCCGGTGGCTATCGCTGCGATGAGATCACGCTGCTCCATGCGCGGTCTTCGCGCGCTCGATGGTTCGAGTGATGTGCCACTGCTGCGCGATCGAGAGTACGTTGTTCACGAGCCAGTAGAGCACCAGGCCCGCAGGGAAGAAGAAGAAGAAGATGCTGAAGGCGATCGGCATGATCTTCATCAGTCGCGCCTGCATCGGGTCAGGCGGCGTCGGGTTCAGCCACGTCTGGATGAACATCGTGGCTCCCATCAGCACAGGCAGGATGTAGTATGGATCAGGTGTAGATAAGTCTTTGATCCATAGATAAAAAGGTGCATGGCGGAGTTCCACGCTGAGGAGCAGCACCCAGTACAGGGCGATGAACACCGGGATCTGCACCAGGATGGGGAGGCAGCCGCCCAGGGGATTGATCTTCTCCGTCTTGTACAACTCGATCATCGCCTGGTGCAGCTTCTGCCGATCGTCGCCGTAACGCTCCTTGAGCTTCTGGAGCTTGGGGGCCACCACCTTCATGCGTGCCATCGACTTGTAGCTCGCGGCGCTCAGCGGATAGAACGCCAGCTTGATGAGCACGGTGAGGATGATGATCGCTACCCCCCAGTTGTTCACGTAGTCGTGGATCTTGCTCAACACCCAGAACAACGGGACTGCCACGACGCGCAACCAACCGTAGTCGACCGCCAACTCCAGCCCCGGCGCGAGGCCCTGGAGCCGATCCTGCTCCTGAGGACCGACGTAGAGCGGTACAGCATAGCTCTTGGTCGCGGCCGGCTCGATCGAGCCGATCGGAACGATGAGGCCGGCGGCAATCAGGCCATTGTCGAGCTTCCGAACGAAGAACTCCCGCTCGACCCCGGCGGCCGGCAGCCATGCCGCGAGGAAATAGTGCTGCACGATGGCCACCCACCCGTTCGCGCTCCGGGACGGGAACTTGGCATCCCCCTCAGCCGCATCCTCGAACGAGACCTTCGTCAGCTTCTGCTCATCGGTGTAGATCTCGATGCCGTTGTACGTCGGCATGACCTTGGATGCACCCTGCGGAGGCGACTGGTCCCTCACGAGCTGGAAGTACGCGTGTGCATCGAGAGGTTGACTACCGGTGTTGGTCACGGCGAGGTCGATGTCGATGACGTAACTGCCGCGCTTGAACGTGAAGGTCTTCTGCAGCGTTCCGGCCTCTCCCTGCGCATGGAGAACCACCTGCACCTCGTCCCCGCCCGGCGCGAGTGAGTACTCGGTCTGTTCTGCAGTGAAGCTGAAGTTGTGGTTCGGCAGCCCGGGTGTGGCGAGGCCGCTCTGGGCGACGTAGGTATGCTGGCCTGCAGCGTCGAGGAGGACGAAGTTCTGATCTGCATGTTCGCGCGCGCGGTGCTGCAGCAGTTCGACGTGGCGAACGAATCCGCCCTTGGTGTCGATCTCGACCGCGAGCGTGTCCGTGCGCACGCGGATGCGCTGCCCCGCGCTTTCCGCCGACGCTTGTCCCGGTAACGCTGGCGCCGCGGCGCCTGTCGAGGCACCCACCGAAGGTGCGGGGGGTTGCTGGGCAACCGGTACGGACTGCTGTGCCTGCGGCACGGGGGGCGTCGGGGCACGCTCCCGCATCCATGCATCGAACAGCATGAAGACGGTGATCGCAAACACGGCACCGGTGATCAGGCGAAAGCTATCCATCGTCAGATTGAAGGTTCAGGGAACCGGGTCGACCCCGCCGGGGTGCCAGGGGTGGCATTTCGCCAAACGCCGCAGTGCGAGCGCGGTGCCTCGCGTGGCGCCATGCCGGGAGAGGGCTTCGATGGCGTAGTCCGAGCAGGTCGGATGAAACCGGCACCGCGGGCCGAGCACGGGGCCCAGGGTCCACTGGTAGATCCGGATCAGGACGACGCCGATTCGATTCACTTGGAGGATAACGAGCCAGCAGCCTTATCGAGAAGGCTTGCGAGTTCTTCACGTCCAGTGCGGACGTCGCCTGGCAGCGTACGCAATTGGACCACGAAATCGTGACAGATGACGCCCTCCTGCGGATGCGCTCGGGTCCTGAATACCTCCCGAACCATGCGCTTGACTGCGTTGCGCGAGACCGACGTTCGGGTCAGGCGTTTTGCCACCACCAGCCCGAGGCGGTGATGTGGCAGCCCGTTCGGTGCGGCAAAGACGGTGAACCACCTGCCGTTGTGCCGTCCACCCCGCATTGCCAGCCGATACTGCGAGGGCGTGTGCAGCCGCCTATTCCATGCAAACCCGCGAGGAGACGGCAAGGATCGGGGATGTTGCGCAAGCGGCCCGAGCCAGTGAAACGCTAAACCGCAAGCCGCTTCCGGCCCTTGGCGCGGCGGGCATTCAACACCTTGCGCCCGCCGAGTGTCTTCATCCGAGCGCGGAACCCGTGGGTGCGAGCACGGCGGACCTTGGAAGGCTGGTAAGTGCGCTTCATTTGAAACCCCTCGCCTGAATTCTTTCGAGAAAGCCTGCTATTACAAGCCTGCGAAGGCGAGTTGTCAACCGAGATCGCGTGTGCGGGTCGGCGCGCCTGTGGATAAGTCCGTCACCGGCTGTTAAACTGTCGATCTTCCCTCGCCACGTCGTCTTTCCGACATCCAACCGTTTTTCTTTCTTGCGCTCGATCGGACCCATGGACGCGTTGTGGACCAAGTGCCTCACCCACTTCCAGGAAGTGCTGCCGCCGCAGCAGTTTCGCACCTGGATCGAGCCGCTGCGTGCGCGGCGCGAGGGCAGCCGGCTCCTGGTCGAAGCACCCAATCGATTCGTCCTGCAATGGGTGAAGGATCGATTTCTCCCGACAATCGAGAAATTTGCCCGAGACAGTGACAGCAGCGAGTGCACGGTCATGCTCGAACTCGGCCAGCCGCGCGTGGTGGAGGCGGCATCTCCTCAGCTCGAAACCGAGCGCCGTGGAAAGCAGCGCCCGGACGCAGCCGGCGGGGGCGATGGCTTGCAGCTAAACGGTCGGGAAGCCTCCCGCCTCAATCCGGGATTCACTTTCGATACCTTCGTCACGGGAAAGGCCAACCAGCTGGCTCGCGCAGCGGCGATACAAGTGGCGGAGAATCCGGGAACTGCCTACAACCCGCTGTTCATCTACGGCGGCGTGGGTCTGGGCAAGACGCACCTGCTCCAGGCGATTGGCAATCTGGTTCAGCAGCATCAGCCTGGTGCGAGGACGCGCTACATACACGCCGAGCAGTACGTCTCCGACGTCGTGCGCGCCTACCAGCACAAGGCCTTCGACGGCTTCAAGAAGTATTACCACTCGCTCGACCTTCTCCTGATCGACGATATCCAGTTCTTCAGCGGAAAGACCCGAACCCAGGAAGAGTTCTTCTATGCCTTCAATGCTCTGATCGAGGCGCACAAGCAGCTGATCATCACCTGCGACACCTATCCCAAGGAGATCAGCGGCATGGAAGACCGCTTGATCTCCCGCTTCGGCTGGGGCCTAACCGTGGCGATCGAGCCGCCCGAGCTCGAGATGCGCGTCGCCATCCTGCTGAAGAAGGCCGAGGCCGAGCGTATTGCCCTGCCTCAGGACGTCGCGTTCTTCATCGCCAAGCACGTTCAATCGAACGTGCGCGAACTCGAAGGAGCGCTCAAACGGGTCATTGCGTACTCGCGTTTTGTGAGCCTGGGACTCAGCGTAGACCTGGCGCGCGAGGCGCTGAAGGATCTTCTCGCCCTACAGTTCCGCCAGATCTCGGTGGAGAACATCCAGCGCACGGTCGCGGACTACTACAAGATCAAGGTGGCGGAGATGTACTCGAAGCGACGCTCCCGCAACGTCGCACGACCACGTCAGATGGCCATGGCACTCGCAAAGGAACTCACGCAACTGAGCCTCCCGGACATCGGAGAAGCGTTCGGCGGACGGGATCACACGACGGTTCTCCACGCCTGCAGGAAGATCGCGCAGTTGCGCCAGGACGCGCCGGACATCGCGCGCGATTTCGACGCCCTGCTACAGGTATTGCGCAGTTGAGAACCCCGGGACAGAAGGTGGATAAGCGCTCGCCAACGTCCATTGCGCGCTTTCGTCCACAATTCCTACACAGCGGCTCACGATGTCATCCACAGGATTGCATCGCCCAGATGCCCATGTTTCACCGGCGCAAGACGACTAGTCCACAGAAAAACGAAAGGCTTATCTGTTCTTATCAGGAAGAGAAATGACATCAATAAACATCCAGCGCGACGTCGTTCTGCTTCCCCTCCAGGCCGTCAGTGGCGTGGTCGAGCGCCGTCACACCCTTCCCATCCTCTCGAACGTGCTGGTGGAACTGCGCGACGGCGTACTTGCGTTAACGGCAACCGATCTGGAGATTCAAGTGTGCTGTCGGGCCGAGACGGATATCAGCGGCACGCGCGAGGCGACGACGGTGTCTGCGCGAAAACTGCAGGACATCCTGCGGGCGCTTCCGGAGGGGTCCACGCTGAGCGTGGACCTTCAAGATAAGCGCATGCAACTCAAAGCGGGCAAGAGCAAGTTCTCCTTGCAGACGCTTCCGGCGCAGGACTTTCCCAAGCTCGCGAGCGCCGAGGCGAGTGCCAACCGTCACCTGGAGGTGCCGCAGAAGGCCTTGAAGCGCCTGTTCGGGTTGGTTCACTACGCGATGGCGCAGCAGGACATTCGCTACTATCTCAACGGTCTGCTGATCTGCCTGGCTGGCAAGGAGCTCACCCTCGTGGCAACGGACGGACATCGGCTCGCATGGGCCAATATGCCGCTCGAAGCGGAGCAGGAGAAGGTAGAGGTGATCCTGCCGCGAAAGGCGGCGCTCGAAGTCTGGAAACTGCTTGCCGACACGGACGCCCCCGTCCAGATCGACATCCGGGACAATCAGGTGGCCTTCACCATCGGCAGCGTCGAATTGATCTCCAAAGTGGTGGACGGCAAGTTCCCGGACTATCAGAAGGTCATTCCCGCCGGTTACAAGCGCCACTTCGACTTGGACCGCCAGACGCTGCAGCAGGCGCTGCAACGGGCGGCGATCCTGTCCAACGAGAAGTTCCGCGGCGTGCGCTGGCTGATCAGCGAGAGCAGTCTTCGGATCATCAGCAGCAATACCGAGCAGGAGGAGGCCGAGGAAGAACTCGAGATCGCGTTCAGCGGTGGGCCGATCGACATCGGGTTCAACGTGAGCTACCTGCTCGACGTGTTGAGCAACGTCAGCGCCGAGCGCATCGACTGCTGGCTCGGGGACGCCAACTCCAGCATGCTGGTCACGGTGCCGGACGACGCCAACTTCAAGTACGTCGTCATGCCCATGCGCATCTGACACCACGCTCCATCCTCCACGAAACCACACTTGAACAGATCAGCACCGGCAGACTCCATGCAGCAACCAGCATCCGATTACAACGCCGAGAGCATCAAAGTCCTGAAGGGGCTCGAGGCAGTGCGCAAACGTCCCGGGATGTACATCGGGGATACCAGCGACGGCACCGGCCTGCACCACATGGTGTTCGAGGTGGTCGACAACGCCATCGACGAAGCACTGGCCGGCTATTGCGACGACATCCGCGTCGTGATCCACTCCGACAACTCGATCAGCGTCGTCGATAACGGGCGCGGCATTCCAACCGAAGTGCATCCGGACGACGAACTGGGCCGTTCCACCGCCGAGATCGTCATGACCGTCCTGCATGCCGGCGGGAAGTTCGACAGCAACTCCTACAAAGTCTCGGGCGGGCTCCACGGTGTCGGTGTTTCCGTCGTCAATGCCCTGTCGGAATGGCTGCGCCTGACCATCCGTCGTGACGGCATCGTTCAGCAGATGGAGTTCCGCAATGGGGAAACAGTCTCACCCCTGAGAGAAAACGGAGCGACGGATCGCCGCGGCACCGAGGTGCACTTCATGCCGAGCGCTGCGATCTTCGGCAACGTGGAGTTCCACTACGACATTCTCGCCAAGCGGCTGCGCGAACTATCCTTCCTGAACAACGGCGTACGCATCGAACTGGTCGACCAGCGCAGCGGGAAGGAGGAGTTGTTCCAGTTCGCCGGTGGCATCAAAGCGTTCGTCGACTTCGTGAATCGCACCAAGACCGTGCTGCATCCGCACGTGTTCCATGTGAGCTCGGAGCGCGATCGGATCGGAGTGGAAGTCGCCATGCAGTGGAACGATTCCTACCAGGAATCGGTGCTCTGCTTCACCAACAACATTCCCCAGCGCGACGGGGGCAGTCACCTGACGGCACTGCGCGCTGCCATGACGCGAACCCTCAACCAGTACATCGACCAGAGCGATCTTGCCAAGCGGGCCAGGGTGGAGACGACCGGTGACGACATGCGAGAAGGTCTGACCTGCGTGCTGTCGATCAAGCTTCCGGATCCGAAGTTCTCGTCGCAGACGAAGGACAAGCTGGTCTCATCAGAGGTCCGCCCGGCGGTGGAGGAGGCGGTTTCGGAAGGGCTGATGAATTTCCTGATGGAGCATCCGAACGACGCCAAGATCATCGTAGGCAAGATCGTCGAGGCGGCCCGAGCGCGCGAAGCAGCACGCAAGGCGCGCGAGATGACGCGTCGCAAGGGCGTGCTCGACGGCCTCGGACTTCCGGGCAAACTCGCCGATTGCCAGGAAAAAGACCCGGCGCAATCCGAGTTGTATCTGGTGGAGGGCGATTCCGCCGGCGGCTCGGCAAAGCAGGGACGCGATCGCAGGTTCCAGGCGATCCTGCCACTGAAGGGCAAGATCCTGAACGTGGAGAGGGCGCGCTTCGACAAGCTGCTGTCGTCGCAGGAGATCGCGGCGCTGATCACCGCATTGGGGACCGGCATCGGCAAAGACGAGTATCGGGTCGACAAGCTGCGCTACCACCGGATCATCATCATGACCGACGCGGACGTCGACGGCTCCCACATCCGCACGCTGCTGCTCACGTTCTTCTATCGGCAGATGCCCGACCTCATCGAACGGGGGCACATCTACATCGCGCAACCGCCCTTGTACAAGGTCAAGCATGGCCGCGAGGAGCGCTATCTCAAGGATGATCACGAGTTCAAGGACTATCTCCTCAAGCTCGCGCTGAAAGACGCCCAGTTGTTCCCGTCCGAGCACGATTCGGCTCTTGTGGGCGAGGCGCTGGCGGAGGTTGCGCGCGCCTACATCCTGGCGGAAGCCGTCATCGACCGGCTTTCACGGCGTATCGACCCGAGCGTGCTCAATGCTCTGCTCAAGGGTGCGGAGATCTCTCTGGGCAATGCAGAGGAAGCAGCGCGCAGTGCCCGCGCGCTGTCGGAAGCGGTTGCCCAGGCACAGGTCACGGTCGAAGCGAGGTTCGACGAAGCACTGGAAGCGCACCGCCTCGTGGTGCGCCGAAATGTTCACGGCAACATCCGCTCGGGATTCCTCGATCAGGACTTCCTCGATAGCGGCGACTATGCGCAAATACGCCGCACCGCCAAGATGCTGGAAGGCCTGATCCTGCCGGGTGCGTACGTTCAGCGCGGCGATCACAAGCTCGCCGTGACCGATTTCGGGCAGGCGATGAACTGGCTGCTCGACCAGGCCAAGAATGGCTTGATGGTGCAACGCTACAAGGGCTTGGGCGAAATGAATCCCGAGCAGCTCTGGGAAACCACCATGGATCCCGGTTCGCGTCGTCTGCTTCGTGCCCAGATCGAGGATGCGCTGGCCGCCGACGAGATCTTCACCACGCTGATGGGCGACATGGTGGAGCCACGCCGCGCGTTCATCGAAGCCAACGCACTGGGTGTGCGCAATCTCGACGTCTGAGTCGCTGCGTCCATCCGGCGAACCGAGAGGACGGCAGCCGGCCGAATCTCAGCCCGGCTTGCGCCCTCTCGGGCCCTTCGGAGCGCGCCGCGGCGCACTCGCCTTCCGGGCCGGTTGCCGTGCTTGACCGCCGGCAGCCTTGGCGTTCCCTGCGTTGCCGGCGGGCCGCCCGCCACCCTGGCCACGGTCCCCATGCGGACGACGACCGCCTCCGTTGCCTGCCGGCTTGCCCGGGTGCATGCCTTGACCCGACCGGTTGCCGCGCCCGCGCCCCGCGTGCGCGCCGATGCCGGCAGGACCTTGCGCAGCCAGAGGTGTCGGCGAGGCGGTGCTGCCAGACTTCGCCAGTTCCTTAGCGGCCTTCTCGGCCAGCAGATCCACCGCGTCGTCCAGTGTCAGCGTCGCGGGATCGTACTCCGAGGGAATGGTCAGATTGACGTTGCCATGCTTGATGTAGGGGCCGTACCGTCCGTCCATGACGACGACCGGCTTCTGATCGATGGGATGCTCGCCGAGGGAACGGCCTCCCCCGCCACGCTGTGTCTTCGGTTGTGAAAGCAATTGCACTGCACGCTCCAGGTTGATGTCGTAGACGCTCTCGCTCTTGGGGATGGATTTGAAGTTCGAATCGTGCTTCACGTACGGACCGAATCGCCCGATGTTCGCCTCCACCGGCTTGCCCGTTTCCGGATGATTGCCCAGATTGCGCGGCAGGGACAGAAGCCGTAGCGATTTCTGCAGCACCTCGTCTGACGCCTCGCGCGGGATTGCCCATTCCTGCGGCCACTTCGCGCGTTTCGGCTTGGTGCCCTCGACGTTCGGTCCAAGCTGCACGTAGTAGCCGAACGGGCCCTTCAGAAGAGTGATCGGCAGGCCCGTGTCCGGCTCGACTCCCAAGGGCACACCCTCCACCGGCGGGGAATCCCACGGCCGCGTGTAGTCGCACTTGGGATAGGCGCTGCACCCGACGAACAGTCCGCGCCGACTATTTTGCAGCAAGACGAGGCTGCTGCACTTGGGGCAGGTCTCGACAGGCTGGCCAGCTGCGCGCCAGGCATCGCTCAGCACGCGGTCGGCGTAGTCCTTCCAGTTGGACACGATCGGCTCGGAGGCCGGGAGCGGCACGCCGCGGCCCGTCTCTCCCTTTTCCTGGAGGTTGCCAATGAAAGGCTGCCAGAACTCGCGCAGCACCTTCATCCAGTCCAGCTCGCCATTGGAGATCTGGTCGAGCTCCTCTTCCATCTCGGCGGTGAAGGCGTAATCGACATAGCGCCCGAAGTGAGCGGTGAGAAAGCCGTTCACCAGCCGACCCAGGTCGGTCGGCACGAAACGTTTCTTGTCCAGGATGCTGTAGCCCCGATCCAGCAGAGTGGAAATGATATTCGCATAGGTCGACGGGCGCCCGATTCCGTACTCCTCGAGCTTCTTCACCAGGCTGGCCTCGCTATACCGAGGCGGCGGCAGGGTGAAGTGCTGCTGGCCGGCGATCCGGTCCACCAGAATGCGCTCCCCCTCCTCGAGCGCCGGCAACCGCTCGTCGCCCTCGTCGGCGGTGTCATCTGCGCCCTCCTGGTACACCGCGATGAAGCCGGGAAACACCAGCACCTGGCCGGTGGCGCGGAACACGGCATCGTTCTTTCCCACGCCGATGTCGATGCCCGTCGTGTCGAAGCGCGCCGCCGCCATCTGACAGGCCAGCGTACGCTTCCAGATCATCTCGTACAGGCGCGCCTGTTCAGGGGTCAGCTGAGCGCGCAGCTGCTCGGGTGTGCGGAAGATCGAGGTCGGCCGGATCGCTTCGTGCGCTTCCTGGGCGTTCTTGGACTTGCTGCGGTACTCCACCGCGGACTTCGGCAGGTAGGCCGCGTCGAAATTCTTCCGGACGTACTCGCGGATTTCGCGTACCGCCTCGGCGGCGAGGTTCGTGGAATCCGTACGCATGTAGGTGATGAGGCCCACCGTCCCGCCGTCGATGTCGATGCCCTCGTACAGCTGCTGCGCCGTGCGCATCGCGCGATCGGCCGACATGCCGAGCTTGCGTACCGCTTCCTGCTGCAGTGTCGAGGTGATGAACGGTGCCGCCGGCGACCGGGACTTCGGCTTCTTCTCGACCTTGAGCACCGTTGCCTCGCCCTTTGCCGCGCGGGTGAGCGCTCTGATCACTTCCGCCTGCTGGGCCTCGTCGGTGAAGGAAAACTGCTCGACCTTGGCCCCGCGATATTGCGTCAGGCGTGCATTGACCGTCTCCGCATCTTTGTGACTGTCGAGATGGATGGTCCAATATTCCTGGGACTTGAAGGCTTCGATCTCGAGCTCGCGTTCGACGATCAGTCGAAGGGCGGGACTCTGCACGCGTCCGGCAGACAGGCTCGGACCGATCTTCCGCCACAACAGCGGAGACAGGTTGAATCCGACCAGGTGGTCGAGGGCGCGGCGTGCCTGCTGGGCGTTGACCAGCGGCATGGATATGTCGCGCGGATTCTCCACGCCTTCCTTCACCGCCGACTCGGTGATCTCGTAGAACACCACGCGCTTGATTGGCCGGCTGCGCAGGGCCTTGCGCCCGCGGAGGATCTCCGACAAGTGCCAGGCGATCGCCTCGCCCTCCCTGTCCGGGTCGGTCGCGAGGAGGATCTGGGAGGCATTGTCGGCCGCGCGGGCGATCGCGTCCACGTGCTTCTTGTTGCGCTCGATCAAGGCGTAGCGCATCGCGAAGTCCTGATCGGGGTCCACGGCGCCTTCCTTGGCTTCGAGGTCGCGGACATGGCCGTACGAGGCCAGGACTTCGAAATCTCCACCCAGGTATTTCTTCAGGGTTTTCGCCTTGGAGGGCGACTCTACGATCAGGAGGTTGTTCGCCATTGGCAGCTGGTGCAGATGTACGTCGGTTGTTGGTTGCCGCGGCCGCGCACCTGGCGCGTCGCCGCCATTTCCTGTCCGGTTGCGGGCACGGCAACCCCCGACCGGCGGGCGTACCGCGCATTCCGGTCATGTCCGCTGCGGCGTACCGGTCCCGTTGCGCGCCAGTGGTTCTATGGCGCAGTCACTCACCTCGGGAACGGCACGGGACCGCGAGCACGCCCGTGACTTACTCCACTACACGAAAAATTAAGGGAAACCCATCGGGGGCATGCCTTGCATACCGGGGATCGTCCGCTCGTCCGGCCTCTGTTAGGCCGCGCAGCGTTTCGTCGAGTCGACCCCGAGGTTCCCGTACTGATGCCGGCAGCGACCAGGCCAGGGGCCGATCGGCTGCCGCGTCGGGCGATCATCGCGCCCGCTGTCGAGGTGGTGCACCGGCACTCAATGCAGGCTTTGATAGAGGCCGCCTGCCAAACGTGCGACGTAACCATCCAACTCGAGTGTCAACAGCATGGCCGAAGCAACTTCGGCAGTCAAGCCCGTGCGCTCGCACAACACATCGACGCAAAGCGTCTCCGTGCCAAGTGCGGCCAACAGCTGCGCTTCGCAATCCGGGGGTGCCCTGCGGGATTCGGGGATACGACTTGCGCTGGCCACCGCCATGCCGAGCTCCTGCAGGACATCGTCGGCACATTCGACGAGTTTCGCGCCCTGCTTGATCAACCAGTGGCAGCCCTTCGAAAGCGGTGAGTGGATCGAACCGGGCAGTGCGAAGACGTCGCGGCCGTAGTCGGCTGCTTCCTTCGCGGTGATCAGCGATCCACTGTGCATCGCCGCTTCCACCACCAGGCAACCGAGTCCGATGCCGCCGATGATGCGGTTCCTGCGCGGGAAGTTCGGACGCATCGGAGGCGTGCCCAGCGGGAATTCGGAGACGATGGCGCCGCATTCGGCGATCTCGCGCGTCAACCTTGCGTTGGCGGGAGGATAGATGCGGTCAATGCCGGTTCCGACCACGGCGATGCTCGACGACACGCCGTCCAGCCCGCCTCGATGAGCGGCGGCGTCGATGCCGAGCGCGAGTCCGCTGACAATGCACAGCCCGGCATCGCTCAGCGCCTTGGCGAATGCACGCGCGTCGGCCGCTCCGCGTGGCGTCGGCGAGCGGCTGCCGACGATGGCGAGCGCCGGCTTGTCCAGCAGCGCGACGTCGCCCGCGACGTACAACAGCACCGGCGCATCCGGAACGTTGCGCAGTCGGGACGGATAGGCGGGGTCTGCAAGACAGACCAGGTGATGGCCGGGCTCGCGGAGCCAGGCATGCGCGGGGGCGAGCTCGGCGGGGGCAGGCGCGCGCCGGAAGGCGGCCAGCGCCTGCGTCCCGAGGATGGCGCCTAGCTCGCGCTCCTGCGCGTCGAGAATCCGACGCGCGGTTCCGAAGACCTCCAGGAGTCGGCGAAGCGTGGTGGCGCCGATCCCAGGGGCCAAAGAGAGGCGCAGCCAGTCTTCGATGTCATGTCGCGTGATGTGACGATCGATCGGCCGGCCTCCATGGAGTGACTACGGGTTACGCACGGTATCCAGCACGTGCACGGGTCTGCTGGCCGACATGACCAGCCCGTAGGCCATCTTGTCGAATACCCGGAACACCAGGACGAGTCCGTAGCGTTGCTCGGGCAGCGGAATCGGCTTGTTGCGGCCGTTCGGAATGCTCCCCTCGCTGTGGTACAGACCGAGCACGTGGCCGGTCTGCAGGCCGTTGCGCTCGCCCTGGTTGATTATGATAGTGGAATACGGCGCCATTTCATAGACGCTGTTGTCCGAACCGGCGATGACCTTGCCCTTGATCTCTTGGTCGGGCGCACGCGGGACGAATGGCGCACTGTGCTGTGGCGGGGCGATGGCCAGCTTGTCGCCGACCGTGATCTCCTGGGAGGCCTTGGCAATGTGCATCGTGCTCACGCTGCCGCTGCCCTGCACGTCCGCATCGCCCAGATACACCGCTTCGAAGCCCAGGACCTCCTTGGAGTCTGGATCCTGGAACACGCGGCCCTGGCGATACACCTGCCAGCGCGGCTGCGTTGCGTCCGTGAGACCCGTCACGTAGGCGGTGTCCCCGGCGGAAACGGCTACCCGATTGTCGGTCGCCGCGACGATGGTCGGAGCCGCGGCGACCTGCGCGGCGTCGACGATCAGGGTGCGGGCGAGGAAGGGCTCGATCAGCTTGGCAGGGATGGTCGGGATCGGCATCTTCGCCAGGTCGCTCGAGCGCATCTGCGGACTGAGCCGCGACAACTGCATCTCCGGGTTGGTCCAGCGCGAGGCGCCGCCATCCTCGGTGCCATCCAGACGAAGGCGCGGTGTAGCACCAGAGAGGTCGAGGATCACCACGTCCCCGGGGTAGATCAGATGCGGGTTGTTGATGGCGTCCTTGTTGATCCCCCACACCTCCGGCCAGCGCCAGGGGGTGCGCAGGAATCGGGCGGAGATGTCCCACAACGTGTCGCCCTGCTTCACCACGTAGCGGTCCGGCACGGGATTCTGGAGCAGCGGCTCACCCCCGGACGTGGCGGCTGGCGCGCCCTGATCCACGGCGGCCTCCGGCGCGACGACCTCAGCGTCGTCGGCACCGGCACTTGTCACAGGCAGGGCCAGACCGAATATTAAGGGCACTACCGATATAATTCTGCGCATAAAGCAGTCTCCCGACGGGTCGCACGCAACGCATGGGCGCGCGGTTACAAGAACCGCACCAGCCCGCCGGCCCAGGCCGGCGGCTCGGCGGTATCCCGAGAATTTCTGCAGGTTGTTCAAAAGATTAGCAAGATGGCTTTGCTGCCTATCCTTCATTACCCGGACGAACGCCTTCACCGTGTCGCGGCCCCGGTCGGGGACATTAACGACCGGATTCGCCAACTCGTTAGGGACATGGCGGAGACCATGTACGCCGCGCCGGGGATCGGACTGGCCGCGACGCAGGTCGACGTGCACGAGCAGATGATCGTGATCGACCTGTCCGAGACACACGATCAGCTCCAGGTGTTCATCAATCCCGTCATCATCGGCTCTCGCGGCGAGGCAGAGTACGAGGAAGGTTGCCTCTCCGTGCCCGGCATCTACGAGAAGGTGACCCGGGCCGAATGGATCCGGGTGGAGGCCCTGGACGCCGAGGGCAAGCGCTTCTCCCTGGAGACGGACGGCCTGCTCGCCGTATGCATCCAGCACGAGATGGATCACCTGAAGGGGCGCGTGTTCGTGGAATACCTGTCGCGCCTGAAGCAGAGCCGCATCGTCGCGAAGCTGAAGAAGAATCAGCGCAAGGTGTTGTGATGCGGCTGGTGTTCGCCGGCACCCCGGCTTTTGCCGCCGCGGCGCTGCAGGCGCTGCTCGACGCCGGCCATGACGTGGCGCTCGTGCTGACCCAGCCCGATCGCCCGGCCGGCCGGGGCATGGCGCTACGCGCCTCGGCGGTCAAGGAGCTGGCCCTGGCGCGCGGCATCCCGGTCAGTCAGCCCGTGACGCTCAAAGGCGATGACGCGCGCGAGGAACTGGCAGGGACCGACGCCGCGCTCATGGTCGTGGCTGCCTATGGGCTGATACTGCCGCAATCCGTCCTGGACGCCTTCCCGCTCGGTTGCCTCAACATCCATGCCTCCCTCCTCCCGCGCTGGCGAGGCGCAGCGCCGATCCAGCGCGCGATTCTTGCCGGGGACACACAAACCGGCATCAGCATCATGCAGATGGATGCGGGGCTGGATACCGGTCCTGTCCTGTTGCGGGAAGCGATTCCCATCGCGGCGCGCGAGACGGCCGGCAGCCTCCACGAGCGCCTGGCCGGGCTGGGTGGCCAATGTCTCGTGCGCGCACTGGACCAGCTCGTCGCGGGCACGGCGCGCGCCGTTGCACAGTCGTCGGCGGGCGCAACCTATGCGGCGAAGGTGGAGAAGGATGAAGCGCGCATCGATTGGACCTGGAGCGCGATCGACATCGATCGGCAGGTGCGGGCCTTCAACCCCTATCCCGGCGCGTTCTCCAGCATCGGGGGAGAGCCGCTGAAGATCTGGACTGCGCACCCTGTTGCGGGCGGCAGCAATGCCCCGGGAACGGTGGAGGCGGCCGATGCCGAATCCGTTGTCGTCGCCTGCGGGGAGGGCGCATTGGCGCTCGATGAGCTTCAGCGAGCGGGCGGCCGGCGTCTTTCAATCCGCGACTTCCAGCGTGGGGCCGGACTGGAACGGGGACGGCGGCTGGGCGGCGTCGCGTGATCGAGGTCCAGCGCCATGCCTGCCAGTCGCTGTTGGCGGTGCTGCAGGGACGCAGTCTCACTCCCACGCTCAACGCCATCCGGGAGCACGATGGCTGGATCGACGGCTCGGCGTGGGGCGCGATCCAGGACATCGCCTACGGGTCCTGTCGCTGGCTCGGCACCCTGCGGGAGGTTCTTGCCCAATTGCTGCGCAAGCCCCTGACGGACGCACCGCTCGAAGCGCTGCTCCTGGTGGCGCTCTACCAGCTCGGCTGGACCAGGGCGCCGGCGCATGCCGTCGTCGACTCCGCAGTGCGCACTTGCGGCCACATCGGCCTGCGCAGCGCGCAAGGTCTCGTCAATGCGGTGCTTCGCAGTTTCCTGCGCGCATCCGAAGCATATCTGGAGCGTGCGCGCACCGGCTCGGAAGTCGGTCGCTACTCCTATCCGCAGTGGTGGATCGATCGCGTGCGCACGGCCTGGCCGGACGCCTGGCGCGAGATCCTGGAGGCAGGCAACACGCATCCCCCGATGACCCTGCGCGTGAACCAGCGCCGCATCGACCTCGAGGCGTATCGCGCTCTGCTGCGCGCCGAGGGCATCGAGCACAGGGTGGAAACGCGTGCGGCCGTCCGACTCGCGCATCCGGTCGCCACGCAGCGGCTGCCCGGGTTCGACCAGGGCATGGTGTCGGTGCAGGACCTGGGTGCGCAGTTCGCCGCGCCCCTGCTCGCCCTTCGCACCGGGCAGCGCGTGCTAGATGCCTGCGCGGCGCCCGGCGGCAAGAGCGCCCACATCCTGGAGTGCGCGCAAGTGGATCTGTTGGCGCTGGACCGCGACGCCGCCCGTCTCGAGCGCGTGCGTGACAACTTGCAGCGTTTGCATCTGCACGCGGTGCTGTCCGCGGCCGATGCCGCGGTGACCTCAACCTGGTGGGATGCACGCCCGTTCGACCGCATCCTGCTCGATGCACCCTGCAGTGCCTCCGGTGTAGTGCGGCGACATCCCGACAGCAAGTGGCTGCGACGCGAGGAGGACATCGTGCAACTCGCTGCCGAGCAGAGCCGCCTGCTCGCCGCGTTATGGCAAACGCTTGCGCCGGGTGGTAAATTGCTTTTCGTCACCTGTTCGATCTTCCCCGAGGAAACAAGCGCGCAGATCGTCGCGTTCCTCGACGCGCATCGGGACGCTGCGCGCCTGCCGCTGCGCGACTTCCCGCAGGACGACGGGCAGATCCTCCCGCGCGAGGCGCACGACGGTTTCTTCTATGCCCTGCTCGAGAAGCGCACCGTGCAAGCGCCTCCCCTGGATGCATGACCGGACATCGCCGCGGTGGGTCCGGCGCCTGGCCGTGGTCGCCATGGCGTTGTTGTCCCTGCTCGCGGGCGCCGCGTTCGCCCAGGGCATTTCCATCAAGTCCGCCCAGCTGAGTCCATCCGAGGGCGGCTACTCGCTGCAGGCGCGCTACGACGTCGATCTCTCACCCACGCTCGAGGACGCCCTGGTCAGAGGCCTGGGCCTGACCTTCGTCGCGGAGTTCGAGCTCGTGTATCCGCGCTGGTGGACGCTCAATTTCTGGAACAAGCAGCTGGCGGGTCGGGATGTCGAATACCGGCTCTCGTACAACGCGCTCACCCGCCAGTATCGATTGTCGCTCGGCGGTTTCCATCAGACCTTCGACAGCGTCGAGCAGGCCCTCGCCGTGCTCGGCCGGGTTCGGTTCGACACCGTCGTCAAGGACGGGAACATCGAGCCGGGCGTGGTCTACATCGCCGGCGTGCGCCTGCGCCTGGACACTGGGAAGCTGCCCAAGCCTCTTCAGCTCGATGCGATCGGCTCGCGCGACTGGAACCTGTCGTCCGACTGGTATCGCTGGACGTTCAAGCCGTGACCACGCCGCTGCACACAATCCGCCGCTCGCTCATCTCACGCGGGATGAAGCTGCTCATCGCACTCATCCTGGTGATGGGGGCAGTGATGCTGTACTTGCTGTCCACGGCCAGTGCGAACACCCCCTTGTTCGCCGCCGACCTGCGTCTGCTGCTGCTGATGGGCGTCGTGCTCGTGCTCGTCCTGATGCTGCTGGTGGGCTACCAGCTGCTCGCGCTGCGACGTCGCCTCATTGCGCGGTTGTTCGGCGCCAAGCTCACGCTGCGCCTGGTGTTGCTGTTCGCGCTGGTGGCGCTGCTGCCCGGCGCGCTGGTCTACGCAGTGTCGGTCCAGTTCCTCAACAAGAGCATCGAATCCTGGTTCGACGTGCGCGTCGAGAAGGCCCTGGAAGGGGGTCTCGCGCTCGGACGGACGACGCTCGAGAACATGCTGGGGGAACTGGCGCGCGAAGCCGAATCGATTGCGGTTGCAGTCGAGGATGCCGGTGCGACCCAGCGCACGCGGATGCTCAACACGCTGCGCGAGCGGGGCGGTCTGTCGGAGGTCTCGGTGTTCACCGCGGACGGCAGACCGTTGGCGTTCTCCTCGATGGACGCCTCGGCACTCATCCCCGTGCCGCTGCCGGCGGCAGCGTCGCGCCAGATCCTCCTGCAGCAGTCCTTTCGCGAGGTGCGCCAGGAGGGTAGTGAGGGACTTACCCTGGTCGTCGCGGTTCCGCTCAACACGGCTGACGGCACGCTCGCGCTGCAGCTGGTCCAGCCCGTGGCCGAGCCGCTGGCCCAGGACATGAGCACCGTGCAGTCGCTGTACCAGGACTATCAGGAAATCGCGCTCGCGCGGGGCGGTCTCAAGCGTCTCTATGGCCTGTCGCTCACGCTTTCTCTGCTGCTCGCTCTGCTCTCCGCGCTGGTGCTGGCGATCCTGTTCAGCGAGCGGCTGACCGCACCGCTGGTCATGCTCGCGGCCGGCACGCGCGCGGTCGCACAGGGTGATTTCAGCTTGCGCCATCCGGTGCGCAGTCATGACGAGCTCGGCGTGCTGACCGAGTCGTTCAACACCATGACGCGCCAACTGGCCGACGCGCGCGCCTCGGCGCTGGGCAACCAGAAGCAGCTCGAGGCAGCCAATGCCTATCTGGAGACGATCCTGGCCAAGCTCTCCGCCGGGGTGCTCTCGTTCGATGGAGCAGGCCGCCTGCGCTCGGCCAATCCCAGCGCCAGCCGCATCCTTCGCTTGGATCTGGACACCCTGACCGGCATCGGCGTTTCCGAATGGACGGCCCGCTTCCCGCACCTGAGCGATGTCGCCGATGCGGTCGGGGCGGCAATCGCCGATGCACGGCCCGAGTCGTGGGAGAAGCAGCTCGAGGTCAATGGCGAGGGCAAGGTGCTCCTGTTGCGTGGCAGCGTCCTTCAGGTCGGGGGGGACGCGGGGTTCGTCGTGGTATTCGATGACATCACCCGCCTGCTGCAGGCGCAGCGCTATGCGGCGTGGGGTGAGGTCGCGCGGCGGCTGGCGCACGAGATCAAGAACCCGCTCACTCCCATCCAGCTCTCGGCGGAGCGGCTCGAGCATCGCCTCGCCGACAAGCTCGACCCCGCGGATGCGCAGATGCTCTCGCGCTCGACGCGCACCATCGTCAGCCAGGTGTCCCAGCTCAAGGGCATGGTCGACGCGTTCAGCCAGTACGCGCGCACGCCCGACACGCAGCTGCAGCCGCTCGATCTGAACCAGCTCGTGCGCGACGTGCTCGCACTGTACGAGGGACACAAGTCCGTGGTGACGCTGAGCCTCGACGATTCGTTGCCGCCGGTACTCGGCGATCCTGCGCGGCTGCGCCAGGTCATCCACAACCTGCTGCAGAATGCCGAGCATGCCGTCTCCGCGACCACGCCAGCGCGCATCCACGTGCGCACGACCGCAGAGGGGCACGGCGCGCTGCTCGAGGTGAGCGACAACGGCGCGGGCTTTCCACCCGAGATCCTGTCGCGGGCCTTCGAACCCTACGTGACAACGAAGGCAAAGGGCACCGGACTGGGACTGGCGATCGTGAAGAAGATTGTCGAGGAGCACAGCGGTAGTATTCAGCTGTCGAATGCGGGCGATGCCGGCGCGCAGGTGCGAATCCGGCTGCCGTTCGCGCTTGCATCTGCGCAGCCGCTGCCGGCGCCAGGGAACCTGAGAGTCTGATAGTTGCCATGAGCCAGATACTCGTTGTCGACGACGAAATGGGCATCCGCGAACTGCTCTCCGAGATCCTCGGAGAGGAAGGGCATGAGGTCAGGCTGGCGGAAAACGCCGGCGAGGCGCGCATGCTGCGCAACCGCGCGCGTCCGGACCTCGTGCTGCTGGATATCTGGATGCCCGACACCGACGGGATCACGCTGCTCAAGGAATGGGCCACCACCGGCCAGCTCACGATGCCGGTGGTGATGATGTCAGGTCACGGAACGATCGACACTGCGGTGGAGGCCACGCGCATGGGTGCCTACGCCTTCCTCGAGAAGCCGATTGCGCTGCAGAAACTGCTGTCGACCGTCGGGCAGGCGCTGCGCCAGCCGCCGGTCGCGCAGAGCCAGGGGCAGATGTCGCCGGCATACCTGGGCAAAGCCGCTATCGTGAGCGAGCTGCGCACGCGGCTCGAGGCGCTGAAGAGCCTCAAGCTACCGCTGCTGATCGTGGGCGAACCCGGGGTCGGCAAGCGTACCTGTGCACGCGCTCTGCACCAGCCCAATACGCCGTGGGTGGAACCGGACCACTACAAATGCCTGGACGATCCGTTCGGAGACCTGCCCACTCGCGCCGCGGAGGGCACGCTGTTCATCCGCGAGATCGCCGAGCTCAGCGCCCAGCAACAGCGCAACCTGCTGGCCCTGCTGCCATCCCTGGAGCGCGGGCGCACGCGGCTGATCGCGTCGAGTTGCCAGGCGCTGCCGCGGCTGGTGTCCGAAGGCAGATTCGATTCGCGCCTGCTCGCCGCGGTGTCGCAGACGCAGTTGCGCGTGCCCAGCCTGCGGGAACACGCCGAGGACATTCCGGAGCTCGCGCGGCTGATGCTCGGGCGCATGGTCGAGAGCAGGTCGGTGCCCCCGCGCACGCTCAGCACCGCCGCGCTCAATGCACTGCGCGTCTACGACTGGCCGGGCAATCTGGCGCAGCTGGAGAACGCGCTGCGCAGCATGGCGCTGCTCGCCTCCGGCGCCGAACTGGGCCTGAGCGACGTGAACATGGCGCTGGCACAGGTCGACGGCGTGCAGCCGGGCTCGGTCGCCGGGCTCAGCCTGGACTGCGAGCTGCGCGACGCGCGCGACGCATTCGAGCGCGCCTATTTCGAGTACCACATCGCGCGCGAAGGGGCGAACATGAGCAAGGTCGCCGAGCGCGTGGGCCTGGAGCGCACCCATCTGTATCGCAAGCTCAAGCAGCTGGGGATCAAGCTCAACCGCCGCGAGCAGTAGAGGCGGCTGGGGCCATTTCGGCCCCGGGGACCGCCAGGGTTCTCACCTATAATCGCGGGTTTCCGCGACGCCGCCTGCCGTGCCACCCACTGCCCGCGCGCGAGATTTCAAAGGGACCCCATTCGATGGCAACGCGAAAAGAACTGGCCAACGCGCTGCGCGCACTGGCGATGGACGCCGTGCAGAAGGCAAATTCGGGACACCCCGGCATGCCGATGGGCATGGCGGAGATTGCCGAGGTGGTGTGGAACCGGCATCTTCGCTTCAATCCCTGCAATCCGGACTGGCCCGACCGCGACCGTTTCGTGCTGTCCAACGGGCACGGCTCGATGCTGCTCTACGCCCTGCTGCACTTGAGCGGATTCGATCTGCCCATGAGCGAGCTGCAGCGCTTCCGCCAGCTGCACTCGAAGACGCCGGGCCATCCCGAATACGGCATGACACCGGGAGTCGAGACCACCACCGGCCCGCTGGGACAGGGGCTGGCGAACGCCGTGGGGATGGCGCTCGCGGAGAAGATGCTCGCAGCGGAGTTCAATCGCCCCGGACACCCGATCGTCGATCACCACACCTACGTATTCCTCGGCGACGGTTGCCTGATGGAGGGCATCTCGCACGAGGCGTGTTCGCTGGCCGGTACGCTGCGACTCGGAAAGCTGATCGCGTTGTACGACGACAACGGCATCTCCATCGATGGACACGTTCAGGGCTGGTTCACCGACGACACCACCCGCCGTTTCGAGGCCTACGGCTGGCACGTGATCTCGGGCGTGGATGGTCATGACTCTGAGGCCGTGAACGCCGCCGTCCAGGCGGCCAAGGGCATCACCGACCGGCCCACGCTCATCCGCTGCAAGACCGTCATCGGCAAGGGCTCCCCGAACAAGGCCGACACGCACGAGGTGCACGGCGCCGCGCTCGGAGACAAGGAGGTGGCTGCCACGCGCGCGAATCTCGGCTGGGAGCATGCACCCTTCGACATCCCCCAGTCGGTGTACGAGGGCTGGGACGCGCGCGTGCGCGGGGCCGGTCTGGAGAAGCTGTGGCGCAATCGCTTCGACGAGTACGCGCGGGCGCATCCGGAACTCGCCGCGCAGTTCGAGCGTCGCATGGCCGGCAGGTTGCCCGACGACTGGGATCGTGTCGCGCAGGCGTTGGTCGCGGCGGTCGCTGCAAAGGCGGAGAACATCGCCACGCGCAAGGCATCGCAGAATGCGATCGAGGCGCTCGCCTCCCGGCTACCCGAGCTGGTCGGGGGATCCGCAGATCTCTCCTCCTCCAACCTCACCATGTGGTCGGGGTCCCGCCCGGTGCGCGCTGCCGACGGCGGCAACTACGTGTTCTTCGGGGTCCGCGAGTTCGGCATGAGCGCGATCCTCAACGGCGTGTCGCTGCACGGCGGTTTCGTTCCCTACGGCGGAACCTTCCTCACCTTCTCGGACTACTCGCGCAACGCGCTGCGCATGGCTGCGCTCATGAAGGCGCGCAACATCTCGGTGTTCACCCACGATTCCATCGGACTGGGCGAGGATGGACCGACGCACCAGCCGGTCGAGCACGCCGCGACGCTGCGCTACATTCCCTACATGGACGTCTGGCGCCCGTGCGACACGCTGGAGACGGCAGTGGCGTGGATCTGTGCCATTGAGCGGCACGACGGTCCGACCTCGCTACTGCTATCCCGCCAGAACCTGCCCTTCGTCAGCCGCAACGCGCAACAGATCGACGACGTGCGCCGTGGCGGCTACGTACTGGCCGAGGCCGAGGGTCCGGCACGCGCGGTGCTGATCGCCACCGGCTCGGAAGTCGCGCTAGCGCTCAAGGCACGCGAGCAGCTCGCAGCCGAGAACATCCACGTGCGCGTCGTGTCCATGCCCTCGACCACGGTGTTCGACCGTCAACCTGCCGCCTATCGCGCTGCCGTCCTTCCCGCCGGCGTCGTGCGCGTCGCAGTGGAAGCAGGCATCGGCGACTTCTGGCGCAAGTACGTCGGCCTCGAGGGCGCGGTGATCGGCCTCGACCGCTTCGGCGAGTCCGCGCCCGCCGGCGAACTGTTCCAGTATTTCGGATTCACGGCGGACCACGTGGTGCAGACCGTCAAGGGTGTGCTGCGTACGTGAGCGACGCCGGGGCGGACGCGGGCTACGGGCTGCTGGCCGACATCGGAGGCACCAACGTCCGCTTTGCCCTGGTCGCACGCGGCAGCGTCGAGCCCGAACAGACCATCGGCTATCGCAGTGCCGATTTCATCGGCTTCGAGAGCGCTGCGCGCGCGTATCTCGCGGCGGTCGGTCAGCCGACCGTGCGCGAGGCCGCCATCGACGTGGCCACCGCCGTCACCGGCGACCTGATCCGGCTCACCAACAGTCCCTGGGCCTTTTCGGTGGAACAGACGCGCCGCCAGTTCGGCTTCGAGCGGCTGCTGGTCCTGAACGACTTCACCGCGCTGGCGCTCTCCCTTCCGGTGTTGCCCGACGCAGCGCTGCGCCAGGTCGGGCGTGGACGCTGCGAACCTGGTGTGGCGAAGGCCCTCATCGGGCCCGGCACCGGACTGGGCGTGTCCGGACTGATTCCCTGCGGCGATCACTGGGTGGCACTCGAAGGAGAAGGCGGCCACGCAGCGTTCAGTCCCATGACGGCGCGCGAGGATGCGCTCCTGCAGGTGCTGCGTGACGGCTACGGGCATGTGTCCGCGGAGCGTCTGGTGAGCGGCCCGGGGCTGGTCAACATCTATGAAGCATTGTGCAAGGTCGACCGCCAGGTGCCCAGGGGGTTGGCGCCCAGCCAGGTCTCGGCTGCCGCAGTCGAGGGCAGCGACCGACACTGTGTCGAGGCCTTGGAGGTGTTCTGCGCGGTGCTCGGCACCGCAGCCGCCGATCTCGCCCTGACGCTGGGTGCACGCGGCGGCGTCTACCTCGGCGGAGGCATTGTCCCCAGGCTCGGCCTGTCGTTCGACGCCTCTCCCTTCCGGCAGCGCTTCGAGCACAAGGGGCGCTTCTCTTCCTACCTGGCGGGCGTCGCCACGCTGGTCGTCACGGCGGACAACCCGGCGCTGCGCGGCCTGGCGGCAGCGCTCGCGCGCAAGCATTGAGCGCGGCATCCGGCTTCATCTGGAAGGTGCCCGCGTCGGCGGTGCAGTAAAATCGCCTGTTTCAGAAACGACACGCGAGGATCGAGTACATGGCCATCCGGATCGCAATCAACGGCTACGGCCGAATCGGACGCAATATCCTGCGCGCCTTCTACGAGTCGGGCCGTAGCAAGGACCTGCAGATCGTCGCCGTGAACGATCTGGGGAGCCCGGACACCAACGCGCACCTCACCCGCTATGACACCGCGCATGGCAAGTTCAAGGGGACGGTCGAGGTCGACGGCGATGCGATGGTCGTCAACGGCGATCGCATCCGTGTGCTCGCGCAGCGCGATCCCGCGCAGCTGCCCTGGGGCGATCTGGGCGTCGACGTCGTACTCGAGTGCACCGGTTTCTTCACGAGCAAGGAAAAGGCTTCCGCCCATCTCAAGGGGGGTGCGAAGAAGGTCATCATCTCCGCGCCGGGCGGCAAGGACGTCGACGCGACGGTGGTCTACGGCGTCAACCACGGCACCCTCAAGGCGAGCCATACCGTCATCTCAAATGCCTCGTGCACGACCAACTGCCTGGCGCCGCTGGTCAAGCCCCTGCACGACAAGATCGGGGTGGTGGCCGGATTGATGACCACCATTCACGCCTACACCAACGATCAGGTGCTCACAGACGTCTACCACGAGGACCTGCGCCGCGCCCGCTCGGCCACGCAGTCGATGATCCCGACCAAGACCGGCGCCGCGGCGGCGGTCGGCCTGGTGCTGCCCGAGCTCAACGGCAAGCTCGACGGCTACGCCATCCGCGTTCCGACCATCAACGTGTCCATCGTCGACCTGACCTTCACCGCCAAGCGTGCAACCTCGGTCGACGAGGTGAACGGCGTGCTGAAGGCCGCAGCCGAAGGTGAACTCAAGGGCATCCTGGCGTACAACACGGCGCCCCTGGTCTCGGTCGATTTCAACCACGACCCGCACTCCAGCATCTTCGATGCGACCCTGACCAAGGTGGCGGAGGGGACGCTGGTGAAGGTGTCGAGCTGGTACGACAACGAATGGGGCTTCAGCAACCGCATGCTCGACACCACCGTGGCCTTGATGAATGCCAGGTAGCGTCTCGTGAGCGAGCGGGAAACTCCCTCCACCTGCCTGGCCGCGTGACCATGCCCATCCTGAAGATGTCCGATCTCTCCCTTGCCGGCAAGCGTGTGCTGGTGCGGGAGGACTTCAACGTACCGCTGCAGGATGGGCGGATCATCGACGACACGCGCATCCGCGCATCGCTGCCCGGCATCCGCGCCGCCCTGGATCAGGGCGCGCGGCTGATGTTGGTCTCGCACCTGGGCCGTCCCACGGAAGGGCAGTTCGATCAAGCCGAGTCGCTCGCGCCGGTGGCGAGACGACTGTCGGAACTGATCGGGCGGGAGGTCCCCCTGCTGCGTGACTGGCTGGACGGCGTTTCGATCGAGCCGGGTGCCGTGGTACTGCTCGAGAACTGCCGCTTCAACAAGGGGGAGAAGAAGAACGATGAAGCGCTCTCGCGCAAGATCGCGTCGCTGTGCGACGTCTATGTCAACGACGCCTTCGCCACTGCACACCGCGCGGAGGCAACCACGCACGGCGTCGCGCGCTTCGCGCCGGTCGCCTGCGCGGGGCCGTTGCTCGCGCGCGAGCTCGAGGCGCTGACCAAGGCGCTGGAGAAACCGGCGCGGCCCCTGGTCGCGATCGTCGGCGGCGCCAAGGTCTCGACCAAGCTGACCGTGCTCGACCAGCTCGCGGAGAAGGTCGATCAGCTGATCGTCGGCGGTGGGATCGCAAACACCTTCATGCTCGCGGCGGGCTTGAAGATCGGCAAGTCGCTGGCTGAGCCGGACCTGGTCGGGGAGGCGCAGCGCGTCACAGCGCGGCTCGCCGCGAAGGGCGGCTCGGTGCCGCTGCCCGTCGACGTGGTGTGCGCCAAGGAATTCTCCGCCACGGCGAGCGCGACGACGAAAGCGGTGTCCGAGGTGGCCGATGACGACCTCATCCTCGACGTCGGCCCGAAGACGGCGGCCGCGCTCGGCGCGCTGGTCGCGCGCGCCGGCACCGTCGTCTGGAACGGCCCGCTGGGCGTATTCGAATACGATCAATTCGCCGGCGGCACGAAGGCGCTCGCGCAGGCGATCGTCGGCTCCTCCGCGTTCTCGCTCGCGGGCGGCGGCGAGACCGTTGCGGCGCTGGCGAAGTTCGGCGTGACCGAGCGCATCGGCTACGTGTCCACGGCGGGCGGCGCCTTCCTCGAGTTCCTCGAGGGCAAGAAGCTTCCCGCGGTGGAAATCCTAGAATCGCGCGCCAAGGGCTGACCCGTGGAGCTCCCTGCCATCCAGCGCAGTACCAAGATCGTCGCCACCCTGGGGCCCGCCAGTTCCGAGCGAGAGGTGCTTGCACGCATGGTCGCCGCGGGCGTGGACGTCGTGCGGCTGAACTTCTCGCATGGCACCGCGGAGGATCACACGCGGCGCGCGGCGCTGGTGCGGGACGTGGCGCGCGAGCTGGGCCGCACCGTCGGCATCATGGCCGACCTGCAGGGGCCGAAGATCCGCGTCGGAAAGTTCGAGCAGGACAGGATTCAGCTCGCCAAGGGCGAGCGCTTCGTGCTGGACGCCGACTGCAGCCTCGGCTCCCAGGAGCGCGTCGGCCTGGACTATCGCGACCTGGTGCACGACGTGCAGGCCGGCGACGTGCTGCTGCTGGATGACGGCCGCATCGTGCTCGACGTCATCGACGTGCGGGCGCCGGAGATCGTCACCACGGTTCGGCACGGCGGAACTCTGTCCAACAACAAGGGCATCAACCGGCAGGGCGGAGGCTTGACCGCACCGGCGTTGACTGCCAAGGACATGGAAGACATCAGGACCGCGGCTGGTCTGAAGGTGGACTTCCTCGCCGTTTCCTTCCCCAAGAGCGGTGCGGACATGACCATGGCGCGCGAGCTGCTGCGCGCGGCGGGCGGACACGCGCTGCTCATCGCCAAGGTGGAGCGCGCCGAGGCGATCGGCGCGCTGCCGGAGATCCTGGAGGCGTCCGACGCGATCATGGTGGCGCCGCGTGGAGATCAATATCACCGAGTTCATCC
>CAZNBS010000026.1:0-1491 GCA_964570955.1 uncultured Burkholderiales bacterium | reverse complement strand
CATGATCCGCATGGCGCGCGAACGCAACAAGGTGACCATCACCGCCACGCAGATGATGGAGTCGATGATCACCAGTCCCGTGCCCACGCGCGCGGAAGTGTCCGACGTCGCGAACGCCGTTCTCGACGGGACCGACGCGGTCATGCTCTCGGCCGAGACGGCCTCCGGCCGCTACCCGGTGGAGACCGTCGAGGCGATGGCGCGCGTGTGCCTGGAGGCGGAGAAGTCGACCGAGGTCACGCTCGATCGCGAGTTCCTGGACCGCGTCTTCACGCGCATCGACCAGTCGATCGCGATGGCGGCGCTGTTCACCGCCTACCACCTGAAGGTCAAGGCGATCGCAGCGCTCACGCAGTCCGGTTCCACTGCGCTGTGGGTGTCGCGCCTGAACTCCGGTGTGCCGGTGTACGCGCTCACGCCCGAAATCTCCACACGCTACAAGCTCTCGCTGTTCCGCTCGGTGTTCCCGCTGATGCTGCAGTACCAGGGCGACAACCGCGAGACCCTCGTGCGCCTGGCCGAGGACAAGCTGCTGCGCAGCGGGGTCGTCAAGCCCGGAGATCTGATCGTGGTCGCCTTCGGCGAACCCATCGGGTTGCCGGGCGGGACCAACACGATGAAGATCGTGCGCGTGGGCGAGCAACGCTGAGTGAATCGAAGTGAACGGGCAGGGGAGTCTGGCATGAGCGCACCGCTGATCGGTGTGGTGATGGGCAGCGATAGCGACTGGGAGGTGATGCAGCACGCCGTCGCCCAGCTCGAGCGCTTCGCCGTGCCCTGCGAAGCGCGGGTCGTCTCCGCCCACCGCACCCCTGACATGATGTTCGAGTATGCCGCCGCTGCCGCCGGCCGCGGTCTGCGCGCGATCATCGCCGGAGCCGGGGGCGCTGCGCATCTGCCCGGCATGCTCGCCGCCAAGACCACTGTGCCGGTGCTGGGCGTTCCGGTCCCCGGCCGGCATCTTCAG
This sequence comes from uncultured Burkholderiales bacterium, assembly GCA_964570955.1. GTDB lineage: Bacteria > Pseudomonadota > Gammaproteobacteria > Burkholderiales > SHXO01 > SHXO01. The sequence goes on along the minus strand of CAZNBS010000026.1, from coordinate 524 downwards.
GGCATGGACTCGTTGTTGTCGATCGTGCAGATGCCGCGAGGCGTGCCCGTCGCCACCTTTGCCATCGGTGAGGCCGGTGCGGTCAATGCCGGGCTGTTCGCCGTGTCGCTGCTCGCGGTGGACGACCAGGCGTTGGCCGGCAGGCTGGCGCAGTTCCGTGCCGAGCAGGAGCGCAAGGTGCGAGCGATGACGTTGCCGCCCGGCCAGCCGTGAGCGCGCCGTCGCGACGATCCCCGCATCCGCGCACGATGCGCGACGCATGATCGAGCCCGGCGCGTTCCTTGGCCTGCTCGGCGGCGGTCAGCTCGGGCGCATGTTCACGATGGCCGCGCAGAGCATGGGCTACCGCGTGATGGTGCTCGATCCGAGCGACCGCGCGCCCGCCGCGGCGGTGGCCGACCGGCACATTCGCGGCGAGTGCACCGACCAGTCCGCCCTCGACGAGCTCGCGCGCCTCGCCCAGGCGGTCACCACCGAGTTCGAGAACGTGCCCGCGCGCTCGATCGCCTACCTCGCCGGGCGCT